>VGOG01000081.1 GCA_016875995.1 Chloroflexota bacterium
TCACCCTCGTCCAGGGTCAAGAGCGCTCGATCCCGCATCACCACCCGACCGTCAACGATGACCGTGCGCACGTCGCTGGCATGGGCAGCGTAAACCAGGTGCGAGGTGATGTCGTACACCGGCACCAGGTGCGGCACGTCCAGGTCCAGCACGATCATGTCCCCGCGCTTACCAACCTCCAGCGAACCTAACTCGTCATCCAATCCCAGCACGCGGGCCGCTTCCAGGGTGGCCATGCTCAGCGCCTGACGAGCATCCACCACCGTCGGATCGCCCGCGATCACCTTGTGGACCCTGGCCGCCGTACCCATCTCGCCAAACATGTTCAGGTCGTTGTTGCTGGCCGCGCCATCGGTCCCCAGCCCCACCTTGACGCCTGCCTCCAGCAACTTGGGCACAGGAGTAAAGCCCGAGGCCAGCTTCAACTGGCTCTCCGGACAGTGGGCCACGCTGGCCTCGTGTCGGGCCAACAGCTCGATGTCGTCGTCGGTCAGGTGCACGCCGTGGATGGCGACGGTGGTGGGCCCCAGCAGGCCCAGGTCGGCCAGGCGACCGACGGGCGTGCGGCTGTGCTTTTCGATGCTCTCCTGCACCTCGCTTCGCGTCTCCGCCACGTGGAGCAGGTAGGGCACATCGTACTCATCGGCCAGGGCCTTGGCCTGCCGCAGAAGGTCAGATGAAGCAGTGTACAGGCTGTGCGGCTGGATCGAAGGCATCACCAGAGAATCATCACCCCATTTTTGCAGCAGATATTCATTGCGTTGGAGTCCCTCCTCAGGGGTCCTGTAATCGGGGTTGGGGAAGTCCACCAGCCCCTCTCCGATCACCACGCGCAGCCCAGCCTGTTTACACACGTGGGCCACTTCATTCTGGAAGAAATACATGTCGCAGAACAGGACGGTACCAGAGCGGATCATCTCCGCCGCCGCCAGTTGCGTGCCCAGGCGAACGAAGTCGGGATCAACCCACCTGGCCTCGGCCGGCCAGATGTACTTGCGCAGCCAGGTCTCCAACGGAACATCATCGGCGATGCCGCGAAACAGGGTCATGGGGGCATGGGTGTGGGCGTTGAGCAGGCCGGGCATGATCAACTTGCCACTGGCGTCAATTCGCTCTCGCCCGCGATATGCTCGCTCCACCTCGTCGTGAGGCCCCAGGCTAACGATGGCTCCCCCATCCACCGCCACCGCGCCAGGATCGTAGATGTTCCAATCCTGATCGGCAGTCAACACGACGCCGCCGACTACCACCAAGTCAACTTCTTGTGAAGCCACCCATAACCCTCCCCATCTTCACGTTTGACGTTTTACGCTTCACGTTTGACGTTTTCACGCTTCACGTTTTCAAACCAACACGCGCAGCGCTCGCGGGATTATTTGGAAAGTTGCCGGCGCCTCACCGATCAGCTCCCCCTCAGCCTGGAGGAACATGCGCTCTCGGGCTTCGACGTGGACCTCCCTGGCGTGGCAGAAGCTCACCTTGGGGTGGGTCAGGTGAGTGCCCTTGTAGAGCCGGGGCAAGTTCACCACAACCTCTAGCTTGTTGAGGTTGCCCAGGATGACCACGTCGAACATGCCGTCGTCGAACGCGGCTCCTGGGGCCATGAACATGCCCCCGCCCAGGTAACGCCCATTACAAACGATGACCGAATTGATCCGCCCCCGCACGCGCTGGCCATCGAAGGAAAGCTCCACGTTCTTGTTTCGATAGGTCACCAAGCTAGTGAAGAGGCAGGCCAGGTAAGGGATCGTGCCTCCCAGAAGCTTGGGGTTGCGGTTTACCAGGTCGGCCACTTCACCGTCAAAGCCCAGGCCGGCGGCGTTGATGAAATAGCGCTCCACTTCCCGCCCCTCGCGGAGACAGATTATCCTCCCCAAATCCACGGGCCGGGTCTCGAGGCGCAGCAGTTTGCGGCCAGCCTCCACGTAATGGCGGGGGATGCCCGCCGTGCGCGAGAAGTCGGCTCCTGTGCCCCAGGGGATGATGCCCAGAGCCACCTCTGGGTCAACAGCCCCCTCCATCACCAGGCCGTTGAGCACCTCGTTGACCGTGCCGTCCCCACCTACGGCCACGATGATTCGATAGCCGTCGTCCAGGGCCTGCCGAGCCAACTGGATGGCATGTCCAGGCTCATCGGTCAGGACGGCGTCGAAACTGGCTCCCTCCGCCTGTAGGAAGTCGCGTATGCGCGGCCAGTTCTTGCCTACCGCGCCGTTGGCCGCCACCGGGTTTACGATCAACTTCATTTCTTCTCTCACCATCGTTCTACCCCCTTCTTGAGGCAACGAGGCAACGAGTTAATAAGGCAACAAGGGGAAAGGCGACTCGTTGCCTCGCAACTCATTGACTTGTTGCCTTATTTCGTAGAAGTATATCACGTATAGGCCCTGGTTGTCAACTCAATTGACATCTGCGCAGGAGGGTGATAAAATAAGGCTAGATTAGAACCAAGCTCGCTAAGCGAAAAGGAGGCAAAGGTACGATGGAAACAAAGGGAACCAGCGAAGAGGTCAAGGCGTCCCGGCAGGCTTTTAGAAAACTCGAGATCACCAGTGATGAGAGGACGTGGGCTATCCTGGCGCACGTGAGCATTCTCCTGGCAGCGATCACCGTCGGCCTTCTGGGCCCTGTGGCCGCCTTCGTCATCTGGCTGATCAAGAAAGATGAATCGGACTACGTGGCCAAACAGGCCCTGCAGTCCCTGATCTACCAGATCGTGGTGGCGGTGCTATCGTGGATCATGTGGATCGCCATAGCAGTGCTGTTCGCGGTTGTGATTGGCTTTTGCTTAATACCTCTGGGCATCCTGGTCAACCTGGCGGCCATTGGATATGGCTGCTACGCGGCCTACGTTTGCTCCCTGGGCCAGGAGTTCAGGTATCCCATCATCTGGGAGATGATTACAACTGAGTAATGATGAAACTTAAATGGCAGATAGCGCCGCCAGCGCCGGAAGATCACCTGGCCCGCTTTCCGCAACTCTCGCCGCTCATCGTCCAGTTGCTCTATAACCGTGGCATCACCGCTCCTCAGGCTGTCCATGATTTCCTGGCCGGCACTGCCCCCGACGACAACCCTTTTCGCCTCAAAGGGATGAACGAGGCCGTGACTTGCCTCCGCCAGGCCATTCGCGATGGGGAACTCGTGGCCGTCTACGGCGATTTCGACGCCGATGGGGTGACGGCTACCGCCCTCCTGGTGGAGACCCTCTCGGCCCTCGGAGCCAGGGTGATGCCCTACATCCCCCATCGAGTGGACGAGGGCTATGGCCTGAACACCAATGCCTTACACCATCTGGCATCTCAGGGCGTTGGGGTGGTGGTGACTGTTGATTGCGGCATCCGTTCCATCGAGGAGGTCACCTGCGGGAAAAAGCTGGGCCTGGACCTCATCATCACCGATCACCACTCGGTGGGCGAGGAGGTCCCTCCGGCCCTGGCAGTGATCAACCCCAAACAGTCCGACTGTCGTTACCCCTTCAAGGACCTGGCGGGGGTAGGGGTGGCTTTCAAGCTGGCCCAGGCCCTCCTGAAAGCCAATCGCCAGGTGCCTGTGGCGAAGGGTAAGGTAAGTGTAAACGAAGAAGACTTGCTAGACCTGGCTGCCCTGGGCACGGTGACCGACCTGGCCCCATTATTAGGAGAGAACAGGAGGCTGGTCAAGCAAGGGCTGGAAAGGCTGAACGATCCTCAGCGTCTGGGCCTGCGGGCCATGATCGCCCAGGCCGGGCTGAAGCTGGGCCAGATTGATGCCACGACCATCGGTTTCATCTTAGGGCCGCGCCTCAATGCGGCCGGACGTCTGGACGATGCCACCACCAGCTACGATCTCCTCCTCTGCCGCTCCCCAGATCAGGCTGCCAATCTGGCCCGGCAGTTGGAGGAACTAAACCAGCATCGTCAACGCCTGACCGCAGAGACCCTGGAGCGGGCGCGGGAGCAGGTGATGATGGCTGTCGAGACCGAGAAGCTCCTCTTCGTGGCCGCCGAGGATTTCCTGGCCGGCATCGTCGGCCTGGTAGCCGGCCGCCTGACAGAGGAGTTCTACCGCCCCAGCCTGGTCGTTGAGTTGGGGGCGGAGGAAAGCCACGGCTCGGCGCGCAGCATTCCTGAGTTCAACATCACCGCCGCCCTGGATCAATGCAGCGACCTCCTCATTAAATACGGCGGCCACGCTGCCGCCGCCGGCTTTACCGTAGCTAATGACAACCTGGAGGCCCTGCGGGAACGTTTGAGGGAGTTGGCTGCTGAACAACTGGAAGGAGTGGACCTAACACCAACGCTCCCCATTGACGCCGAGGTCGCACTATCCGACGTGGATTGGGCTACCCAGGCCCTGCTGACCCAGTTAGAACCCTGTGGCTACGCTAATCCCTCTCCCCTCCTGTTGAGCCGCCGAACTATCGTGCGGGACGCCCGCGCTGTAGGCACCGAGGGACACCATCTAAAGCTCGCCCTGACCGATGGCCGGGTCGTTTGGGACGCCATCGCCTTCCACCAGGGCCAATGGGCCGACCGGCTTCCTCGCTACATTGACGTCGTCTACTCCCTGGAAGTCAACGAGTGGAACGAGGAGAAGCGATTGCAACTCAACGTGAAAGACCTGCGACCTTCAGCCTGAAGCCAATGCTTGTCCAGTCGGTAACATTTTACACGAATGGATGCGCTGGTCTAATCGGGGCAGATGAGCTATAATATACTCGGCTATTCGAAATCCCTTACCGGAGGTCAGAACAATCATGATAGGTAAAACAGCTTCAAGGACGAGCGTTTTTCTTTGCCTTTGCGTCATCGCTGGGCTGTTCTTGCTACCCCTCCTCAGCGGCTGCAGTCCCTCCCCAGCCCCCACCCCCACACCTACCAAGACACTCAGGCCGCCAGCTACGCCCACCCCCCTGCCCACAGCTACTCCCACGGTGCCGCCGCCCACGGCCACTCCCAAACTGACCTCCACCCTTACTCCCATCAGCGTCCAGCTCCCCACAGCGACTAGTACTAGTACACCCACGCCCGTGCCGACGTCGTGGCCGGGCGTTTGTCCCCTCACTGGCGAGGGGGTGAGCGATGTCACAGTCCTGGAGCGACGCCCCCTGGCGGTGAAGATCTCTAACTTCCCGCCCATCGTGCGCCCCCAGGCGGGCCTGAGCTACGCCGACGTCGTCTTCGAGCATCTGTCCGAGGCCGGCCTGACCCGCCTGACCGCTATCTTCCTGTGCAAGGACGTGGAAAAGGTGGGCTCCATCCGTAGCGCTCGCCTCATAGACCTGGAGATCCCGGCCATGTTCAAGGCCATGTTCGCCTACTCCGGGGCCAGCGGCGGGGTGAAGCAGAGAATTCAAAAATCGGACTTCTTCGACAGGGTCATATCCCCCGACTATGGTCACCCTGGCTTTCGCAACATCCCCGGTGAGGGCAAAGCCCTCGAACACACCCTCTTTAGCGACACCCAGGCCCTGTGGGAGGTCGCTGAAGAGAGGGGCTTGAACCAACGCCAGGACCTTTCGGGGTGGATCTTCTCCGAGGAGCCGCCAGAGGGCGGCAGCCCGGCCACGAGCATCGAGATCCTCTATGTGCCTAAATACGGCTCGGCGGAGTACCAATACGACCCGGCACGCCAGGCTTACCTGCGTTCCATCTTCGGGGAGCCGCATGGAGACGAGCTGACCGGTGAGCAAATCGCCGCCAGGAACGTGGTGGCGGTCTACGCCCATCACGTGGATACGGACATCGTCGAAGACAGCACCGGGCCTCGCATTTACTACTCTATCGAGATCCAATTGTGGGGGGAGGGCAAGGCCATCGTCTTCCGCGATGGCCAGGCCTTCGAGGGGAAATGGGTCAGACCACAACGCCACGACCTGATTCGCTTCGTTGACCAGGCGGGCAACCCCATCCCACTGAAGCCGGGCAACACCTGGATCCAGGTGGTGCCCTTAGATTTCGAGATCGAGGTAAACAGGGATTAGGGACAAGGGATTAGGGACTAGGGACTAGGGACTAGGGACAAGGGACAAGGGACTAGGGACTAGGTCCCCCTGATCCCTGGTCACTGATCCCTGGTCACTTTCAGGAGGAGTGATATGGTAGTCACCAGGAGAATAGGGCTGAAGACCAAGGGGGATTGTCACATCGTTGATATAACGAGAGAGGTGGCCCAGGAGGTGGCCGGTTCGGGCTTGAAGGATGGGACGGTCACCGTGTTCGTGACTGGCTCGACAGGCGGGGTCACTACCGTGGAGTACGAGTCAGGTTTGCTCTCCGATCTGCGGAACCTCTTCGACCGCCTCGTCCCCACCAACATCCCCTATCAGCATAATCTGCGCTGGGGCGACGGCAACGGTCACGCCCACGTGAGGGCCTCGCTCCTGGGCGCCTCTTTGACCGTGCCTTTCGTGGACCAAAGGCTCGCCCTGGGCACCTGGCAGCAGATTGTGTTCATTGACTTCGACAACCGCCCCCGTTCGCGGGAGTTGGTTCTGCAACTGATGGGGGAGTGAATCACAAGTCGGCAGAGATTCGCTCTATCCTCTGCTTCTCGTTGAGGATATTCCCCTCCTCGTCCACGGCATAGTTTGCCCCGTTGATGATTTTGGTGCGCACTTTCCCGCAGGCGTAGGGATTCCCCTTGAGCTGAGGTGCATCCAGGAGGCCGATTTCCACTGCCCGGGCCAGGACATCAGGCTCAGTCAAGGGATCATCAGCCTTGCCGGCCCCCAGTTGCTGGATGGCCTCCACGATGACCATCGCCTCCTCCACCAGTTCGTCCTTGCGCCGCTGCACTTCCGGGTCCTTGGTCATGTCGGGCATGCCGTAGAGGCAATTCTGGATGACCCTGGTGGCCATCTTGCAGCTCTCGATGACCTCCTCAGCGGTGGCGGCATGGTGGGCCTCACAGTAGCCCACCACGTGGACGATGGATGGCTTGAGGGCCATCTGGAGGTAAACCGAGGCGACAAGCTGAGCGCGAGCGTAACTGGGGTCCACGGGATAACTCATCAGGCCGGTGCGGGTCTGGCAGATGATGCGGAGGCTCTCATCGGCGAAGGACTCGGCCAACTCGACCTGGGCCAGGGCCTTGGCCAGGTCCATCTTGTTCGACAGGTGGGGTGGGGTCTCGAACATGTAGGTGGTGATGTAATCCCGTACCCCCATCTTCTTGGCTACGTGGGCGTAGATGTAGGAGTCGGCGCAGATGACGGCATCGTGAGCGTCCCGCAATCCCCAGTGATAAGGCTCGTTCCCCTCTACCGGGATGTTCCGCTCCCCATGCCACCTCATCAGGACCATGTGATCGCGGATGGAATCCCGCAGGGAAAGTGGCCCCCGCCCATCCATGACGTTGAACCAAAATAGAGAGGTGGCGCACCAGGCATTGTTGATGGTGCGGCGCAGCACTTCCGTGTAGCGCAGCAGGTCAGCGGTGCCCGAGTACGAGCGCATCAGGGGGTAATTGCCCCGCCGGGTGGCGGCGTAGAGGGCCCTCAAGTCGTCCTCAGTGCGGAAAGGCACGCCTCCGGCTCCCTTGCGCTTCGGGTCTTGCCTCTCAGGATGGAAGAAGTTCTGCTGGGCATCCTGATCGGGGCCCAGGGACACCACGTCCAACACACCTGCCTCAGTGATCTTCTCGATCCCTTCCACCGTAGGTTGGATGGTGTCGGCGGGAATGCCAAAGTGGTGGCGCAAGATGGGAAGAGGCGCCTTCCATTGAATGCGCTCCACTGTCTCGGTGGGATAATCCTCTGCCCTCATCTCCTCCCAGGGCCTGCCCTTGAGGTAGGCGATGACCGCCTCAGGCGGCTCCTCGCCGCTGAACACGGCCTCGAACAGCTCCGTTTGTCTGGCCACCTCGGCCACCGGCGGCGTCCCGCCGAAGACGAACCTCTTGTTCAGAAACCCTTCCTCCTCGCAGGCCTGCTTAAAATCGGCCAGCAAGATGGTGGCATTCTCCGGAGTCAGGCGGTAGCTGACCGCCAGGATGTCGGGATCCACCTCCCTGGCCGCGGCCAGAAATTCAGCGATCGAAGTAGCCGGCCCGGTGAACTCCGCGTGATAGCCCTGCTCCTCGGCCATTCTGAGGAAATTGAGGACTCCAGCAACGTGAACGCACTCGCCCAGGGAACCGCCCAAGATCTTCTGATTCACTTCGTTACCTCCTCGGTGTAAAGATAGTTGACGTAGTGGATAATCCCCTCCACGCTCATCCCCGCCAGGCCCAGCCTGTCCAAACGGCGTCCTTCGGCCCAGAGATCGCGTCCCAGCAGAGCGCAGGCGATGTGAACCAGGGAACGGCTGATGGGCACGGCGACGCCAGCCACCTCAGCGAAGGCAACGATAGGCACCAGGCCGGTGGGGACGTCCTCGGTGAGGTAGCGGTCATCGAGGGAGGTTGGGGCTTCGGCTTTTTGATAAGCCGGGACATTGCGGATCTCTTCGTACAGGTCGCGGCCCGAGACTCCGCTGTAAGCGTGGGCCAACCATTCGCCAGCCGACTCAGCTCGAACGCCGAAGGCTCGAGCCACAGCCAGGCGCTCCTCATCTATAGCTTCCAGGAAGCGGCCGAGATGAGGGGTGATGTCGCGGTAAAAGTAGAATTCTTCCCCAGCCTCGATGCGATTGGCGTTGAACAGCATCAGGCTGGGATGGAAGACGGCGCCGATGTTGTTGAAGCCAGTCTCCAGCACGTTGGCCGCTGGAACAAACTCTGCATAAATCTGGCCCACCAGCTCCATAACCCGCTCCGTGTCGGTGGCGGGCAGGGCCGAGAGCAATACGCGATTCTTGATGCTCAGGATGCGTACTCGACCTGGTTCCACCAGGCGACAGGAGTAAACCAGGGTCTGGGCCTCAGCGACGCTGACCTGAGCCGTAACATTCTCCGCCCTCAGGGTGGCCGCGAACTCCAGGGCCCCGCCGGTGCGGCCGGGGTTCAGAACCACTACCTGGCCATCGCGCAGATGAGGAGCGCAGGCACGAGCCAGTTCTCCGTGGGCGGAAGCTGGCACAGTCACCATGATCAATTTGGCGTCGGCCAGAGCCTCAGCCAGGTTGGTGGTGGCTGCCTTAATGCCGCCGAATCCCTCCGCAACGCCCTCGACCTGGACGCCCCCCTGCTCCTGCATGGCGGCGATCCGAGCCTGGGATCGGTTGTAGACCCTGACCGGCACTCCCTGGAGAGCCAGATGGCCGGCCATAGCGTGCCCGCCGTTGCCAGCACCCAACACAGCCACCCGGCTTGTACTGAGCTTTGCCGAAGTAAGCGACGTTTTCACAGACCTCACCTTCCCTCAACCAGGGCCACGATTTCGTCCACGCTCATTCCCGCCAGACCCAGGTTCTTCACATTTCGCCCCTCCTGCCAGAAATCACGGTCGAACAGAACGCAGCAGACATCCACTATCGCCCGGCAGGCTGGGGTGGGAACGCCAGCCAGCTCGCCGAGGGAGGCGATGGGCACCAGGCCGGTGGGCACGTCCTCGGTGATGTAGCGCACATTCAGGGTTTTGGGCGCTTTCAGCCCGTGATAGGCCTCGGTGCTCTGGATGCGCTCGTAGAGGGTGTCGCCTAGGACTCCCTCGTAGGTTCTCAGCAGCCAGTCCTTAGCCGATTCGGTCCCCACCCCAAAGGCCTGGGCCACCGCCAGTCGCTCCTTATCTATCGCCTCCAGAAAGTGGGTGACCGTGGGGGTCATCCCCTGGTAGAAGTCGAAGTCCTCGCCGGCCTCGATGCGGTTGGTGTTCAACACCACCGTGCTCGGATGGAAGACAGCTCCGATGTTGTCCAGGCTGGTCTCCAGGACGTTGGCTGCGGGGACGAACTCCGGGTACAGACGGCTAACCGTCTCCAGCACCTGACCCGTGTCGGTAGCCGGAAGGGCGGCCAGGCGCACTCCCCTCTTGATGCCCTTGATGTCCACCCGGGCTGGCCCAGAGATGCGGCAAGCGTAGATCAGAGTTTGGGCTTCAGCGATCAGCACCCTGGCCTCGACACCCTTTTCCTTAAGAACGTTAGAGAATTCCAATGCCCCTCCTGTCCGACCTGGGTTGAGGACGACGATCTGGCCGTCGCGCAGGTGGGGGGCGCAGACCTCAGCCATGAAGCGATGGACAAACGCGGGGACGACCACCATGATCACGTCGGCGTCGGCAACGACGGGGGCGATGTCGGTGGTCACCAGATCGAGCGGGCCGAATCCTTCAACGACACCTTCCAGAGCCACCCCGCCCCGCTCCCTCAGGTGAACGATCTCTTCCTCGAACTTGTTATAGACTTTGACAGGGAGACCCTTGAGAGCCAGTTGTCCGGCCATGGCATGGCCGCCATTTCCTGCGCCCAAAACAGCAACCCTGAGTTTTGGATTTTGGATTTTGGATTTTGGATTCCTCATACTTCCTCCAGGTTTTCTTTCATCATCCTCAAAGCTACACCAGGGACAATATCCGCCAGCAGGCCCATAGCCCACAGGATGTAGCGACGGTCCACGTACAGGCGGGGGTTCTTGGGCCGCAGCAGGAAGGGGTCCTGCGGGCGGTAAAGCGCCTCCTCCAGAGCCTGGCGGCGTTCTTTCAGATAGTGAAACGGCCCGCCGGTGCCGATGAGCGTGGGCAGGCGGGTCAGGTCCTTTCCCTCCTGGATGTAGCAGAAGCCTTCGGGCAGGAAATGCTCCCTCAGAGTGCCCACGTGACGCTCCACGCTGAGGCGCACGGCGGCTTTGGTCATTCCCAGATCAATAGCTATGTCCCGGGCTGCGGCAGGCACCGCGGCCAGGGGGGTCGCCAGCCGCCGGGCGATGGCCGGCAGGTTCAGGTCGGGAAGGCCGATGAACTCTGACAATCGCTCTTCGCCCACAGCGGCTAAAAGGGAAACGGCGCTGACACGGAGGCCCAGATCCCCTTCCACCGTGCGTTTAGCGTAGGGTTCCGGCAGGCCGCGCATCACCACCGTTTTTTGGGTGGGCTCGCCTCCGGCCACGGAGTGGACATCTGTGGTGGCACCGCCCACGTCAATGACCATCAGCTCCCCCAGGCCCCGTTCCCGGCCTGTCCCTTCGGCCAGAAGCCGGGCGGCCCGGAGCACGGCCATAGGGGTGGGCATGAGCACGTGGTGCACGAACTGCTCCGCGTTGCGCATGCCCTTGGCCTCGACGATCTTCTCCATGAAGAGCTGGCGAATGCAGGCGCGGGCCGGTTCCACGTTGAGCTGACCCAGCGAGGGCAAGACGTTTTCGGTGAAATATACCTCCTCTCGGCCGCCAAAAGCCTCCTGGACCAGGGGGATGGCGTCTTTGTTGCCCGCCACGACGATGGGTGCGGACAGGTTGGTGTGGCCCAGCAGGTGGGCGTTGTAGACGATGACGCCGTAATCGCCGCCGTCGGTGCCGCCGGCGAGCAGGATCATGTCCGGCTTCAGGCCCACGATCTCCTCCAGCTCCGCCGGCGAGAGTTTGTGGGCGTAGGAGCGCAGGATCCTGGCCCCCGCCCCCAGAGCAGCCCGGCGCGCGGCTTCCAGGGTCAGCTTGGGCACCAAGCCGATGGCGATCATCGTGAGGCCCCCGCGGGCGCTGGAACAAGCCAGGCGATGTCGAAATACGGCGGCAGGGAGCCCGGCTTCCTCCAATTGCCGCAAACCTTTCCTCAGGCCGAGGGTGATGTCCGTTTCGGCAGTGGTCAGGCTCTGGGTTTGACCTACGATGCGGCCTTCGTCCAGGTCCACGGCCACAAGTTTGGTGTAGGTGCTGCCGAAATCAATCAGGAGCACCGCTCCGGCGGGCGGTTCGTCACCGGGCGGTTCGAAACCGCCAGTTTCGCGCCGTTGCATAGCGCTTACAACCTCTCGTACCTCTCCACGTCCCAGACGAACACCGTGGCCCCACCAATGGTCACGGTGATGCTATCCGACAGATAAGAAGCCTCGCTCGGGTGGATGGTTTGGGTTCGCGAGTGGCAGTGCGTCTGGAGCACTTTCAGCACCTGCTCTACTCTGTCTTTTTCCACGCCGATGAGCACGATGTTGTTGGAACCTCGCAGGAAGCCTCCGGAAGTCTGGATCTTGGTCGCCCGGCAGCCGGTTTCCATCAGGGTGCCCAGGAGTTCGTCCACATCTTCATCTTGTACCATGGCTGCGATCAACTTCATCAGTTTTCCTCCTCACTGGTGATGCCATCTTGTCCTGCTTGTCTGGAAAACCCAGGTCAAGAAATGGTGTTCAAACGGTGAAATGTTCATACGCCGCCTGGCAGGGGTGACCATGGCAGAATAGGAAGTTGGGATGAGAGCAACCCCCCGTACCTGCAGGCAAAAAGATGGTTGTGGAAAGGGTCCCCTTACGCCAATTGGGCGCCGCATGCCGACAGAGGGAATCCAAAGGGCCGCCGTGCCAGGCCATTAACCGTTTGGCGAAAGCCACATCTATGCGACCATGGGCATCCTCCAGTTCGCCTCTCACCTTCGCCCAGCGGTGAAAGGAGTTTCCCTTCAGTGGAGGGGGGTCGGTGTCCACGAAATGATCTTTCAGGCCGGAACTGACGAAGTGGTTGGTGTTCACCAGGATATGGTTATCGGCCTCAATGAGCCCGCAGTCGGTGTGGCCGATCTCGAAGACAGCCAGATCGCCGCTGGCGTCGGCGAGGATGAGGTTGTTTCGCCCCATACGTCTCACCGAGCGGAGATGGTCCAACGCTGAACGCACGCTGTTATGTTCCTCCAGGATGTGCATCATCAACGAATAGTCCGGCAGTCCCGGCCCGATGTCCGTAGAGCAGACGTGCGTATCGGCGACGGCTAGCCCCACTTCGTTCACCCCGGCGCAGAAGACACCTGGGCTGCCGGCGCTGGTGACACAGACATAGCGGTAGCCGACCTCGGGCTGGGCTTTCACGACCAGTTGCAGGGGCAGATGCTCAGGGCTGGAGTCCCTGTTCTTGACCAGGATGGGCCTCCCGTCGGCGGTAGCCGGCCCCGAGGCCGCCCAGGTGGTGCAACCCTCGACGCCTGGCCTTCTTTTGGTCACCAGGACATCGCGCAGGTACGTGACCAACCCGTAGCGCAACAGCGTCTCAAACTCGATCTCCAATCCCTCGGCCTGGCCACGAATCATCTCCAGCATCCGGACATCGGCTTCTCGAAGCAATTCCACAGTTTCGTGTATCAAAGCCTCGAACGGTTCATCGGGGCGATCTCGCTCGATCTGGCCGAATTGCATTTCGATGGCCTTCACAATGAGGGGGCGCAGCTCTCGGGCCTGAAGGCCGTGTTGATAACCCATCTGGTAGTGGTTTCCCTCTAGGCTGATGACGTTCATGCGAGTAAGGGGCTAGTGACAAGGGACAAGGGACAAGGGACTACCAGGCACTCCTGGTCCCTGGTCACTTGTCCCTGGTCCCTGGTCCCTGGTCACTTGTCCCTGGTCCCTTGCCCTGGATAAAGGTGACACGCGACCTGATGTCCATCCCCGACGGTGATGAGCGCTGGCTCTTCTTCCTGGCAGATTTCCCCCTTCTTGGCGAAGCAGCGCGGGTGGAAGCGGCAGCCGGAGGGCGGGTTGATGGGACTGGGTACAGTGCCTGGTAGGATGATGCGTTGCCGCCGGAACTCTTTGGAGAAGCGTGGTATAGCAGCCAACAGGGCCTGGCTGTAGGGGTGCAGTTGGTTGGCGAAAAGCTCGTCGGTGTTAGCCACCTCCACGATCTTGCCCAGATACATGACTGCCAGCCGGTTGCTGATGTGGCGCACCACCCGCAGGTCATGGGTGATGAAGAGATAGGTCAGCCCGTATTCCTCCTGTAGCTCGATCAACAGCTCCAGTACCTGAGCCTGGATAGAAACGTCCAGGGATGATACGGGCTCGTCGGCCACGATGAACCTGGGGCGCATGGCCAGGGCGCGGGCGATGCTGATGCGCTGCCTCTGGCCGCCGCTGAACTGGTGAGGGTACTGGTCAATGTGACGCCGGCTCAACCCCACTCGCTCCAGCAGGCGGAGAGTCTCTTCTTCCTGGGCCTTGACGCCGGTGACGCCACGCTTGCTCAGCGGCACGGCGATGATCTGTCGCACCGTCTTGCGCGGGTTGAGGGAGGAGTAAGGATTCTGGAAGATGAGCTGCGCCGCACGATGGAAGCCCCCGCGAAGAGGTGAGGGGGTGACAAGGAGAGAGGGTGGCTCAGGCTGGCCAGATACGAGGTGACCATCGAAAAACACCTGCCCGGCCGTGGGCTGATACAGGCGCACCAGCACCCGGCCCAGAGTGGTCTTGCCACAGCCGCTCTCCCCCACCAGGCCCAGCGTCTCCCCAGGGTGGATGTGGAGGTCCACGCCGTCCACGGCGCGCACCACGATGTCCTGCCGACGGGCCAGGACCCTGGTCAGCAGGCTGGAACGCACGAAAAAGTATTTTTTGACCTGGCTGGCTTCGACCAGGGGCGTCCTATCGTTCATCGGTTATCGCGTTTCCGTGTACAGGATACATCTGACCACGCGCCCAGGCTCGACCTCCACCAGCGGGATATCGTGGCCCAGACACTCCTGCCGGGCGAACGAGCAGCGAGGGTGGAAGGCGCAGCCCGGGGGCAGGTTGATCAGATCGGGCACGGCCCCAGGGATGGGATCGAGTTTTTTCCGCTCCCCCCGGATGCGCGGGATGCAGGCCAACAGCCCATGAGTGTAGGGGTGCCTGGGATCTTCGGTTACTTTGTCGGTAGCTCCCTTCTCCACGATACGCCCGGCGTACATGACAGCGATGTTCTGGCAGAATTCGGCGGCCAGCCCCAGGTCGTGGGTGACCAGGATGATGCTGGTGCCGCGTTCTCGATTGATGCGGTTCAGCAGGTCCATGATCTGAGCCTGGACGGTGACGTCCAGGGCGGTGGTGGGCTCATCAGCCAGGAGGACCTTGGGCTCACAAGAGAGGGCGATAGCGATGAGGGCCCGCTGCTGCATTCCTCCACTGTACTCGTGGGGGTAGCGCCGCGAGGCCTCGGCGGGGGCCGGGATGCCCACCTCTGCCAGCATCTGTAAAACCCTTTCCCGCTCGGCCCGTCGGCTGGAACGATCGAAAGGCCAGGGGAGACGGAGGCCAACGCCGTCCAGCAAGCCGTGGATGCGCATGGACTCACCGATCTGCTCGCCGATGGAGAAGACGGGGTTGAGGGTGGACATGGGATCCTGGAAGATCATGGCGATGTCCCTGCCTCGCACCTTGCGCATCTCGCCCGGCGGAAGTTTCAGCAGGTCGCGTCCCTCGAAGACGACTCCGTGGGCCACGGTCTGACCCGGGTAGGGGACCAGCCTGAGGATAGAGAGCATGGTCACGCTCTTGCCGCATCCCGACTCCCCCACCAGGCCCAGGATCTCCCCCCGGCCCAGGGTCAGGTCCACGCCGGTCACCGCCTGCACCACGCCCCGCTTGAGGGGGAAGACCGTGGTCAGGTTCCTCAATTCCAACAGGGCCTCTATTTGGGCTTCCACGCTCTGACTCCTACCTTCCCTCTACCTCAGCCACGATGGCCGCGATCCGCTGGCTGACCTCCTTGGAAGGGACTAGTGACTAGGGATCAGGGACTAGGCACTCTCTGACCTCTGGTCCCTTGGCCCTAGTCCCTGATCCCTAGTCCCTTACTCTATCTTCAGCCGCGGGTCGAGGATGTCCCGCAGCCCCTCACCAAACAGGTTGATGGCCAGAACCAGGATCAGGAGGGCTATGCCGGGCATGGTGGAAACCCACCAGGAGGTGAGCAGGTAGTCACGGCCGGCGGCCACCATGGAACCCCAGGCCGGGGTGGGCGGCTGGATGCCCAGGCCCAGGAAGCTCAGGCTGGCCTCCGTGATGATCATGAACCCCGTGCGCAGGGTGCCCAGGACGAAGACGGAGTGGATGATGTTGGGCAGGATCTCGCTGACGATAATGACTCTGTGGGACTGGCCCACCACCTTGGCCGCCTCCACGTACTCCTTGGTTTTCTCGGCCATCATCTCCCCCCGCACCAGGCGGAAGAATTCCACCCAGCCCTTGAAGGTCAGGGCCATGATCAGGTTCGTGAACCCCGGCCCCAGGAAGGCCATGACCCCGATGGCGAAGATGAGAAAGGGAAAGGCCAGGAGAAGTTCGGCGAAGCGGGAGACGATTTCGTCGAAGCGGCCTCGATAGTAGCCTGTCAGGGCACCCAGTGCGGTCCCTATTGCCACCGAGATGCCCACGGAGAGGAGCCCCACCGCCAAAGAGATGCGGGCACCGTAGATGATGCGGGTGAGAAGGTCGCGCCCCTGCTCGTCCGTCCCCAGGAGGTAGGCCGGGTTACCACTGGCCTCCCACGCCGGCGGGAGGAGGCGGTGTCTCAGGTTGCCCCTGCTGGGGTCATGGGTCGTGATGTGGGGAGCAAAGATTGCCGCCAGCACGTAGGCCAGGACGACGATCCCTCCCAGCAATGCCAGGGGACGACCACGCAGTTCGGCCAGGAAACCCAGCAGGTTCTGCCACAAGAGCCGGAGCTGGATGCGGAGCGCGTACCAAAAGGTTGCTCGAAGTGTAGAAACTTGTTCCATGACAATCGTCTTGCGTTACAAGGGATCAGGGATTAGGGACAAGTGACAAGGGATCAGGGATTAGGGACAAGGGATCAGGGATCAGGGATCAGGGATTAGGGACAAGGGATCAGGGATCAGGGATTAGGAATCAGGGACCAGGTTATCCTTGCCCCTAGTCCCTTGCCCCTAGTCCCTTGTCCCTTACAGCGTAATCTTCGGGTTGAGGTACGTGTACAACACATCCACGATCAAATTCGCCATCACGTAGGTAAAGGCGTAGACCATCACCGCGCCCTGTACCAGAGGGAAATCGCGGGCGAAGATAGCCCTGACTACCAGACGACCTAAGCCGGGCCAGCCAAAGACTGTTTCCACGATCATGTTGCCGCCCAGGAGGACTCCCACCTGCAGTCCCACCACGGTCACGGTGGGGATCAAAGCATTGCGCAGGGCGTGCTTCATCACCACCA
>VGOG01000082.1 GCA_016875995.1 Chloroflexota bacterium
AGCCGCAGTCCACCCCGACCACCTTGAGCTGCATATCCATGGCCCATTTGAAGAAATCGGGAGAAGGGCCGGGGTGTCTCACCAGGAAGCCGAATTCCTTGGACTCGACCCCGCCCTGGGCCTGTGGGTTGTACACGTCCGGTTGATCCCAGGAGTAGCGGTGGTAGCCGGTATTGATGATCAGGATGTCTCCCTTTTTGACCGTCGCCCGGCTGGTGATCATCTCCGGCGTGTACAGGCTGTAGTCGGATACCAGGTCAGAGATGTCCACCACTACCCCAGGCCCGCACAGATCCCGCAGCGGGACGTCGGCGATGGCCCGGCCCCCGGAGTGGAAGGCCCTCTCTCCCACCAGGTGGGTGCCCACGGTGTTGCTCCAGTTGAGGATCTGGCCGTTGGCCCCCTGTCCGCCGCCATACGCGCCAGTGACCCTCTTGAAAAAGTGCACTTCCAGCGCCTTTTCCCCCGGCCATGGGGGGGTGAAGATGCTGCAGTCCTGGGTCAGGTCGTACAGCTTGGCGGTGTCCATGATTTTGATAAAGTGTTCGCGATCCATTGTCATTCCTCCCTTTTGAGATATTGGGTATTGGATATTGGGTATTGGGTATTGGATATTAGATATTGATGGTTTGGAGCCATTGGAGTTCGTCTTCGGTGAACAGGGGCGTTGGAGCTTCGACTAGCCAATCGGACAGGTACTCAGGAGCAGTTTCGCGTACCGCTTTGGGTTGTGGCTGTTCGCCGCGACGTTTGGCCTTCAGGTCGGCGGCGAAGGCATTCAGTTGGCGGGCCAGATCGGTCAACTGGGATGTGTGCTCCTGCCCGCAATACCTTCGGCAGCCCGCAACACCTCCAACTCCTCAAACTTCAGCACCATCCCCAACCTCCAATCCCCAATATCTAATATCCAATATCTAATCTCTAATACCCATACTTCTCCGCAAACGCCACCACCGCCTCCTCAAACATCTCCATCGGTGGGCGCACCAGCCCGGCCCCGATCTGCCCCACGCCGGCGTCCTTGTGGGCGATGCCGGTGTTGACCCGCGGGGTGATGCCTTTCTCCACCACCTTGCGGATGTCAATGCCCGTTGGCGTGCCGCGGAAATCCAGCGGGGGGATGGTGAAGTACCTGTGCTCGGCGTAGGTGATCTCGTACATCTCCAGGGTGGCGTTGATGGCGTCCTGGGGCGTGCCGCTGACGAAGGTGACGATGGCCGGCGCGGCGGCCATGGCGAAGCCGCCGATGCCCGCCGTCTCAGTGATGGTGCTGTCGCCGATGTCGCCGCTGGCGTCCTCGGCGGTGAAGCCGGGGAAGTAGAGGCCCTTCGGAGTAGCGACCGGGGCGGTGAACCAGCGGTCACCCAGCCCGCTGACGCGGATGCCGAAGTCGGTGCCGTTGCGGGCCATCACCGTCACGATGGTGCTGCCCTCGATGCCGTGGGCGGCGTCGGCCATGGCCTTGCAGGCCGCCATCACCGGGTTGAGCACGCTCAGAGCGTTGTCGCCCAGGAACTTGAGCACGTCGGCGGCGACGCCGGGGTCAGGGGCCGCTTTGGCGATGAACGGTGCCAGTCTGGCCGTGTACAGGATGGAGCCGGCCTTGTTGCGGTTGTGCCCCTCGTCGCCCATGTGCAGCGCTTCGGCCAGCAGGGCGCGGATGTCAATCCCGCCGCTGGCGACGACGGCCTCGGCCAGGACGGGGGCCATCACCTCCTCCATCCAGCGCAGCTTGGCCAGCACCTCTTCGCTGTACGCGCCGTAGCGCAGCACCTTGCCGTAGCCCTCGTTCAGGCCTGAGAAGCTCTGGTTGCCGTGAGTCTTGTTCTCGATGATGTACACCGACATGGAAGGCGCGATGAGGCCCGCCATCGGCCCGGCGGCCCCGTGGTGGTGGCAGGGTTCCAGCTCGACCTCGCCCGATTCCACCAGAGCCTGGGCTTCGGCCTCGTTTTTGGCCTTCCCCTCGAAAATCAAGGCCCCGGTAATCGCCCCGCGCATCGGCCCGGAGGCTCGCTCCCAGGCTCCGCCCTGAGGCCTGTCCTGAGCGAAGCCGAAGGAGGCACCCCGAAGGGTCAGGGGCGGCCCGGCGTGCAGCAGCAAGTTATCGCGCATGTCCGGTATCACATCCTGCGCCTTGCCCAGCCCCACCAGCACTGGTCGGGCCTCCATCATTCGCTCAGTGGCTTCGGCGTTTGCTTTTTCGATGTTCATGGTGGTTCTCCTTTCGATGTCTTACTTTTGGGTATTCTTCACACATATCTTGCCCCTTAACCTCGGCACTGCCTACGCTGGACGGAGCGAGTGCCAGATGCACCTCCTCCCCCACGATCTCACCCTCAACCACCCGGCGGCGTTCCGCCTCAAAACGGGCCCAAAGGGTTTCGTGCATTTCGTGTGCTTTCGTGAGCTTCGTGCTCCAACACCTTAAGCCGATACGACGTGCCCGAAGCGTGGTCGCCTCCAGCTAGGTGTTCGCGTGCCCTGGATGCTCAGAGCTGCAACTCTAGGCAAAAACAGCTACAGATACAGGGCGCTCTTGAGCAAAACTCTTGCGGTGCAGTTTGATGCGCTCAATCTCGTGCAACGTCTCGGCAGTCAGGTAACTCTCCCCACAATGTGGGCAACTGACCACAGGGATGTTCTCGATGACCAGCAAATCCTTGCCTCGGCCGTAACTACGCGTCACGTGACGAACGCGGGCGCCTTCTTGACCACAAATGTCACAGATCATATCTTCCCTCACACTACATAGACGGTGATCATCACCAGCTTGTTGGTTATGCTCAGCTTGGCAACGACGACCGCCAAGTCACCGGCAATGGTTTCACCCTCAACAAGGTACTTCCACTCACCTGTGTCGCGATCTTGCTGCCGCTCAGTGATTTCACCAGTGAGAATAACGTGCTCAACATCGAAGATGGACAGATTGTCACCTGCCATCTCTTCTTCGGCGTGGACGGTCATCACGTACTGCTCAATGGAAACCCTCAATTCAGTGCTTCTAATCCTCGTTCGCTATGATTCATCTCCTGTTCAGCCTGTGAAAAGGATTCGCCTTGCACAAAACACTGCCTGTGAAAAAAGCGGCAGCATTGGCATGATCCTTAACGAGGAGGCCATAGCTTAGAAACGCCGTACGCTTTACGCTGATCTTCTCTTGCCAGCAATGGGGATGCTGTGACAATGACTGCTTGCAAGAACCCGGCTTGGGATAATTCAAGCTGCCACTCGATACCATGAAACTCGTAAAACACAATGGTCTCCACGTCGTCCCGATCAATCCAATAGGGTTGACCGAAGACGTCTAGCACATTCTCTTCGCCTATCACCTCTGTGAGACGAACCTCGCGATTCTTGAACCAAAGCTGTCCTGGGAACCTCTCGAATCCGCCAGCGGAATCTGTTGAGAAATTCAATAGAAAGCCCTCGATGCGACCGTTGTCATAATCTACAGCGAGTCCTTTCTGAGGATACACCAACGACGGTTTCCATTCGGCTGCCTTGCCCAGGAAGGAGAGCTTGTCAATTGCTTCGCCTAGACCGATGCCGTTCAGCTCATTCTTGCTGAAATCGAATTCCAGGGGAAGCCGAGGGTTTTCTATCCACATCCTTGTAGGATTTCTCAAGTCAGACAGAAGGCTTAGCAAGCCCATGATCACCTCCTCAGGGATTGCCCAGGAAGGGGTTTAGCCACCCATCAGGCGGCCGTCGGCTGAGCAACTCTAAAACGTAAAACGATCTTTGCATGAATCCATCCTTGTTGGGTAGGCCAGGGTTGTTTCGCATGGCGCTGGTTCGTTTTTGCTTCAAGCCTGCTTCAGCAACTCTGCCCATGCTTTTCTGTGCGCAATGTCAGAGTGAACTCTATCGAGTTCCTTACCTATTCCATCCAGAAACTTTACTCGACCGGCTTCGCCCAACAGAATCAGTATCCCCAACGCAAAATCGAAGAAATCGGAAACGTAGATATTTTGCCCACTCGCAAACTCCGACAGGATACGAGCATCTATCTCCTCAGCATCGCCTGGATGTTTACCAGATTTGGCAATAAAAAGAATCTCTGCGATATGTTTGGCCCGTGCGTGATCTAACTTGTCGTCTAGTTGAATCAGCGTTAGCGCACGGTCCTTCACCTCTACCAGAAGAACGATCCTATCCTCAAGCCAGCACTCTTGGATATGAACTCTCGCTGGTCTGTAGTCATTTCGTTTGTAACCCCTCAAACCTAAAGAAGCCTCGGCATAGTTTCAGGCAAACTATAGTTGGTCCAAAGGACCTCAGTTCTTTCTGTTTTGACTGAATGTACCTTCTTTGAATTAGCTTCATGGACATTCCAGTTCCCGTAAAGCTCATCCAGTAAATCGCAATGGTATCCAGATAGAGCGACCTTACCTTTGACGTTATGAAGCACTTCCGCCAGCTTCACGTGATCCTCATTGGTCATCTCATATAGGTAGGCGTTGCTGTCTCCTCTGGATTCGTGCGGATAAGGCGGGTCACAGTAGAACAGTGTTTCTTCGCTGTCATAACGCCTGATAACGTTGATGGCAAGGTCATTCTCAATCTGAACACGCAGCAGCCGCTGGGCTATTTCCGGTAGAGCTTCAACCGTGCCTAGCCATCTTGACACAGCGCCAGCCATACCAGCACGGCTTGTCAGGCGACAGTGTGCCCACCGCCCATGACTTGCTGTTTGTGCAAGACCTGTTCTTACTTGCCTCGCACGTACGTAGAAGCGTCGTGCTCTCTCCAAATCGGACAACCCATCCAGTGGTTCAGATATGGCTTTCTCAAATTCCTCACGGGAAAAGGGGGTTAAACCTATGGCTTCAATCAAAGCAGCCTTCTGTTCGCGGAGCACTCGGAAAAAGTTCACGACTTCTCCGTCAATGTCATTGTACGTCTCAATGGGTGATGGCTCTCGATTCAGTAGCACCGCCGCTGAACCTCCGAACGGTTCGCAATATTGAGTTGTCTTTGGGAGCAAAGGCAAAAGCCAGTCCAGATGACTGAACTTTCCACCGTACCAGCCAAATGCTATCAATTTATGCTTGCTCATTTGCGTACTCCTCCCCCAACCTTGTTAGCACATACATTCTACACCAAATGGATACAAACACAAAACGAGTCCAGTTGACGGCTTGTGCATCACCCGTCGCGCGGCTGTGGGAAAGAGCCTCCGCCATGCAACTCTTTTGTTCCAAACTGCACACTGAGCCTGGCCTGCAACTTAGTGTTCAGTTTTTGCACGAACTCGTCCTTGTTGGGTAAGCCAGGGTTGTTTCGCATGGCCTGGTACACCTCGTCTACGGTGGTCGAGATGAAGCGAGTTGGGATTAGAGCCAGGCGATGTTATGTGGCTGACCAATGCCAGGCCAACTTGACGCCACGAACCAGTGCCAGGCTCAAACGCGCACCGCTTCCGCCTCGTACTTGCCTGGAATCTCCATCATCTGCAAGATGAGCCGTAGGGCTTCGTTTACGGCCTCATCGGTCGGAAAAGCCTGAGCGACATCCGGGGCAAGCAAGACCACGTTCTTCCCGGCCCGCCGATGGGGCGCATATCTGCCCCTGGCTACGATGGTCATCTTGGACAAGTCGTATTCGTCACGCAGTTCGTAATCGTCGGAATCATTCGGCTTCTGCATAAAACTTCTCCTCTCTCTTGGTCGCTTTACGTGCGCTAATGATGCGAATTCGGCCCGCCCGGTCTGTGTGGGCCACCAGTAGCAATCTGCCACGTTGCGACAGGCCGATAGTGATGTATCGCTCTTCTTCGACTGAATGTTCCTCATCAATGACGGTGATGAACAGCGGGTCGTCAAACACCGTCGCTGCTTCCTCAAACGAGACCTGATGTCTCTCGACGTTCCCGGCGGCCTTGTTCGGATCCCACTCGAACTGGAGTGTCATCAAGGCGTAGCCTCCAACGCGGTCATGTATTCTTCCCCCATCCCCGCTTTTGGGTTTGACTAAACTGTACACTGAGCCTGGCCTGTAACCTGGTGTTCAGTTTCTGCACGCATTCGTCCTTGTTGGGTAGGCCAGGGTTGTTTCGCATGGCCTGGTACACTTCGTCACTCTGTAGCATCCCCCACTCTGAGAATGTCCGCTGGTGTTTGTCGCCCGCGATCGGTGCGGTCAAAATCACCATCAAAGCTGACTATCACGGCATCGGCCTGCTCTGCCGCCACATACTGGTAAGCATCATCAAAGTCAAGGTTGAATCGTTCTATCACTGACACCAGGCGATGCATAGCTGCCGGGCGAACTGATACCAGGACCACTCCGCCTTGCACGAACACATCGTCCACGAATCGCAACAGCACGGCCCTTTGCCCAAGTCGGTCCAGAATGACCCCGATGGAGTGCAAGGTGAAATCAGTTATCAACAACTGGTCGGTGGATGTCTGGGCCAGAAACTGACCGACTTCGGCAGACCGTTCTTGGTCAAGAAGGCGCTCAAGCCAGATATTGGTATCTACGAGGTACATCAATCACCTCGCCAGGTCAACGCTTGACGTTGCAGTTCAAGCGAGGTGTACTGCTGCTGGTAGTTGCGCAGCGCGCCGGCCCAATCTTGCTGCAATGTTCGCTTTGCACGACGACCTTGCTTGGCGAGTAAGAACTCGATAAAATCACGGACCTCAGCACGCATATCGGCTGGTAACTCCTGCACCAGCTCTTGGAGCGGTCTCGCTGCTATGCTCATAGCGTCCCTCCTTAATTCTCCTACTTTTCAGTTTGACTAAACCGCACACTGAGCCTGGCCTGCAACCTGGTGTTCAGTTTCTGCACGAATTCGTCCTTGTTGGGTAGGCCAGGGTTGTTTCGCATGGCCTGGTACACCGTCAGTAATAAGCTCTTTCCAAATAGTACGAATTTCCCCTATTGAATGTCCACTCTCCAATAGCCAACCTAATGTCATGCCACATTGACGACAGAAGGCTTCGCTGTCATTGGTGTCAATAGCTTCCAATTGTGACCAGGGAGCCGTTGTCCCATCCCCATCGAGAGCGAAAACCAAAATGCTATCGTGCTTGATCGCGTTCAGATTCCTGATGTGAACTGAGATGGGATGTTCCGAAAACACGACGTAGACGTTCATCAGTCTGAAGCCGGCGCTTTTGAGGGCAATGGTGAGCTCGGCCCAGGCGTTGGGGTCCCAGTGATGGAAGGTGAATACCATCCGTCCGGTGTGACGTCTGAGCACGCGCCCACATTCAGCGAAAATGCCTGCCAACCCTGTCATGAAGCTGCCGCTATCGTCAGTTGCTCTGGTTGCCACAGCACTATCGGCTTCGTTGTAAGTCCAATTGACTTCGTCGGGAAGCAAGCGTGCCAGCCATACCCGGAAGAAAGCGGCCAGGTTGCTGTATTGTACGCTGTCGTAGTAGGGAGGATCGGTCACGATCAAATCTACCGAATGATCGTCAATCGGCAGGTCGCGGGAGTCACCGTGAATGAGCCAGAAGGTTTGTCGCCCGTTGGTCAGCTCAGTCTGGTCAAGAACCTCAATGCCGCCATCTTCTTCGCCTGGTATCTTGATCAACTGGCTTCTACCATCTGGCCCGATCTCCCGTTCCACCGGCGATACAGCCCATTGGCGTCCACGTTCGATGCGATCCCGAAATAGCAGTTGCAGATTGCCAGAAGACTTCTGGCGGTTGATGGGGTTGTTCTCCAAAGCGGTATACGGGAAAGAATAGGCGTGGAGGGCGAAAACGTGCCGAATAGCGCCTGGCCGGTGTTTGTACCAGCCCTTGTAACCACAGAGCATGGAGTTGAATTCAAGAGATGTGGATACCAGCAAGCCCAGGTTGAGTTTTATCACCCCGTCGTAATCGCACAATTGTCGAATGGCCTGGTGAAGGTAAAGCAATTGGCGCGATGAGAAAACATCGAGGTACGAGTTGATGTTGCGCCTTAGCAAGTCAGCGGATTTAGGGCCATCTTGCACCGCGAAATCTTCTGGCGCTCCAAAGTCCAGCCCGTCCCGCAGCATTTCAGCCTGGTCAATTCGTGTCAAATCGGACTCGCCCGGCGAGCGAAAGAACAGACCATGCTCAGGACAGGCTGCCACAATCGCAATCGGCACGTAGCGAGCATAATATGGCACATCGAGCAATTCCTGATATTCCAGCCCACAGACTGGACATGTCTTCTCGGCTTTAGTAATCAAGCGCCTGGTCTTCGCTGAACCACTGGGACCGCTTTGGCTGTCCGTGATCTCCCAGCTCTCCGGCCAAATACGGATCTTGTGGTCAGCCTCGTGGCGCAAATCGTATTGATCAATCTGTACCACCTCTCCACAAGCGCAAGCTTTGCGCAGGCCGTGGAGGGTATACTGAAAGTCCAGGGTCTGCTGGCAGGTTGGACACTCGGTTTGGAAATAATGCCCCAGACTACGATGTAGCTCGGCAAAGAACTGATTGAAAGCGGCCCGTAGATCTCCCAAAGCTGCTCGAGTGAGGGTAGCTCGAGCCTGTACCACTGGAATCGGATCTATGTCTGCCCCGATAACATTCGCACCTAAACGGATGGCTTCGTGAAGGGTTGTGCCACCGCCCATCATGGGATCGAGCACGATTTTGCCCTCTAACCCACCAGACGCGTAGTAGTCGCGGCGTTTGACGTTGGGCACGAATTGCTTGAGTATGGCCCGAAAAGTGGAGCCGCAGCGGCGCGCCCACCATTTGTGCAGATACGTGTGGGGGCGGAAGAGATGCTTATTGTACACCTCGAGTCGGGAAAGCTCATCAACGAACTTCTCAGGAAAGGAATCATCTATCACAAGGCTGAGCTCTGTTTGAGGGGCGCGGTATAGTTCATCGAAGGCTAACTGTCGAGCCTCTCGAATGACACGATTCGTTAGCATGCCCGCTCCAGTTCTGTTTTCCGGGCCTGCAACTGGGCGCGAAGGACTTCCTGCTCAGGCTTGGGCGGCATGGACGCGATTTTAGCAGCCCGTTCCCGATTCCGGGCTTCCCAATATCGTCGGGTTTCCTCGGCACGCTGTAAAACGAGCTGGTATTCCGCTTCCACCTCGGCCCTGTGCCGTTCAATGTAGTCCATCACGTCCGTTATCTCAGTGTCGGTCAGGTTCAGCCAATGTTGAATCAGTCCAGGGGGCCAACCAGCCGTGATGTAATCCATCACATCGTAGAGCGTAATCCGGGTGCCAGCGATGGATAAGCCCCGCTCAGTTCTGACGACAGTATTCTGGGAAGTGTTTGTTCTAGTCATGGGATTCCTTCCTCCTTCCGGTTCATAGTTCAGGAACATAACCCACTGGATTTACCACACCTCTCTCCCTGCCACTGGGCCAGTCTCGATTTCACCATGCGAGTTGTCTTCGGTGACTTGCGCTAACAGGTCTTCGAGGGCAGAAATTAGGCATGCTCTCGTGGCCATCACAGTACACATCAGGGGTTGCCACCCGGGCTGATCTCGTACCAGATGTTCGACTGAAAGCCTTGCGCGTCCGGCTCGACCATCTGTTTGACGATCTCAGGCGCACCGTTCGTGCAGCGCCATTCGTAGACCGTCGCCCGGCCTGTGACGTAGGCTGGAATAAAATCGGAGTCTGGATTTGCCTGGCAGAAATCCGCCATGTCGGGTGTGGGGGTGCGGCTGGTGTCTGCCTTCTCTGTGCACGGCAGATTGGCGCCGACGAAGCAAGCCCAGACCGCGCCGTCCATGCAGCGCCAGAAGGTCCCTGCAATGAACGGCTCCATCGGAACGTCAGCAGGCGTCTCCAATACTTTCCTCAAACCGTTGACGACCACGTCGGGCGTCTCGGGGCCGGTATATCGTGCGTCTGGCGCATCCATCGTGCCCACCGCCGCGCAATAGGCGAAGGGATCAGTGAACTGGCCTTGCTCCGGACTGGCAACAGCAGGGGGGACGGCAGTGGCTGGTGGCGCTCCGCAGGCTGATAATAAGAGGACCGCGAGTGACGTAAAGCCGATCATCCATTTTAACAACTTTCGGTAGCTCATTGTTTGTACCTCCTTCTGAATACCCAATTTTACTCCTTGTTCGGAGGAATTGCAAGAGGGCCTTCAATCGCTCTCGGTCAATGTTTCACGCTCTGGCCCCTCCAGAAGGAGCTTCAAGTTGCGCGGAAGACTGTCCAGCAGGCCGACCAGGTCTGACTGCTCAAGCTTCCTGATCGCTTCGGCGGGAAGCTGATCGAGCGGGACCCCTTCCACGAGCAGAATGGTCTCTTCCGACGAGAACTCTGCCCCCTCCTCGACCCAGTCCAGGAAATCTCTGTTCTCAGGGCAGATGCTTTGGCAGTGGAAGCACCCCACCAGGCAGTTGTGCCAGGAAGCGTCGAGCCAGGCCGGAAAAGGTACGTCGCTGGGTTGCTCGTTGTGAAACGTGATACACCGCTCTGCGCGGAGCAGAAAGCGCTCAGACGTGATGGCGCCCGTCGGGCAGTGACGGAGGCAGGCAACGCATTTCTCGCAACGCTCCATCATCTTTGGCTCCCGCCAGTCGTCTTGCTGGGGGGGGAGGTCAGAGTAGAAAGCCACCAGCCGATGGAAGCTTCCCAGGCCAGGAACGTAGGTGACGTTGTTCTTGCCATAAGCAGCCAGGCCGCTGCGCACGGCCAGGAGCTTCTTGGGCAGCACGGCCCTGGTCACCCGGTAGCCCGCTGGCTCCAGAATCTCCACCAGAGCATCTTCGGCCCGCTGATCGGTCCTCTGCCAGTGCAGGTAGGTGGGGGGCACGATGAGCGGTATCCGCTTTCCATTCCAGGTGAAGGTGAAGCGAATCTGAGTATCCGGTACGGCAACCACGATCAGAGACCGGGCCTCTGGCAAGCTCTCAGGTGGGCTGAAGACGAAGCCGGTGAGCCACTTACGAAAGAACGTCTCTTCCAGGAGACCCTCCCTATGCCGGGTTTCGATTTCCTCTTGCAAATCGTGGAGGCGGTGAACAGATACTACACGCTCCCGATACCCTCGCTGCTCTAATGGTTGCAACAGTTTTGCGTTCAGCTTAAATCCCTCCCTTCGCCTGCATCATTCTCGGCCATTCCCTCATGTGCATTCGGGACAAGCTTTTGCAGGCTGTTCCTCTGCATGATCTCAATAGAACCGTTTGAATATTCGACAGATCGCTAAACTCACCCATAGTTGCATCTCTCTCGTCCTTTGGTTCTCAATGGCTTTATGTATTTCTGAGTATGACAATCTCCATAACCCGCTTTCCTCCTGATTCTCTATCAGCCAATTCAGCGCGTATGGTGTTCAGGGTATACGGCCGTTTTCTTCCCTGGATACTTCCACGAGCCATCAGCCTGTTGCTTCTTAACCATTCTCCGAGCTTCGGGTAATTGCCATACCTGATCAATTGGCCCGACGTTCTCGCCCAGGAGATCACGCTTTACGAAGTACTCCAGTACTTTGTCAGTTGAAGAAACGAGTGGAGGTATAGGATCGTACTTTAGTGGTCTCTGCCAGTCCCTCATAATTGCCGATCCAGGTGCAATAACAGGTCCCGCAACGCAAACGCCAGATGGACGAGCCTGGTGGGTTCCACGATCTCCGGCCTGTCTTTGGGAGTGTGGGTTATTTCCCTCATAAGCTCCATGAGCAGCTCCGACGTAATGGCCAGGGCTGGTCTCTGGTTTATCAGGAAGAGCCCGTGGTCCCCCTGGTACCAGGGTTCCCCTTCGACCAGTTCCTTGTAACCAGAAAACACTTTGTGTATCGAGCTGGCAAGCTCAGAGGGGCAATCGTACAACGAATAGGCGACGTTTCCCTTGTAATAGCCCACGTCATCCAGATTGATCCCGAGAACGATCTCGTCGAATTTGCCCGCATTGATGGCCAGGTACTGCTGCTCCCCTGGATTGGAGTAGTAGTCTTCGCCGTTCATAGCGACGATTTCGATGCCCAGATGGCCGGCGTAATCCGCCAGCAGCTCGGCCAGCAGGAGCAGCACGATAACGCCGCTGGCATTATCACCCGCGCCAGGCGAGCCCATTCTGGCGTCAATGTGGGCAAAAAGCACTACTCTGCAATGTGGATTGGCGCCTTTACGAGCGATGACGTTGCAGCCTTTGGCGGGGATTCGCTTGGCCCGGCTGTCGAGCGATATTTCCCGGCCCGCATGTCGAGCCAGGCGATTTCCTTCCTCGTCCGTCATGTAGACGGATGGAATGTCGAAATCGCCGTCTTCGAAGAGGGGAAATGGATACATAGAACCCACCATCTCCAAATCCCGCGACGTGGCGGCGATGATGGCCCGTGGCTTCTTTGTCTCCAGTAATTGGATGATCCGTTGGTGATGGTCAGGGTTGTAGAACGGGAAGTTCTTGGGCATCAACTGCTCTTTGGCGATATCCCCGCGCAACAAGATCACCTTATCGAAGACCTCGGCAGCCTCTAGCTCATCAACCGTGGAGACGACAACAAGCGGCGCGCTAACCTGGCAGCCCAGTGAGTACGGGCTGGCAAACGCCTCAAAGGAAGCACCATCCACTGTGAGGTCAGCGCCGTCCTGGCTCCAGTCCATGCAGTCAAACTCTGGAGATTCTACCTCAAATCCAAAGGACGCCACGATGCCGGCGAAGAAATCCGTCGCCGCCCGGTTCCCTTTGCTTCCAACGCGCCGGCTGGGAATTTCCAGACACAATTTCCGCAAGTACGTTTCTGCCTTTTCTGACAGAAAAGTAGAGGTCATGCTTCCTCCTTCCTGTTCACTCAGTCTGGATCACCAATGTGGTGGATGTAGTTATTCCACGACGATCACTTCCTGTATTTTTGGTTGACCATATTCGGCCCCGCCAGTCTTAACACGGAGATTAGGCAAGATGGTGGCTTCTCCGTGGCCGTGGGTATGACCGCACAGCACAGTTGCGATACATTGAGGATGTGTCTGCATAAGATCGAGAATTACGTCACCGGCCGCTTTACAAGTGAAGTGGGGAAGAAACTCGTCGTCAGAAATGCTCCCTTCGTGCCAACATGCGTCTCTGAAAGGCGGAACATGGGTCAGTATGAGCACGTTGCGGAAACGTCCCAGTGCGGATGGTAGCAATCGCTGAAAGTAATTCGCTGCCTGATCGCCGAGTGCGTTCAGTTGTCTAAAACGCGCCTCGGTTGATAGGTGGGACAGTTCATCAATAAGAAAGTAATCGTTGAGCAGAACTTGCGAGTCAATTCCATTTCCCAAACGTCCATCGGCCCACGAGTCATGCCCAATAAGCCCTGTATTAGCCGTGAGCTCTACAATCCCTTCCAAAGTCAACCAGTGTAGCCATCGAGATGTTTTAGTAAGCCTTTCTGCAATCACATGCACCCGTTTGATTGATCCCCGATAGAAGTCGTGATTTCCTAGCACAAAATAGATAGGGACTTGTACTCGCCTTTCCAGTCGGAGAATATGTCGCTCGAAGTAGGGTGCTATGCTGATATCCCCACCAATCAGAACGCAGTCTGGGCACGCAGCAGCTATACTATCGGAGAAGGCATCAATCTCACGAGTCGAATGTAGAAATTCCAGGTGTATGTCTGTAAGCCAGGCGATACGTGTCATAAGAGATGGCTGTGTGTGATGGACGGAAGCCATGCCAACGGCAGGCGTCAGTTGCATCGCGTAGCAAGCTGAAGTCGAGCAAAGCGATGTCGGCTACACGCGGTGTTAGCTGCCGCAGCAATGAACCTACAAACGCCAACCTTCAATGCGGCAAATAGTTTCTCCACATGAACTGCTTTCGCGTCACGAGTATTCACCCATTCGATGAGTTTTTGAAGGTCTTGCTCCTGAGCGTTTCCCCATGCGTAGAAAATCTCGCTCGCCTTGCCTTCTCGACTCAATCGTGATTCTGCGGTGTATGAATGGATTAACGAGCATCGCGCCGCGTAACTACTCAGGCTGTCATTGCGAGGAGGCGGTTTTTGCCGACGAAACAATCTCCAATTCGCAAGTTGGGGATTGCTTCGCAAAAAACGCTCGCAATGACAACAGAGGCTGAGTAGTTACCGCGCCGCATACAGATCAATTGCTGTGCAAGAGAGGCCGGAGTCGGGCAACAAGAAAGTTTCGACCCACAAGATAAAATCACTTCGCGTTACGTCTTCATGCTCCTCGTCGCGGTTCAACCAAGCCATAGTGTCAATTGCAGAGTACATGAGAATCAAGGCTGGCAACGTGAATTTGTTTGCGATGCAAGTTTCAATCGCTGTAAGCAAATGGTCTATATGCTTCTCTAACGCAGTAGTGTCCATAACTCTTTGGCTGAAATTGCCTAAATCTTTTCCTTCTGTGTAATTGTATTGCGGGCTGGCTCCTGACTAGGCCGACATCTTTCCACGCGGGATGCGCTTCCCAGGCTCAAACCGCGAGCGGGCTTCTTTGAGGATCTCCTCGTAAAGCTCCAGGTTGCGATCCTCCAGGTGGTCGAAGGTCTGCGGACTCTTGCTGCCCCAGGTCACGTAGCGCAGAGGGTCGGGATCGAGCCGGGCGGCGATGATCTCCTCGCCGCCCCGCGCCTGGGCCAGCCGCCAGGCGATGGGGTTGACGATCATGCTGTGGCCAAAGTAGTAGTTGCCGCCGGCATCCGGCCCCACTGAGTTGGTGGCCACCATGTACACGTGATTGTCATAAGCCCGGGCAGCGTTGGTGAGATGCCAGATGTCGAAGCTGCGCAGCAAAGCCGCTGGCCGGACGATGACCTCCGCCCCTTTCACCGCCAGCAGGCGCGACAGCTCCGGAAAGTCGCCGTCGTAGCAGATGATCATGCCGATGCTGCCCAGGGCGGTCTCGTACACGTCGGCGCGGTTGCCGACCGTCACCCAGCCGCCGCAATCGCACCGCTCCAGCGGGAAGGGATGGGTCTTGTCGTAGATGCCGACGATCCCCCCGTCCGGCCCGATGAGGATGGCCGAGTTGTAGACCACTCCGCGCTCTGGCCCGCGCCGGTACGACGGCCAGACCACGTGAACGCCCAGTGACCTGGCCGCCGCCTGCACATCGCGGGTGATGCGGCCTGGGGCCTCGTCCACCAGGTCCCACAGCTCGTCCGCATTCAGGCCGGTCACGAAGCTGGTGGTAGCCGTCTCCGGGAAGACCACCAGCTCGGCCTGGTATTCGCCGACCGCCTTCTCCAGCCAGGCGATTCCCTTGTCCACGTTGGCCCGCACGTCGTTGGGGGTGACAGCGATTTGCACGCAAGCAGCGGTGAATTCTTTCATTCGTCTTCTATCCTTTCATTCTCTCCAGGATGGCCATCAGCCTCTCGTCGCCGCCCGCCGGCGGGCGCCAGTCCACCTGAATCACCGGCGCGCCCTGCGCCCTCAAGCTCTCGGTGAACGACTCCAGGCCGACGTTGATGGCGGACAGGGGGGTGTGCAGGATAGTCAGGGCTACGGGTTTTGGATATTGGATATTGGATATTGGAGATTGGAGGAGGCGGCCGACGTAGTGGATGGCGGCTTCGTTGCTGGTTTCCACTTGTGCCCCCGCTTCCTCTAGCTGTTGCACCTGGGCGTCGAAGTCCTGTGGGTCCTCGTCGGTGCCGACCACGACGGCGACCACCTCCAGGTGTCGCCCGGCCTGCTCGGCCTTTGCCCGCGCCTCGGCGATGGCCGGGGCCAGCTCGCTGGCCGGGTCGGGGTGAGCGCCGTAGCCCAGCACCACGTCGAGCAAGATCACCGCGACCTCTGGATCGTCGGCTTCCTGGTGTAGCCGACGGAGGCGCAGGTCGTTGTCCATCATGGGGTGCAAACGGCCCACGGTGAACTCATCCTCGCCCAGGTCCACGATGGTGTGCTCCTGGCTGACCAGCGAGTTGGCCAGGCGGTGTTCCTTTTTCAGCGGCACGTTGGAGTAAACGCCGGGCAGATAGCCCTGCAAGATGAGCAGGGCTTCGTAGGCCAGGGTGCCGCCGGAGAAGAGGCCGCGCAGGTAGCGCTGAGCAGGGTCGCAGGGTCGCAGGGTCGCAGGGTCGCAGATTGCTCCCTTGTTCCCTTGTTCCTTGCTCCCTTGCTCCTTGCTCCCTTGTTCCTTGCCTCCTGCTTCCTGCACAGCCAGCTCAGCGGCCTCGTCGAGGGAGGTGACGAAGTGGAGGTTGTCTACCTGCCCCCCCCTCTTTCCCCCCCTGACAGGGGGGGAGTAGCCGATGAAATCCACCACCACCGGCTTGCCTGTCGAGCGGGCGAGTTGCAACAGATCATCGGCCACCTGCGGGGATGGCGGCTTGGAGACGAGGACGATGACTTGCGTTTCGGGGTCACGGCTGAGGAGGTCGAGCCCCTGGCGGGCCGTCACCGCACCCACCGCTTCCGAGAGGTCGCGGCTGCCGGTGCCGAGGCCGTGGGTGATGCCGCTCCCCAACTGGTGGATGCGAGATGTGACGGCCTGCAGTCCCGTGCCGGCTGCCGCGACCACCCCGATCGGCCCGCGGCGCACCCGGTTGGCGAAACCCAGCCCAATCCCGTTGACGATGGCCGTGCCGCAGTCTGGCCCCATGACCAGCAGGCCCTTCCCGGCCGCCATCTGCTTGAGAGAGACCTCGTCATCCAGGGGGACGTTGTCGCTGTAGAGGAACACGTTCTTGCCCAGGCGCAGCGCCTGGCGGGCCACGCCGGCGGCGTAGCGCCCCGGCACCGAGACCAGCACCCATTGGGCCTCGGGCATCATCTGGACTGCCGATTCCAGGCTCCTGGGG
>VGOG01000083.1 GCA_016875995.1 Chloroflexota bacterium
GCCACAGCTTACTGGCTGGCCAAGCAGGGCTACAAGGTGTTGGTTTTCTCCGTGGACCCTCAGGCCTCCCTGACCGACATCTTCCAGCGGGACATTTTCGGCAAGGGGGCGGTGGAGATCATACCTAACCTCTACGCCCAGGAGATTGACGCCGACCAGCGGATCAAGGAGTACCAGCAGGAGATCCGCCAGAAGATCTTCGACATGTACGGCCTGGACGAGATCCCTGAGGAGATCGAAAATTACATCCAGGCCGCGGCGGCCGAGCCAGCGATGGAGGAAAGCGCCATCTTCGACAAAGTGGTGGACATCGTGGTCGGCGCCGAGTACGATTACTACATCTACGACCTGGTGCCGCTGGGCCACGCCCTCTATTATCTCAGCATGGCCAGCGTCTACGACGAGTGGATAGGCAAGATCACCAGGCTGCGCCAGGAGATGGAGGAGTACCGGCAGGTGGCAGCGGTGATCCAACGCGATAAGGAGTTCGAAGAGGACCTGATCCTCAAGGAACTGCAGGACATCAAGTATCGCATCAACACCTCGTCGAGCATCCTGACCGACAAGCAGAGAACCGCCTTCTTCTTCGTCATCATCCCCGAGGAAATGGCCATCCTCGACACCCAGAAAGCAGCGGTACTCTTCGCCAGGTTCCAGGTGCCGCTCTCAGGATACGTGGTCAACCGCGTCATCCCTGCCGAGTTAGGCCAGCAGAACATTCCCGAATACCTGCGGCATCGCCTGGAGATGCAGGAGGGTTATCTCAAAAGGATAGACGGGCTGTTTGGCAACCAGGTACTGGCTCGTATCCCTGAGTTCGAGCGGGACATCACCGGCCTGGGAATGATCGAGAAGATGGCTGAGGCAATGTTTGGGACATAGAAAGGGCGCAAGGGCGCAAAGGCGCAAGGGGGGTAGTCCCCTGCGACTTTGCTCCCCTGTGACCTTGTATGGAGGATCTTATGACTGTGCAGCGATTGATTGCCATTGGCTTCATAATTATTTGTGTGACCGTGGCCTGGGTCATCTTGGGCGCCAGCGTCACCATGCGCACCCATTCCGGCTACGAGACTCTGGGCAGACAGGTGGAAGAACTGTGGGGCGCACCCCACGTCCAGACCGCGCCAACGGTGTACTTTCCCCCACCCGATGAACGGACACCGGCGAAATACCTGGAGCTGGAGTCCAGTGACATCCAGGTCGCTCTCAAGCTGAAGCATCGCCAGAAAGGGCTACTCTGGTACAGCACCTACGAGGTCACCTTTAATGGTCGCTACACCGTCCTAAACCCGTCGGACAAAGCGGAGGAGGTGAAGGTACGTTTCGTCTTCCCTTCTACCAGCGCCATCTACGACGATTTCGTCTTCACCATCAATGGCGTCAGAGTTGCGCCTGATGAGCAATCAGGGGAGGGCGTTGTCTCTACCGTGGAGTTAGCCCCGGCCGAGCAGGCAGACATCCAAATCGCCTACAAATCCAGGGGGCTGGATCGCTGGTTGTATAGCTTTGGAATGGGAATCGTCAACGTCAAGAACTTTACCCTGACGGTGGACACCGATTTCAAGGACATCAACTTCCCGGCCCGCACTATCTCTGCTTCTACGAAAACGCCAACGCCCCAGGGATGGAATCTGCAATGGCGTTTCGTCAACCTGCTATCCGACTTCAACGTGGGGGTGGAGATGCCCCACAAGCTCAACCCAGGGCCGTTGGCCAGCCGCATGAGCTTCTTCGCGCCGGTGTCGCTCCTGTTCTTTTTCGCCGTGCTGGTGATGCTAGGAGCGATGAATAGGGTGAATCTACATCCCATGCACTACTTCTTCCTGGCAGCCGGCTTCTTCGCCTTCCACCTCCTCTTCGCCTACCTGGCGGACCACTTGCCATTGCAACTTACCTTCATCATCTCTGCGGCTGTCTCTCTGGGCCTGGTGGTGAGCTACTTGTGGCGGGTGGTCAATCGTCGTTTCGCTCTCCGCGAGGCCGGTATTTCCCAGTTTCTTTTCCTGGTGCTGTTTTCCTACGCCTTCTTCTTTGAGGGCTATAGCGGCCTGGTGGTGACTGTAGGAGCCATCATCACTCTGGCAGTGCTAATGCAGATGACAGCCAGAGTGAGCTGGGAGGAGGTTTTCCAGAAGAAATAAGACCAGGCAAACTTGATAAGGGAGAAAACTATGATTGACAAAACCACGCAACAGTTCCTGGCTGAGCACCCCGACATGAAATACGTCTTCTTCGGAGGCAAGGGTGGAGTGGGCAAGACGGTACTGGCCGGGGCGGCGGCCCTGTGGTTCGCCCGCCAGGGCAAGCGCACCCTGCTGGCCTCGACCAACCCGGTGCACAGTCTGACCAGCATGTTGGACCAGGACGTCTTCGGCGCCCCGACCCTGGTGAAGGGAGCGGACAATTTCTACGCCTACGAGATAGATACCAAAGACACCATCGAGAGGTCCAAAAAAGAGATCCGCGAGAAAATCAGTTGGTTCCTCAGGTTCGCCGACATCAAGACCAAGGCCGACGAGTTCGTGGAGTCGGCCACCATGAACCCGGCCTTCGAGGAATCAGCCATGTTCGAGAACATGATTGACCTCATGTTCGAGGACAAGTACGAAGTCTACGTCTTCGACACCGCGCCCACGGCCAACGCCCGGCGCCTGCTGGGCATGTCCAGCGTCTACTCCATGTGGGTCAATAAGATGCTCAAGAGCCGCGAAGAGGCCAGAAGCCTGCGGGAACTGCTCTCCTACAGCAAGAAGAAGGAGAAAGACCCTCTTCTTGAGTATCTCTTGCAATTCCAGCAGCGCATGGGGCGAGCCAAGGAACTCCTGACCGATGACCACAAGACGGCTTTCTTCTTCGTGACCCTGCCCGAAGCGCTGCCCATCGCAGTCATCAAGCGCTTTATCGCCTGGTTCCACGATTTCGGCATTCCCGTCGGCGGGGTGGTGGTGAACATGAAGATCGAGGAGGCCATGGTGAGGGAGGATGCTCCGGAGTTCGTGAAAAATCGTTTGAAAATGCAAGAAGATTACATGGAAGAAATCTGGCGCAGCCTCCCCGATGTCCGAGCCATCGTCCCCCTCTTTGAGACCGAGGTGCGGGGCGTTGAAATGCTGGAGCGCACGGCTCAGGCCATGTTTGGGTAAGAGGGGACCAGGAAACCAGGGAATCAGGACATCAGGACTACCGATCCCTAATTCCCTGATCCCTGATTCCCTGATCGAGGACTGGCTATGAACCCCCATTTGCTCATTCTTTTGATGGCTCTGCTGTTTATCCTGATCTTTGGTGGCCTGCCTGTACTGCGAAAAGAGGGACTCTCTCTTCAGCTCGCCGTAGAGGTGTTGGTTCTCACCGGCCTGAGCATCGGGGCTTCCTTGTTGACTGGCTTTCGCCTGGACCCCATCCTCTTTTTGCTCTTTCTCTATATGATCGTCATGCGCTGTCGGATGTTGATTGACCTGGGGAATCTGCTCACTTCCAGGGGACGCCACCAGGCGGCTCTGTCCGTTTACCGGCTGGCCATGCGGTTGGGACCCGATCTCCCCGTCCGTCTCCTGGCTCTCATTAGCTACAGCGCTGTACTGGTGCGAATCGGAGCCCTGGAGGAGGCTGTTCGTATTCTGGAAGGCGTCGTGGAAAAAGGAGGGGACCACCTGCAGCCCAAGCACGAATCCGCCTGTCATTACAACCTGGGGGTGGCTTACCTGCGGATGGGCAGGGAAAGCCGGGCCGTGCGTGAGTTCAACGAAGCCATTGACGCCTGGCCATTGTCTCCCTATGCCCAATACGCCAAGGTGGCCCTGGAAAAGAGGCGGGCCACAGGGAGCAAGGCGAGCAAAGGTGTGAGCGAGGGTGAGGAGAAAGATGAAGCTTAGCGGCCCCTAAAAAGCGTAGTAACGACTTCAGTCGTTCCCCAAGCGGCTGAAGCCGCCACTGCAAACAATATGTTCGGATAGGTTTTTTAGTGGCCGCTGGGGGTAATGGCCTGGGCCAAATCCTTCAGATAGGAAAGGAAAAGGAGAGCCGACTGTTCATCCACTCCAGCCAGCGAGAGGCTCACCAGAAGGTGAGGGTCTTTCTTGCTGAGCGATAGCCTCAGCAGGCGGGGACTGAGACCTTCTACCAGGTGCGAAATAGCATCCGCCTGCTGCTGGCCTTTCTTGCCTCGGCAGGCGATCATCAGGTCGCTGGCCGTCTCCTGGTGGGTCCAGTTCCCCTCACTGAGCCTTCCCAACACCTGCTTGGCCAGCCGCCCTTTCTTCATCACTTCGACCTCCCCTTGGGGCGAGGTGCGCAGAGCACCCTTGAAAACCAGAGAATCCGCCCTTCCCCGCAGGAGATTGAATATCCAGAACAGGAGGACCTCCCTGGGCTCCAGGAGGATGGTCGCTTCTATCTTTTTGAAGGGGGGCAGAGCTTTCCCCATGTTCACCTGGAATCCCGACGTGCCCAGCCGACTGACGGTGATTTGATCGCCCAAGGGCCGCAGACCATGGACAATCCACTCCAGCAGCCGTTCCCCGCGCTTGCGGTTCATTTGCCATCCTACGACATACCAAACTGCCAGCAGCGCACAGAAAGCGATCACCGCCTGGGTTGCGATTTCAGTCATGTTCTAAACCCCTTTCTGTCCCATGATCAATTGCATCTTTAAGAGGGAGTGCGGACGCAAGTCCGCCCCGGCAGGCTTGCGCCTGTACTCCCTCCCCCACTCAACCTTCGTCCTGAGGTTAGTTTAGCAGAACATTGCCTGAGTGTCAACTATGCATTGAAAGGAGACAAGTATCATGAACCTGAGAATAGTCGCCGAGCTAATGGCCATCTCGGCCCGCACCGCGCCCAAGGCGGTGGGCAAGGATTTCATCGTCACCGCGATCGTCGAAGGCGATGATCTCCAGAGGCTGGCCGAGAAGATGTACGAATTCGGGGAGCGGACAGGCAAATCGAATTTCGACCGCGACGGGGCCAACGTGTCCAATTCGACCGCCGTGTTTTTGGTCGGCCTCAAAGATGCTGCCCCTGTTGGCCTCAACTGTAGCGCCTGCGGCTCCGAAAAGTGCATCAAACCCAACACCTTTGAGAGTGAATTCAAGGGCCCCAACTGCGCCTTGCGACTCCTGGACATGGGTATTGCCATTGGCTCGGCGGTGAAGACGGCCAGCCTGCTCAACGTGGACAACCGCATCATGTACCGCGTCGGCGTGGTGGCCCGGGAGATAGGGCTTATTGACGCCGATTTCGTGATGGGCATCCCCCTCTCCGCCACGGGCAAGAGCATCTACTTCGACAGATGAACCATTTCAGAAACCAGGTTTTTAGCTGAAGGCTTGGCGCTTCTGCACTACATGGAACCCCTAAAGCAACGAGGTTTCTGCAAGTAAGGAAAAAACCTCGTTTCTCTACCGAGTAGTGAAAAATGCATCGCGTTGTGACCATCAACCCCGGTTCCACCTCCACCAAGGTGGCTCTCTACGAGGACGAACATCCCCTCTTTGTGGAGACGATCCACCACTCGGCTGAGGAAATCGCCGCTTTCCCCCGCATCGCCGACCAATACGCCTTTCGCCGCGACGCTGTACTGCGCCTTTTGGATGAGCATCGGATTGGGCTAGACTCGCTGGACGCGGTGGTGGGACGAGGCGGCATCCTCAAGCCCATCCCCAGCGGCACGTATCTGGTCAACGAGAACATGCTGGACGAGCTGCGCCATCCCCAGGAGAGGGAGCACGCCTCCAACCTGGGGGCCATCATCGCCGACGAGATCGCTAGACGAGCCGGCATCCCCGCTTTCATCGTGGATCCGGTCTGCGTGGACGAATTCGACGACATCGCCCGCATCTCTGGCCTTCCTGAGATCGAGCGCAGGAGCCTCTCCCACGCCCTCAACCTCAAAGCGGCGGCGCGGCGGGCAGCCAGGGAGTTGGGCAAGGGTTACGACGAGGTCAACCTGGTGGTGGCCCATCTGGGCGGGGGCATCTCCGTCAGCGCCCACCGCCGAGGGCGGATGGTGGACGTCAACCAGGCCCTGGACGGCACGGGCCCCTTCGCCCCGGAACGGGCAGGCGGGCTGCCGGTGGGCGATGTGCTGCGCATGGCCTACTCAATCCCCCCGTACGATGATACCTACCGCCCGTATGAGGAGATGTTCAAAAAGATCGCCGGGCGTGGGGGTCTGGTGGCCCACCTGGGTACCAACGATGCCCGCCAGGTGGAACGGCGCATCGAGGAGGGCGACCAGCACGCCAGGCTGATCTACGAAGCCATGGCCTATCAAATCGCCAAGGAGATTGGCCTCATGGCCACCGTGCTCAAAGGCGCCGTGGACGCCATCATCCTGACGGGGGGGCTGGCCCACTCAGGGGTGTTGATGAATTGGATCGTGGAGCGGGTGGAGTGGATTGCTCCGGTGATGATCTATCCCGGCGAGGACGAGATGCTAGCCATGGCGCAGGGAGCTCTCAGAGTGCTTAGGGGTGAGGAGAAAGCTCAAGATTATTGACAAAATCACGAACCCAGTATAAAATGGCATCAGCTTCGTGTAAGAGAGGAGGATGGAAATGGCGATCAAGACATCTGAGGAAGCCAAGGAGTTGTTCGACAAGGCGATGGGACTTTCGGACGAGGACATCACGATCCTCAAGGAACTATGGGACACAGGTTCAACCTTACCTGTCAAGCTGGCAGCACAACTCCTGATCAGTCCCTCTACTGCCTCTGACAAGCTCAGCCAGTTGCAGGACAGGGGGCTGGTCAGCAGCGTCCAGCGGGCCAAGCGGGACATCTTCGCCTCGGACGAAGAAGAGTACTTCGCCCTCAGCGACGAGGGGCAGGCGATGATGACCATACTGCCGATAGTGGAGAAGATGAGAGGTGCCTCATGATCCCGCTAATACTTTTCTGCCTAACAGCAGGACTGGTCAGCGCAGTGCTGGTGATGTTGGATGTCATTTCCGAGTCCAGGGAACCCTATGAGGCGATATTAACCCTGGAGGTAGGACTCCTTTACCTGGTCAATGTGATCATTGCTGGCCTGATCACCTACGTCCTCTACCTGACGGGCCGCGTTCAGCTCGGTTTCCTGGCCTGGAGCGGGGTAGTTCTGGGCTATCCTTTACTCATGCACACCAAGCTGTTCACCATCAAAGGGGAGACCGCTGAACAGAACGTCTCCGTGGGCCTGGAGGTAGTTTATCAGCAGGTGAGCAAGCTGCTTCTTCCTGGCATAGACAAGTCCATCGAGGAGCGAGGTTCTCGGTTGCTGGCCAGGTTCCGGGCCTTGCCCATAGCCAGGATCGTGAGCAAGGCCAAGGATTACATCACACCCAAGGCCATCGAAAACAAACAGGCTATCATGAACTGGCTGGACGAGATGCAAAACGACGCCGCCCAGAACCCAGAGCACGAAGACGACAACAAGAGGGCCATCTTCGCCAAGATACAGGAAATCGGCGGCTACCGAGGCGTCCGCTATATTCTGAGAGGTTGAGGTGAGGATCAGTTTCTACGTCTGAAAGAAGACGGCGTTTGGAACCGATGATCAAGTTGCAAACGCCGTTTTGTTTCCAGTCAGGCTAGCCGCCGGCCACTGGCGGGAAGATGGCCAGCACATCATCACGGGAACAATCTTGACTATTCGGCGGATACGGGATAAAATTGGCGGGACATCAAGCTCGAGCACGGAGAGGTGAGGAATGAAGAGATTACGGCGATTTATGATGGGGATCGGCATGGGCTTAATCGCCACGGCCGTTTACCAGGAGCTGCAGAAGCCGCCTGAGGAGCGCACCTGGCATGGACAGGTTGGTGGGCTTGTGCCCTACGATTTCCGTCCGCCCACCCTGGAGCGAGTGCGCGAGGCCTACTGGAATCCCGACGAGCCGCGCATTTTTACCAACCGCGTCCTGGGCCTCGGCTGGGCCATCAATCTCTACAGCCTGCTGCAAGTTCTGAGCGAACTGATGGCCCGGTTGCAGGCTGCCATCAGAGAAGGCACATGACCCCTGTAGAGATCGTTGCCGTGGGCAACGAACCCCTGCTCGGCGAGAGGTCTTGCGCATGAAAGCCATGATCCTACGAGAGGCTCGACCGATCGAGGAAAACCCACTGGAGGCGGTGGAGGTGCCGGATCCGACGCCTGGCCCAGATGAGATCCGCATCAAGGTCCGGGCCTGCGGGGTCTGCCACACCGACCTGCACACCGTGGAGGGGGAACTGGACCTGCCCCGGCGGCCAGTCGTCCCCGGCCACCAGATCGTGGGGGTGGTAGATCAACTGGGGGTCAAAGTGACCCGCTTCCGCCCGGGGGACCGTGTCGGTGTGGCCTGGCTGTACTCCAGTTGTGGCGAGTGCGACTTCTGCCGACGGGGGCTGGAGAACCTGTGCGACCAGGCCCGCTTCACCGGCCTCCACGCCTACGGCGGCTACGCCCAGTACACCGTCGTCCCCGCCGCCTTCGCCTACCCCATCCCCTCCGGATTCCCTGACCTGCAGGCGGCTCCCTTGCTATGTGCCGGCGTCATCGGCTACCGCTCCCTGCGGCTGAGCGAAATCCAGCCCGGGGAGCGGTTGGGGCTGTACGGCTTCGGGGCCTCGGCCCACGTGACCATCCAGGTGGCGCGCCATTGGGGATGTGAGGTGTTCGTCTTCACCCGCAGCGAGGAGCATAAGCAGCACGCACGGGAGCTGGGCGCGGCGTGGGTCGGGGATGCCAGGGACGAACCGCCAGCTTTGCTAGACAGCGCCATCACCTTCGCCCCCGTGGGCTGGATCGTGCTGGAGGCACTACGGGTGCTGCGGAAGGGGGGCACAGTGGCCATCAACGCCATCCACCTGAGCCCCATCCCGGAGATGAAGTACAGCCTCATCTACCACGAGCGCACCCTGCGCAGCGTGGCCAACTTGACGCGCCAGGATGCGGAAGAGCTATTGCAACTGGCGGCCCACATCCCCATCCGCACCGAAGTCGAGGTGTATCCCCTGGCCGAGGCCAACCGCGTCCTGCAGCGCCTGAAGGACAGGCAGGTGCGCGGTGCGGCGGTGTTGGAGATTCCCGATCCAAGCGGAGGCAGATGATGCAGAAGCAGCCCAACTCCCGCATGTGTTTCGTGTGCGGGATGGAGAACCCCGTCGGTCTGAAAGCTTTCTTCTACGAAGATGATGACGGACGGGTGATCGTTAAGTTCACACCTCGCCAGGAACACCAGGGCTACCCGGGCTTCGTGCACGGTGGGATCATCACCGCCCTGATGGACGAGGCCATCGGGCGCGTGGTCACGTCCCTGGACATCTGGGCGGTGACCGCCAAGCTGGAGATCAAATTCCGCCAGGCTGTGCCATTGGGAGAGGAGCTGACCGTCACTGGAGAAATGGTACGTCTGCGATCGCGGTCGTTTGAGGCCAAAGGAGAGCTGCGCCTGGCCGATGGCAGCGTCGCCGTGGAAGGCTACGGCCTCTACATCCGCCTGCCCGACGAGGAGATCGAGCGGCGAAGGTCGCAGTTGGATTTCTGGGAAGTAGTGCCGGACAAGTAACGAGGCGATGAGGCATAGAGGCGCCGGGGCCCAGAAGCAACGAGGTAGCAAGGGGTTAGGGACAAGGGACTAGGGACAAGGGACTAGGGACTAGGGACTAGGGACTAGCCTGATTCTCTCATCAACCAAAACGGGAGGAATAGCTATGGAACTCAAGATCGTCAACATCGAAAAGCCCGAGGAGATCAACATGATCCTGGGCCAGTCTCATTTCATCAAGACCGTGGAGGACGTGCACGAGGCGATGGTCACCGCAGTGCCGGGGGCCAGGTTTGGGCTGGCCTTCTGCGAGTCCTCCGGGGCCTGCCTGGTGCGGGCCAGCGGCACCGACGAGGAGCTGGTGGAGCTGGCCAAGAAGAACGCTCTGGCCCTATCGGCTGGCCACTGCTTCATCGTCCTGATGAGAGACACCTACCCCATCAACTTCCTCAACGCCATCAAGAGCGTGCCCGAGGTGTGCCGCATCTTCTGCGCCACGGCCAATCCCGTGGAGGTGGTCATCGCCGAGACGGAGCAGGGCCGCGGTATCCTGGGGGTCATTGACGGACTTCGGCCTAAGGGCATCGAAGGCGAAGAGGACATCGCCTGGCGCAAGGATTTCCTGCGCATGATCGGCTACAAGCTGTGAGCAGCCTCGTGTCTTCTTCTGTGATCTTCGTCTTCCTGGATGGTCTGGGCCTGGGGCCGGCCGATGACACCAACCCCCTCTGGCTGGCTCCCATGCCCAACCTGCGCCGGCTGTTGGCTGGACCGCTGGTAGCAGGGCGGAACGTGGATCGGCCGGGCCTGCTGTTCAAAGCCATTGATGCCCTCCTGGGAGTGCAGGGCTTACCTCAGAGCGCCACCGGCCAGACGGCCCTCTTCACCGGGGTAAACGCGGCCCAACTGCTGGGCCAGCACCTGGGCGCCTACCCTAATGCCCGCCTCATCGAGGTCATCAACCAGCACAACATCCTCAAGAGGGCCACCGAGCGGGGCTACCGGGCCACCTTCGCCAACGCCTACACCCCCCTGTACTTTCAGTTGGTGAGGAAGCGGAAACGCAGACATTCGGCCACCACCCTCTGCGTCCTGGCCGCTGGTCTACCCTTTCGCACTCTGGCGGATTTGGAACGGGGCGAAGCCATCTACTGGGACATCACCAACTTCTACCTGGCTGAACACCTGCACGTGGCGGTGCCGATCATCGAACCGGAGACAGCCGGCCAGTGCCTGGCCCGCCTCAGCCGCAGCTACGACCTGGTGCTCTACGAATCGTTCTTGCCCGATGCCGTTGGCCATCGGAAGGATCGTGAGAAAGCGCTACAAGTCCTCGACCTGCTGGACCGCTTCTTCGCCGGCCTGCTGGAGGAGGTCGGGCCGACGACCACCGTCGTCGTGAGCAGCGATCACGGCAACCTGGAGGAATTCCCGGTGGGCGTGCATAGCACCAACCCCGTGCCTCTCCTGGCCGTAGGACCTGGAGCGGAATCCCTACGTCAGGCCCAGGCCATCACCGACGTGGCCAATGGGATCATGCAAGTGTTAGAGATGTAAAAACCCACGAACGCATGTCGTGGGTTTCCTCTTGGCAACGGTGTAAACCTGGCTACCAAGCGCCGATCAGCAGTTGGCCTGGAACAATGGCCCCTCGATAGCGGTACAAAAGCTATCCGCAGTGGGCTATCAATCCTCTTCCAGCTCCAGGCATAATTTGAGAGCTTCTTTTAACTTATCCATCAATTCATCAAGGGATTCGGCCTGAAAGCGATAGTCTTGGAGTTCAGGCACGGTAGCCACCAGATAGCCTTCTTCATCCTGCTCTATCGTCAGACTGAACTCTTTCGCCATTTCAACCTCCCACCGGTCCACGCTAACTAGAGCTTCAGTCCTATTTTTCGGAGAGCAACCTCCCTTGCTGCTCTTCTCTATTATACCACTTTTGGCACAGGAATCAAGCCAGTCAAAGCGAGCCAAAAACGTATGAAACGCCTGGTGAAAAACTCGCTCTGCCCCACCGACCTGGGCGTCATCATGAGCTATCAGTGCCAGTGCGCCTGCAAGCACTGTCCCTATCACTGCGGGCCGTATTCACGCAACATTCACGGCACAGCTATTGACAAAGCACCAAATAAATGATACAATAGAATCATCTGGCCTCTACCGATAAAGGCAAACCCACCGAAAGGTGGGGACGCAAAGCCATGGGTCTGTCTCAGTAAACAGTAATCAGTGTCCAACGATCACTGATTCCTGACCCCTGATTACTGATATGATGGCCGGGCTGCCGAAATAGGGCATGAGGTAACGTGCTTTTCGGAAGCGAGCAGTCCGGAGAGCACGTTTTTGTCCATGGATGAGCAAAAGGTCATGAATCGCAGGGAGGATTCCCCCGGTATCCATCTCCTGACAGGAGAGGCCTTGAGAAGAACGGTCATCCTCCCCCTTTGTTTGGTCTTGGCCACAGGGTTGTTCCTCTCCTACTCCCTGGCTGCCACCTCCCTTCGCGCCCCTGGGACGAACCAGGTTGTCTTCCAACAAGGGCTGAATACCTGCCGGGTGCTCTCCTGGCAGGCCCAGCACCCCCGCATCTGGCTCACGCCGGCCAAACTGGCCCAGTTGCAGGCCAAGATCGCGGCCCACACCGCCGACTGGCAGCGCTGGCACGACTACGCGGTGAACACCCTGCCCACCGACGACTGGGCTTTCAACCCCATCATGCAGCACGCCCTCGTGTACCGCCTGCACAACGAGAGCAACCCGGCCCTGGCCACCCAGCACGCGGACTACGCCCTGGCCCGTATGCAGGAATTGGCGAACAACGTGGACGGCTCCTGCCCGCCACAGAGCTTTCAGATGACGGCCTACTGCTGTATTGATCTGGCGCTGGGCTACGACTGGCTCTACGACTACCCCGGCTTCACCTCGGCCATCAAGGCCCAGGTACGGGGCGCGCTGGAGCCGCGCCTGGACTGGACGCTGGACGAGTACAACCTGGCTTTCCACAACGAGCACTATCTGAACATGCTGGCCGAGGGGCTGGCCGGCTACGCTCTCCACGGGGACAGCGCCAGGGCCCAAACCTACATTGACCATGCCCGCTTCAGCCGCTTCCAGGACCGGACCCTGCCGGCCCTGGACCTCATGGGGCGCGGCGGCGGCTGGGCCGAGGGGGAGCAGTACGGCCTGGGGGCCCTGATGCACCTCACCGAGTACATGATGGCCGTGCGGAGCGCCAGCGGCGAGGACCTCTTCGCCACCTCGCCCTACTTCGCCGACCAGGTACGCCACATCGTCCACTCCACTGCCCCGGACTGGATCCTGGACTGGGGCAAAGCCACCCGCATACCTCACCTGCGAGGCGACACTGACACCCGCTACATCACCTTCCACGATTACGCCCGCTACCGCCTGCTCATGCTGGCCGAGGCCCTGGCAACACCCTCCCCTGTCGTTGACGGGGGAGGGCAGGGTGGGGGTGCTCAGCCAGATGGTCGGGATGCCGCCTCCCGGCTGGCCCGAGGCTACGTGAACCAGGCCCCTGGCAATCAGATGCAATGGACCACCTTCTGCGTCTGGGATTTCCTGTGGGATAACCCCGCGCTCCCAGCCAGCGCGGTCTCCGACCAGCCCCTGGCCCACCTGGAGGAGGGCACGGGACTGGCCTTCATGCGCTCCGACTGGTCGGAGACGGCGGCCTGGCTCAGCTTCCAGGCCGGCGACCACTTCAGCGCCCACCAGCACCGCGATCAGAACAGCTTCACCATCTACCGCCAGGGGCGGCTGGCCATTGACAGCGGCGCCTACGACTACTGGTGCTCGGAGCACATGCTCAACTACCAGCACCAGTCCATCGCCCACAACACCATCGCCGTGCGCGATCCGACGGAGGCCTTCGGCACGGTGTGCAGTGGCGAGAGTCCCGCCATCAACGTGGAGGGACAGCGCGCCTTCGACCCCTACAGCATCGAGGCAGAGGACGTGGAGTACTGGCAGGCCGCCGCCGGCGTCTACGATACAGCCGACATCCTGCGCTACGATCACGCCGCCGACGAGAGCTACACCTACGCCCTGGGCGAGGCCACCAACGCCTACAGCGATAAGGTGCAACTATTCACCCGCGAGTTCCTGTACCTCCGCCCGGACGTGGTCGTCGTCTTCGACCGGGTGCGCGTCTCCGACCCGGCCTTCACCCCCCGCTGGGTGCTCCACACCGTGTACACCCCCACGGTGAGCGGCAACGTCGTCAACACCACCGTCCCCGGCCACATCGTCACCTACGACGGCAACCTGGTCACAGCCACCAGCGGCCACCACCTGGAGGGCCTGGCCTCCTACAGCGGCCTGGCCGACGGTAAGCTCTTCTGCCGCACGCTGCTGCCGGCCTCCCACACCATCACCCTCATCGGCGGGGCCGGCTACGAGGCCTGGGTGGACGGGGTGAACAGTCCCTACGACCCCGGCGACCGCCACCAGCCCGGCGATTGGCGGGTGGAGGTGCGGCCGACAGCCGCTACCACCGAGCACCTCTTCCTCCACGTCCTCCAGGCGACCGACGCCTCAGTCGAAGCGATACCTGAGGTCGCGCTCATCGAGGCGGGGGAGATGGTCGGGGCGCACATCAAATCAGCGGGCGGCAACCGCCTGGCCCTCTTCAGCGCCGACATTGAGGCAGCCGCCCCGACTGGTCCCATCGTCTACAGCTTCCAGCCCACCGCCAGCACCCGCCATCTGCTCCTCGACCTGGTTCCCGGCGCGAGCTACAACGTAAGCGTTCAGGGCAACGACGGCACCCAGACCGTCACCGTCCAGGGCCCAATATCCAATACCCAATACCCAATACCCAACACCAAGAGCCAAGTTACAGGCCATTCGTATTTTGTGACCAGCGATCAGGGAGTGCTAAGCTTCACCACCGCTGCCCCGGTCAGTTTGAGCAAGGGGCCGTACCTGCAATCGGTGACGCCGAACTCGATCGTCGTGGTCTGGGAGACGGACGTTCCTGGCGATAGCGTGGTGGAGTATGGCCCTACCAGCGCCTACGGCTTTGCGGCCACGGAGGCCGCCACCACCACGCACCACGCCGTTACCATCGAGGGGCTGAGCCGCTACACCATCTACCACTATCGCGTGCTGACCAATGGCAGCGCGCTCAGCGACGACAGCACCTTCAAGACCGCCGCCGACCCAACCCAAGGCACCTTCTCCTTCGCCGTCTATGGCGACAATCGTACCAATCACGCCGCCCATCAGAGCGTCGTTGATCGCGCGCTGACCCTGGCCCCCGACTTCGTCCTGGACACCGGCGACCTGGTGGAAGACGGCACCGTGGCCGGGCAGTGGGATACCTTTTTCGACATCGAGCGGGAACTGCTGAGAACTGCCCCCTTCTTCCCCTGCCTGGGCAACCACGAGCGGAACAGCGCCCACTACTTCGATCTCTTCCACCTGCCGAACAACGAGCGCTACTACAGCTTCGACTACGGCCACGCCCACATCGTGGCCCTGGAGGTGGACGGCTACCAGGACTACAGCGCCGGCAGCGCCCAATACAACTGGCTGGCCAGCGATTTGGCAGGCACCTCGCAGCCCTGGAGGTTCGTCTTCTTCCACTTCCCGCCCTACAGCTCCGGCTCCCACGGCGACGACCTGACGGCCCAGCGCGACTTGGTGCCCCTGTTCGAGCAGTACGGGGTACAAATCGTCTTCAACGGCCACGATCACGACTACGAGCGCAGCCTGGTCAACGGGGTGAACTACATCGTGGCCGGAGGCGGAGGCGCGCCCCTCTACTCGGTCACGGGTGGCCCCTACACCGTCTACGCCGAGAGCACCCTGCACGTGGTGAGCATCGCCGTGAACGAGCACACCCTGACCAGCGTGGGGGTCCGCCCCGATGGCACAACCTTCGATCAGTTCACCATGACCTGCACCCCCCTCTCCCGTGACCTGGACTGCGACTGCGACGTGGACGTGGCCGACATCATGATCGTGGCCAGCCGCTGGCACAGCTCAGTGGGCGAAGACGACTACAACCCGGCCTACGACCTGGACGACGATGGCGACGTTGACATCGTGGATATTATGCTCGTTGCTGTGCGTTGGGGGGAAAGGTGTGATGGGCAGTGATCAGGGAATGAGTAGCAGGAAACCCGATCTCCTGATCCCTGATTCCCTGATCCCTAATGGAGGCATCTCATGAAGAGGTCATTTATCGCTTGCGTCAGCATATCAGTGTGCCTGGTCTTCTATCTCCTGGCTGGGATGGCTACCGAGGCGGTCACGCCGATTATCTCCGGCGCGGTGATGGCCGACTGCCCCATCTTCATGGACGGCGTTCAGCTCGGCACGGTGGAATCGAGCCTCCTGAACGAGATCTCTGGCGGCGCCGCCAGCCGCCAGAATGCCGACGTGCTATGGGTGCACAACGACTCAGGCGACTCGGCGCGCATCTTTGCCATGAGTATCCAGGGAAGGCACCTGGGAGTCTATAATCTCGTTGGAGCCAGCGCGACCGATTGGGAAGACATCGCCATCGGCCCAGGACCGATAGAGGGACGGGATTACATCTACGTCGGCGATACCGGCGACAACGCGCGCCACCGCTCGTCGGTGACCGTTTATCGCATCGCCGAACCGCTGGTCAGCGCCACCCAGGATCCAGTGACCGTCAACCTGGGTGAGGTGGACGCCTTGCCCATGCAGTATCCGGGCCCGGCGGTTTTCGATTGCGAAACCCTGCTGGTTGATCCGCTGAGCGGAGACATTTTCCTGGTGACGCGCGATCGTGAAGGCCAGGGAGTGGCCCGCGTTTTCCGCAATCCGGCACCCCACACGCCCGGCGTCATGGTGACCCTCGAACTCGTGGCCACCGTTTCCCTGCCCCAAGAAGTTAAGGGGGGCGACATCTCACCCTATGGCGACGCCGTGCTCCTGCGGCTTCATTCTTATTCGAGCGATGAAGATGGGTACTACTGGCCCCGTACAGAGGGAACGAACCTGTGGGAAGCCTTTTCAGACCCCGCCTGCCTGGTGCCACTGGTCGAAGAACCCCAGGGCGAAGCTCTTGCTTTCGCCGCCGACGGCCTGGGCTACTACACCATTAGCGAAGGCGCCTTTCAGCCGATCTATTTCTATGA
>VGOG01000084.1 GCA_016875995.1 Chloroflexota bacterium
AGCTCTTTGAGGGGCGGCTTTTTGCCTTAGATGTCTTGATCACAACCCCTGAGCAGGTGGAAGCCAGCCTGAAGGCGGGTAACTCGTTCCTGGCCCAAGAAGTTTTCGGAAAAGGTCAGATCCTCTATGAACGCAGAAAACAACCAACCTGAATATCCCGAATCGCGTCCTCATCAACAGGGTGATCCCCCAGGCTGAACACGTTCGCTTCGCTCAGTGCAGGGTTGCAGCTATCACTGCCTGACGACCCAAGGCACAGCCTTCAACAAACTCAGGGCAGGCGAAAGGCCACGAAAGGCGTGAAAGGCTTTCGTGGCCTTCGTTTCTTTCACACCGGCCATGTCCCCAAAAACCCGTGACGAGTGCACGTGAATCGGCCCTTTACTTTCAGGGAGAGTTGTAGTATAATGCGCTTGGATCAGAATCCAGTACGAAGCTTACATCGAAGGGGCCTGGAGGGAAATTGTCCGATATGATATGGCCCACGGGCGACCTCACAAGGATCTCATCCATCCTGATGGCAGTCAAACCAAAGAGGAGTTTTTCGGGTATACACCCGCTGAGGTACTGACCTATGGCGAAAGGGACATCAAAAGAAACTGGAAGAGCTATCGGGAAAATTACGAACGGGAGATGAGAAGATGACTCATGATGAGATTTTCGAGAAGAACCTGACATTGAGCACGGAGTTCAGTTTATATCTACTGGAGCATCCGGAGTTTGCAGATACGCTGCCGGACAAGGCGCACATAGTGCTCCTGCCAAAGGATGACCTTGAGCTATGCAAAGCCAACCTCAAGGCAACTTCGCTCTACGGTCGAAGGGATGGCGATGACCGACCTCTGGTCTATGTAGAGATAGAGAGATTGGCCCCCGTCCGCTCCAGATTGGTAAATCCGAGGGTTGCCACCCAGGCCGAAGTGGAAGCCATCGCTACCTGACTGGGCCATTGCGGCCATGATTTAAGGCTGCACATTAACTCATTCAATTCACGATGTGGATGGCGACTTCGAATCGTGAATCAAGCAAAAGGCCACGAAAGGCACGAAATGCTTTCGTGGCCTTTGTTATTTCCTACGCTTCGCTCCGGTGCAGCACCTGGCGCTCGGTCTCAGGCAGTCGCTTAACTCAATGACATTGATTTGTCACTTGATACCCGTCTGCCAATACTTCCTTCGTCAGTACAAGCGCCAGGATTCGATTGCCAGTGCAAAGCGAAAAACTAGCGAGTCGAAGAAACGAGCGAGGGAGCGCAGAGGAGTGCGCTTGGGGCGCGGCTTGCTGTCGGCAGTGAGGCTATACGTGGTGAAAGTATGTTGGGGACAAAAAGCATAGAGCGCGCCCGCGTTGTCCACGTGTACAGGTGTCCAATCTTTTTCTCGGTCAGGTGACCAATTCTATGTTCAGCCACTCAACCAACCGCTCCTCTGACAATGATAAAAAGCCACCCGTGCGGTTGACGCAGGTGGCTTTCCCTCTCTCATCCCTTAGCAAATCACGCGCCGGGAACTCGATTCCAGAGCGAGGTGCTCAGTCGAGCCGCCGAGCCGCCCAGGGCAAAACGCGCGCCGCCCCGCTTCTCTCACTCCGACCGCTGCGGGTGGGCGAAGGATGCGGGGCAGCATCCTGAGCCTTGTCCTGGTCGGGCTTTCACTGGCAAGCAATGCCAAGCTCTGCTGTTTCGGCTGATCTCACGCCGAAACCCGTGACGCCCGGCTGTGATTCCCGCTCGCAAGTGGCAACAGAAGTATAGTGTGTCTAATACACCTCATCGTGTGTGCCAATGTCAAGCAACACAATGACTTCACCACCACCGGCGGGATCCCTTTCAATTGAAAACACAATCCGGCAATCGTATCCACAGCTACACGCACGCAAGCCTTCAAGCGTCCCGCTCAACTTGTGTGTACCCAGTGAGGCCGCAAAAACATCCTCCTGCATCTGCATCAACGTATCCTCAATGCGTTTCTGCAATCTTGCATTGCGCCCAACGAACTTGCGAAAGGCCCGCTTGAACTTTGGCGTTAAGACCAGCTCTCGTCTCATTCTTGATCTTCCAACGATTGCCGAAGTTCAGTAATCACCGCCTGTGCTGATTGTGGCTCGAATTGTCCACTGCGAAAGGCCGCTAAAGATTCCCGGGCATCGCGGGCAATTTCGCGGCGGCGAGTTTCAGTACGCCAGCCACGAATCAGATCAACGAGCATCTCTTGCTGTTCGTCCGGAAATTGCCTGATCATCTCTATCACTTGCTCAAACGTCATAGCCATTGGATTATTCCCTTTCTTCACATACTCCCTTAGCCCCGTACAGACCTGTGCTGAGCTTGTCATTGCCCCAGGTTCTCATCCAGTTTGACCTTCATGCTGCCACAGCCAATAGTATACCAGATTTCGCCTCCTTTGGCAACATAAAAACTCCCCGGCGCGTTGACCAACCGGGGAGTTGGGGTACTGGACAGGTGTGCGTTGTGGCCATCACCCTGGCGATTGTCGCCGCCAACTCCGTTGGCGCACCTACTCCAGCGGAGCCAGCGCCTCGACCACGGGCAGGAAGACGGTCTCGTACAGGGCGTCACGCTCATCTGGCGGGGTGATAAGCAACACGAAATATGCTTTGCCACCACCCTCCGCCAGCGCCAGGTCGGCCCAATAGCTCTGATACTCGAATGAATAGAGATGCCACACAAAGCTGCCTGACTCGGTACTGGCCACGCTTTCCAGTTCAGGGTCAAATCCCAGTTGCTGGGCCAGCAAGCTGAACAACTCATCAGGGTCTGGCTCATCCAGAAGGTCGAACACCGCCTGCACAACCTCCGGACACTCCAGCGCCGGCTCGAAGAGGCCCGCGCCGCGCTGATCGAAGATGATGAGGTCGCGGTTGGGATGGACGGAGGCAAGGAGTTGCGCTATGGCAGCCGTGTTATGCACGGTCTTCTCCCCTGGGCCGCCAGACAGCAAAATCACCGGATCGGGTTGGTGATTTTCGCGCTGGTCTTTGAGGACGGCGACGGCCAGGCGGATGGTGGGGCCAGATGCGGCTGGTCGAGCACAACTGGTCAGCAGCAAAACGAGCGCCATAATGCCGAGAAGCAGTTTCGTTTTCACGGTTTTTTCCCTCATTGTCTGGCGGGCGATGGTGCACCAGTCAAACCACTCTGAAGCGGCGCGCGTCGTGCCTGCAACTTCTTGCCGGCGGTGATCATCAAGCCACCGACACTTGCCAAAACCGGGTCCAGAAGCCCTACCCTGGCAGGATTGGCCATTCGGCCTAACCTTTCCCGTTCGGCCTCGTGGAACGCATTCTTGGTGCGCTCTCTCATCAGCATTTCGGCTTCGTATGCATTGATGTACATCGCTCTACCTCCTGTCCGTAGTGGAACTTACTTGATGTTTTACCTCTGCTGAACAATCAGCGATGGCCGCCAGCAGCCGTTCCGGTGGGTCGCATTTGTACACAAAGGCGTCGGCCCCGGCCTCCAGGGCCGCTCGACGCACCTCCGGTCGCCCGCTGAGGGCGATCACGAATAAATCGGGACAAACTCCACGTAAGGCGGTCAGCAAACCCCGCCCTGAGCCTGCCGAAGGGTCACCCCCTGCCAGGCTCGGCAGCTCCCAGTCTAGCAACACCAGGTCGGGGCAGGTCGCTTCTGTCTGGGCCAACAGGTCCTGGGCGTCAACGGCCTCGCCCACCACCCGCAACCCCCCTTGTCGTTCCAGCAACACGCGCAATGCCAATCGTACCTTTGGTTGATCATCAGCCAGCAAAATTTGCATTCACATTACCTCATTCCCCTCTCTCTATCTGGACTTATTATAACAGAAAAATCCCCCAGCCGCATCGGGCATCTGGGGGATTTTCGTATTGGACAGGTGTCCAATCTTTTTCCTGGTCAGGGGATTAGCTTCTGCCGCAGGGCCAGGGCAATGGCCTCTGCCCGATTGGAAACACCCAGCTTGGACAGAATGTTGCTGACGTGAGCCCTGGCTGTGGAACGGCTAACAGTCAACCGCTCGGCGATCTCCGGATTGGTCAATCCTTCGACCATCAGGGCCAGCACCTCGCGCTCGCGGGGGGTCAAATCGTCACCCAGGGTGGGCTCCTGGCCGGCAGCCTGGATCAACGCCTGGGCTGCCTCCGGGGCCAGGGTAGGCCGTCCAGCGTAGGCTGCCCGGATGGCCTCGGCCAACTCGTCAACGGAGACGTTCTTCAGCAAGTAGCTGATGGCGCCGGCCTGTAGGGCTTCTTGCACCAACTCCTTCTCCTGGAAGCTGGTCAGAGCGATGACCTGGATCTGAGGCCAGCGTTCGAGAATGGCGCGGGTAGCGGTCATCCCGTCCATCTCTGGCATTACCAGGTCCATCAAGATGACGTCCGGCTGGGCTTTCTCGCATACCTGCAAGGCCTGTTGACCATTGCGGGCTTCACCAACCAGCTCCAGGTCGGCTTTGACCCGCAGGAAAGTCGCCAGCCCTCGGCGGACCATGTCATGGTCGTCCACGATCATGACTCGTATGCGTTTCGACTCGCTCATAGCACCTCTTTCACAATAACCAGGGTAATGTCATCAAACTGGGGCGTTTCGCCCATGAATTCGTGCACCTCTGCGATCAGGGCATCTTGCATGTCCTGAGCCGAACACCCCACATGGGCTCGCACGGTCTCTCGCAGCCTCTCCCGACCGAAAAACGACCCTGTCCCATCCTCCGCGTCGGTGATGCCATCGGTGTAAAGCACCAACATGTCACCAGGAGCAAGGCGAACCGTCGCCTGCTCCCAGGTCGCGTCTTCAATCACGCCCAGCGCCATGCCCGTTCTGCGCAGCTCCTGAATTGGTTCTCTGTCGTCAGCCCTCAAAAGATAGGGTGGATGGTGGCCGGCGTTGCAATAGTGCAGCGTGCCGCTGCCCGGATCAAGGATGCCATAGAAGACGGTGACGAACAGGCCGGCTCGGGCATCCATCAGAATACGGCGATTGGCGGCGTTGAACACCAGGTCGGGCCGAGTCAAGTATTCCGTAGCGTAGGTGCGGATGAGGGTGCGGCTCAAGGCCATGTACAGTGCTGCCCCCATCCCTTTGTCGGCCACGTCGGCGATCACGATCCCCAATCGTCCATCGGGCAGGAGGATGAAATCGTAGAAATCGCCGGACGTCTCTCTGGCTGGGTGCAGTGTGGCTGCCAGTTGCCAGCCGGCCACGTCTGGTAACTCGTCGGGCAGGAAGCTGGCCTGTATCTGCCCGGCCATGGCCAGTTCTCGCGCCACCGTCTCGTGGGCCAGCGTCTGGGCGTAGACCTGAGCGCTGTGCAGGGTCGAGGAGATCTGTGCGGCCAGGGATTTGGCTACTGGTAACAAATCGGCTATCGTGTCCAGGTCCCGGTGTCGCCATACGCAGATACCGCCTACTGGCTGTTTGCTTTCGATGCCGATGATGGGCACTACGGCCAGAGTGGCGCCCGCGCCCCCCCTCTTTCCCCCCCAGGGCAGCGTTGCTCCGGGCAGGAAGTGATGGGTCTGTGACGTAGTGCGTAGCCACTTCCACATTGGATCGGCTGCCGACGGCCCATCGGCAGGATGGTGCAACAAGGTCTGGTCGGGGAAGATCCGAATCTCTATGCCACAATTTGAGAACATGCCGGGGACGTGCTCTCTCAATAGTGCGGGCAAGGTGGAAGCGTCGGGGGGAGCGTTGACGATAGCGTGCGCCAGCCGCTCCAGTTTTTCGCCCTGGACCAGAGCCTGGGCCGCCTCCGGGGCCAGGGTGGGACGACCAGCGTGGGCTGCTCGGATCGCGTTAGCCAGCTCGTCGGGCGAAACGTTCTTGAGCAGGTAGCCGATAGCTCCTGCCTCTAACGCTGCTTCCACCAGCTCCCGCTCCATGAAGCTGGTCAAGGCAATGACCTGGATCTCTGGGCGGTGTTCTCTGATGGCCCGAGTGGCCGCCGCGCCGTCCATCCCTGGCATCACCAGGTCCATCAGGACGACATCGGGCTGCAGTTGCTGGCACAGGCGAACCGCCTCCTCGCCGCCGCTGGCCTCCCCAACCAGTTCCAGATCAGCCTGGGTTTTCAGGAAGGTGGCTAACCCTTTGCGGACCATGTGGTGGTCGTCAACGATCATCACTCGAATTGGTCCTTGGTCCTTGGTCCTTAGTCCTTGGTCATTGGTCATTGGTCGTTGGTTGCCCATTTTCCACTTTCCATTCTCCATTCTTCCCCTCCCACACGACCGCTACCTGCGTGCCGTGACCGGGTTGGCTCTCGATGTTGAGGGATGCGCCGATGGCCTGGGCCCGCTCGCGCATGATGCCCAGTCCCAGTTCACCCGGCTCGACGTCATCAACATCGAAGCCACGTCCATCGTCGCGGATGAGCAATTCGACAGCACCCCCCCTCTGCTCCCACCCGATATCGGGTGGGAAGGGGGGATAACAGCGCAGACTCACTGTCACCTGGCTGGCCCGGGCATGTTTGACCACGTTGTTCAGCGCTTCCTGAGCGATGCGGTATAGGGCGACGTGAACGTCAGCAGGTAGGTCAACCCGGCCTTCCACCGTTACCGTGACGGGCACGCCGGTCCGTCCGGTGACGGCTTCGCCGAGTTGGTACAGCAGGTCTCTGAGGTGGCTATCGGCCAGGGCTGTGGGGCGCAGTTCCATCAATAGAGTACGCATCTCGGCCAGGGCGCCCCGGCTCAACTGGCGCAGATCCTGCAAGAGTTGTCGCCCCTCATCCTGATCGCTTTCCCACAGACTGGGCAGAGCTTCGGCGATGAGGCTGGCCGAAAACAGCGTTTGGGTGACGGCATCGTGCAGCTCGCGCGCCAGGCGCTGGCGTTCTTCCATCACGGCCAACTGCCGGGCCTGCTCGTACAGGCGGGCGTTCTCGATGGCGATGGCTGCCTGGGCAGCGATAGTGGGCAGCAGGTTGAGGTGCCCCTCGTCGTAGACATTCTCGGTGGTGTGGCTTTGCACGGCAATGACGCCCAACACCTCATCTCCGGCGATCATGGGCACTCCCAGCCACGACCTGGCCGGGGCGCCAATGGCCTCGATGCCCAACTGCTGCATACGGCCCGCTACGTCGTCGGGCAGCAGCAAGGGTTGGCGAGTCCTGATGATGTGCTCCGTCAGGCCCTGGCCCGCCTTCCGCCCCCCGGCGTGTCGTCTGACCTGCCCCCCTTCGACGTAGAGCGGGAACGAAACCCAATCCTCGTCCCGGTCATAGAAGGCGATGTACAGATTGGTGGCATCCATCACCCGGCCCACCTGATGGTAAATCAAGTCCAGAAGATCCCCCCCTTCCTCCCCACCCCGCCCCCCTGGCCCCCCAAAGTTGGGGGGATGGGGGAAAGAGGGGGGGAGGGTGGAACTGATGGCCTGGCCAACCTCATTGAGGACCGCCATCTCGTCCAGGCGGCGTTCGCGCTCAGCGAACAGCCGGGCGTTCTCGATGGCCACCGCCGCCTGGTTGGCCAGGGATTGGAGCACCACCAGGTCGCTCTCGTCGAAGGCGTTCAGGCGGTCACTTTGGACGTCCAGCACGCCGATGATTTCCCCTTTAGCCTTGATGGGCACAGTGAGCTCTGAGCGCGTCTCGCTGCCCTGCATCCAGACGTAACGCGGCTCCTGGCTCACGTCAGGTACCAGCAGGGGCTTACCCGTGGCCGCCACCCAACCTGTGATCCCTTCCGCGCCCACTTTGAGGCGTGCGGGCTCGAATTGGAAACGGGGATCATCCCACAAGGTACCGGCCCCGACCCTGTAGATCACCTCATCCCCAACGACCAGGCCGATGCCAACGTGGTAATAATCGAAAGTCTGTTGGATCAATCTCGCCATCTGGTTCAGCAACTCATTAACGGCCAGGATAGAGGTGATGCGGCTACCCACCTCGCCGATGACGCGGAACTGCTCTGCGCGGCGCTGCTCGGCCTGGAAGAGCCGCGCGTTCCCGATGGCCACCCCGATCTGGTGGCCGATAGAGGTTAGTAACTGGATGTCCTGATCGGTGAACTCCCGATAACCGCGGGTCGCGGCGAACAGGGTGCCCAGCGCCATCCGCTGAGAACAGAGGGGGACAATGGCCACGGAGCGGAGTCCCTCCTCTCGCACTGCCGTCCTGGTGAGGCGGGAGTCGGTGGAAACGTCCCGGACTACCAGGGGCTGGCAGGATTGGACCACGTGGCCAGAGAAACCCTCTCCTACCTGTAGCCGATCTATCTCCTTGACGAACTCAGGGCTGAACCCTCGATGGGCAGCCATGGTCAGCAACTCGGTTTCTTCATCCAGGAGGTAGATTCCCCCGGCCTCGGTCTCCATCACCTGAAGCGTTTTGTCCAGGACATCGTTCAACACCTCATCCAGATCCAGGGACTGGCTGGCCACAGCGGCGATGGCGTAGAGGGCGGCCAGCTCTTTGGTCCGGTCGGCCACCTTCCGCTCCAGGTCGGCGTACGATTCCCGTAGTTGAGCCGACATGAGGTTGAACTGCTCCGCCAACTCCTCGATTTCGTCACCCGTTTGCGCGGTGATGGTCTGGCCGAAATTGCCCCCTGCTACCTCCTGGGCAGCAACTATGAGATCCGTGATGGGTTTTGTGATCCGCCTGACGCCGATGGTGACGAGGAGGGCCGGCACGATCACACCCAGTGCCAGCAGCAAGAGCAAGAAGCGTCCGTAGCTTTGGCTGGAGCGCATCAGTACGTTCCAGTTTTCCTCGGTGATCAGACCCCACGGCGTGCCTCGCACCGGCGAGAAACCTGCCACGATGTCTTGCCCATCGAGAGAATGGGTGCGGAGGGCGTCTGCCTCTCCATTCAATACTTGCTGCACCACTGCCTGCTCCCACAAGTCGTTTCCAATGCGAGAGGTGTCAGAGTGGTAGATCACCCGGCCGTTGCCATCTACCAGGTAGATACTGCGGCCCTCTCCAAGGCGCAGTTTCACAATGCTGTCGTAGAAGGCATTGACGGTTGTTTCCCCCAGGCGAAACATGCCGGCCATGACCCCTGAGAACTCGCCATATTCGTCGCTGATGGGCACGGCGACAACGATGACCTCTGTGCTATCCGGCCCGTCCCTCACGATGTCCGAGAAGACCGGTGCCGGGGAATGTAGCCTCTGGTTATGCATGATCTGGCGGTAGAAGGGGCGGTCTGACCAGTTCTGGCCCAGGATCTTAACCGCCACCGGTTCGGCAGCCACGACTCTTCCGAAGGCGTCGAGAATCAGCGCGCCGCCGTCGAAGACCGCTAAACGGTTGCGGGCCGTCTTGAGGGCCTCACGTCGGGCAGCCGGGTCGCCCTGGTAGATGGCTGCCTTGCGTGCCAGGTTCGTCAGGAGGTCTGTGAATTCTGTCAATTCCGTCGCCAACTTGCTGGCCGAGAGGCGGGTTAGCTCCCGATTCCGTCCAATTACCAGGTCCTCCGTCACATTCTGGTAGGCATAGAAGATCACCACGGCCACGACAACCAGGATGATCATCGTGGGAACGAAGAACCAGGCAATGATCTTGTTGTGCAGACTCCCCCAGCGGATTGCAGATTTCCGGTTTCCGATTTCCGATTTTCTGTTCACGTTTGTTGCTCCTCAGCTCAGAATGGCCTCATAATCTTACCACATCTCGTCTATTCTGGCAACGTCGTGAGCTTGCTGAAAACATACGGAGTCCCGAACTTGTTCGGAGGCTTTGCGCCCACCCCCAACAAGTTGGGGACTCCGTCACCCTGAAGTCGCTACTATACATCGTGCGGGAGGGTGAGTAGTCACTTTGCCTGCAGTTCCCGGTAGGTCAGCGTCCAGACGCCGGACTTGAACACTTCCCACAGGCCGCCCAGGAACAATAGCGGCACCGCCACCACCAGGATGAAGAGCGGGATGCCCACCGCCAGTCCGATGATCCAGGCCGCTGCGTCCCCGAAGGCCAGGTTGGCCAGCACGCCCGCCAGAAGCGCGGGCAGGCTAGCGATCACTCCCCCGAGGACCAGCAACAAAAGCGCGACGGGGATCATGGCGATTCCCCATCCCAGGCCCAGGCCAAGCATGATCAGCCATAAGACGGCCACGTCCTTGACATTCTGCCTTACCACAAAGTAGCCCCGTCGGATGGATTCGGTCACGCCCCTCCGCTCTAACACGCACACCCGACGGAAGAAGTGCATCAGGGCTGAGAGGATCACGCCGACGACGATGGCCAGCAGGATGACCAGCAAACCCAGGCCGATGGTGATGGCTGTGCCCAAGGCGCCGGCCGCCGTGCTCCTGGTCGTCCACAACAACAGGGGCGCGGCCGCCAACAAGAACAGCAGGATGAATCCCACCGCCACGGGCAAGCCGATCAGCAGATCTATCAGGAACAGCCGCCAGGCAGTGCGCGACCAGCCCATGCGGAATCCCTGGCGGACGGTGCGCTGCTCGCCCGTCTCTTCGTGCTCGTCCACCATCTGTATCAGCGCTGTCTCCGACACGTAGCGAGCCACCGCTGCGACGATGATGAAAACGAAGGCCAGGAACGCCAGCCCGATGCCAATGGCAATCAACGCGCTCACTACCCCTGGTGGAATCTGGCCTGGGCGGACACCTGGTGGCCAGTCTTCACGATTGAAAGTGTATTGAAGCCAGTTGCTGCCACCTCCGCCTGTGGTCAGGGCCAGGATGGCCCCAAAGATCCACAGCGCTCGGTAGCGCCAGACCGTATGCCAGGCTCGCTTTAGAATCTTACCGTAGTCCACGATTTGTGCACTCCTTTCTGTTTTTTATCGCCCGCCACACGCGCTCAGCACTGGCCGGCAGATCGCTGATCCACACGCCGGTGGCATCGTGGATGGCATTGGTGATGGCCGGGGCGGTGGGGAGGGTGGGGGTCTCGCCCAGGCCGGTGGCGCCAAAGGGGCCGTGGGGGTCTGGCGCGCTCTCCACAGCGATGGACTGGAACTGGCGCGGCATGTCCAGCACGGTGGGGATGTGGTACTCGCTGAAGCGGCGGGTGCGGGGATGGCCACCTTGCTGGATGTAGTGTTCGGTTAGGGCGTAGCCCACGCCCATGTGTACCCCGCCGGCCTGCTGGCCGAAGTACGTCTGCGGGTTCACCACTTTGCCTGCGTCAGCGACGGTCCAGAAACTGAGGATGTCCGTCTCGCCAGTCTCGGTATCCACTTCCACCAGCGCGATTTGGGTGACAAAGCTGTAGCTGATGTGTGGTTCACACGCGCCGGTCTCAGGAGCAAATGCTGTAGTGGCGCGAACGCTGCGGCCACGGAAGGTGTACTCCGCCTCGATGTGCCTCTCGCCGGTCTCGGCGCGCAAGATAGTCTCCCAGTTCTCTTTCGCCGCCTGGCAGGCCCGGGCCACGGCGTTGCCGGAGATGAACACGTGCCGCGAAGCGGAACTGGAGCCGGCGTCGGGGGTATTGGCTGTGTCCACCAGCGCCAGCCGCACTTTGCTCACCTCCACCCCCAGGGTGTCGGCGGCGATCTGGGCCAGGGCCGTCAGCACGCCCTGTCCCACCTCCACGGCGGCGATTTTGACCAATGCCCGCGCGATCTCCCCGCTCTCGGCCAGGGTAAGCTCAACTATGGCAGTGGCCTTGTCATCGAAGCCCAGGCTGTAGCCCACGTTTTTGTAACCGACGGCCATGCCGAGGCCCCGTCGCTTGTGCGGTGCGGACGGAGCGCCCACGCCTGTCCTGACCCTGAGCCGAGGCGAAGGGGAAGGATCGGGTTTGATCCACCGCTCGCCTTCTTGTCTCCAACCGGCAGCCAGGGCCGCCTGGCGCAGGGTCTCCTTCACGCCTGTCTCGGCGGTCATCACGTTGCCGGTCACCGCCACGTCGCCCACGTCCAGCAAGTTTTTCATTCTTAGCTCGACCGGATCCATGCCCAGGGCCTCGGCCAGCTTATCCATCTGGCCCTCGTAGCCAAATGGTGGCTGGGTGGCTCCAAAGCCGCGCATGGCCATGGTCACGGCGTTGTTGGTGTACACAGTGTAGGCATCAACGCGGGCATGGGGTATCTTGTAAGGCCCCAGGGCAAAAGTGGCCGCATTGTTCAGCACCGGGATGCTGGTGCTGGCGTAAGCTCCGGCGTCGCTGATGACCTCTACCTCTGCCGCCACGATGTGACCATCGCGGGTGGCGCCGGTGCGGTGTCGCAGGTAGAAGGGGTGGCGCTTGCCGGTGCGCTGGGTGACCTCCTCGCGGTCGAAGACGATTTTCACCGCGCGGCGCACCACGAAGGCGCACAGCGCGGCCAGGTGCTGGATGTACATGTCCTCCCGTCCGCCGAAGGCCCCGCCGACAGCGGGCACGATCTCGCGCAGTTGATCCTCGGGCAGATCGAGCAGGTGGGCGATCTGGTGCAAGTCGTCTGCCGGCCACTGGCAGGAAGTGATGATGGTGATCCGCCCCTGCTCGTCCACGTAGCCCAGCGCGGCGTCGGGCTGCATGTAGGCGTGCTCCACGCAGTGGGTGGTGTAAGTGCCCTCGACGATCACGTCGGCCTGGGCGAATCCCTGCTGCACGTCGCCTTTGCGGATGGGGATGTGTTTCAGCACGTTGCTCTCGCGGCCTTCGTGCACCAGCGGCGCGCCGGGTTTCATCGCCTGGCGCGGATCGGTCACCACGGGGAGGGGCTGGTATTCGACCTGTACCAATTGGCGGGCCTGGGCGGCGATGCGTTCCGACTCGGCGACTACGATGGCGATGCGGTCGCCCACCCAGCGCACCTTGTCGCCCTCCGCCACCAGCACTGGCTGGTCGGGGATGTTGATGCCGTACTCGTTGACCGGCACGTCTTGGTGGGTGAGCACCTTCACCACGCCGGGCAGGGCCTCAGCGGCAGCGGTGTCAATCTTTTTCACGATGGCGTGCGGGTGCTCGCTCCATACCACCCTGGCGTAGAGCTGGCCTTCCATGTTGAAATCCTGGGGATATTTGCGGGTGCCCTGTACCTTCTGGCGAATGTCCAGGCGCTCGACACCTTTTCCAACAGTAATCAAGGGACAAGGGACAAGGGACAAGGGACTAGTCCCTAATCTCTGATCCCTGATCCCTGGTTCCTGATTTCCTGAATCTTCAATTGCGTCTACGATCTGATAGTACCCCGTGCAGCGACACAGGTTGCCCGAAATCCCCTGTTTGATCTCGTCGCGGGTGGGATGGGGGTTTTCGCTCAGCAGGGCCTTGGCGGCCATGATGAACCCTGGCGTGCAGTAACCGCACTGGGCTGCGGCGTGGGCGGCGAACGCCTCCTGGATGGGATGAAGCTCTCCACCTTGAGATAACCCCTCGATGGTCTCCACCTGCCGTCCGTGGGCCTTCATGGCCGGGAAAATGCACGAGGTAACGGCCACGCCATCCACCAGCACGGTGCAGGCGCCACATTCGCCCTCGCCGCAGGCGATCTTGGTGCCGATGAGCCCCAGCTCCTGGCGCAGCACATTGGCCAGCAGGTCGCCGGGCTCGACTTCTACAGAAATGGGTTTGCCGTTCAGGGTTATTTCCAAAAGCATCTGTGCCTCCTTTTAGGGATCAGGGAATCAGGGACTAGGGAATCAGGGCATTCCCTGATTACTGATTTCCTGATTACTGATTCCCTGGCTTTGCCAATGCCTGTGTCAGCGCCCGCCGAACCAACACCTCGACCATGGCCTTGCGGTAGTCCCGCGAGCCACGCAGCACGCTATCGCGGGGGTCTGCGGCGCCGGCGGCCAGCCGCGCCGCCTGGGCGATGGTTTCGGCGCCGGGGGCCTGGCCGGCCAGCGCGGCCTCCGCTTCCTGGGCGCGAAACGGGGTGGGGGCCACCGGGCCGACGGCGATGCGGGCCTCGCTGCACACTCCATCTTCCAGGCCCACGACCACGGCGACGTTGAGCATGGGCAGGGTCAGGGCCTTGCGGTTGGCCAGTCGCTGGTACGCGCTGGCCCAGCCGTTGGTGAGGGGGTGGAAACGAACAGCGGTCACCATCTGGGCGCAAGGATCTATGGCGCACTTGCCAACGCCAGTGTACATCTCGGCGATGGGCAGCCAGCGCCGGCCATCCAAATCCGCTACCTCCACCTCGGCGTCGAGGGCGAAGAGGGCCACCGCACCGTCGGCGGCGGGGAGGGCATTGACCACGTTGCCCACCAGCGTGCCCACGTGGCGGGTCTGCGGGCCGCCCACGCTCGCGCAGGCCAGGGCCAGCACTTCCGCTTTGTGGCGGATGAGGGGCGAGGCGGCGATCTGGGCGTGGGTCACCTGGCAGCCAATGGCAACGTAGCCCTCGCGCTCCTCGACGGTATCCAGGCCGGGGATACGGGTGATGTCCACCATGACGGTAGCTACACACTGCCCACGCTGGCTTTGCAGCACCAGATCGGTGCCGCCAGCGATGATCTGCGCCTGGCCGCCGTAGGCAGCGAGCATCTCCAGGGCTTCCTGCACCGTTGCTGGAAATAGGTATTCTTGCCACATCTTTGATCTATCCCTTTCTTTCCTGGTGGAGAAACCAGGTTTTTCCCTGTCTGAGACGGCTTGGTCTCCTGGGATGCGAGAGGGTATCTGGTCAGGGGGTAGGTGGAGCTCCTTTCTATTTTGTACCGGAGTGGCGTATGGTGATTTGGCCGATGGCCTGGCTTACTTCCAGATCAACGCGGTCATCGGCGCTGGCGTAGCCGGGCGAGGTGTAGACGTCGTCCTGGCGTTGAAAGCGGGCTGGCAGGCCTCTCGTGGCTAGCGCAGTGTCCACGCGAATGCGCGCCGCTATCCCCGCCGGTATGACCACGACCGTCTCGCCGATGGCGCCTTCAATCTTGGCCTGGAAGCGGCCCTCGTCAGGCAGAGTGACTATGGTTTGGCCGACCCCCATGCTCACCTTCAGGTTGCTCACCGTCAGGCCTGTCAGGTCAATGTCGGCTTGTCCCACACCCATGCCGACCTTTAACTCCAGGGGCACCTCGGGGGCCAGGCCCAGGTCCCAGCCTGGCCGATCACTCCATCCGATGAATGGCCCAAAGGTCTCCCCCTCGCCGCGCAGAGAGAAGGTCGCCGTGTTGCCCGCCACGGCGAAATCGCGCCTCACCCGTTGTTTTCTCTGCACATGGATGACGCCTTCGATCAGGTTGGCTGACTCGGGGAGGGCTTCGATGTGTAGCGACCCGACGCCAGGTTCGATAACCACCTCAGCCCGCGTCGCTCCGCCCAGAGCCTGTCTGATCTCTTCACCGGGCACTACCTGCCCGGTTCCCATGTCTGGCCCGATCAGCCACAGTGCGCCGGCCAAGATGGCCACGGTCAACACCAGGGCCAGCAAAGAACCCCAGACCGAGAAACGGTTGAGGATGATTTCCAGTCCTGCGGCGATCAGCAAGATGGGCCACAGGCGGAAGATCACTTCCCAGACACTCCAGGCCAGGAGGCCCATGTTGTTCAGCAGCCAGATAACGCCCAGACCGATCAGAATCACAGGCCCGACCAAGCTCACACTTCTACGTTTTTGCTCGTCCATATCATTTTCCTTTCACGAAGATGCGAAGGAGCAGATAAAGCCCGACTAGGATCAGGACTGCTCCCCCGAGGTACCCCAGACCCCCTGTGGCGGCGGCGGTGGTCAGCACCCCCATCACCACCAGCACGGTGGCGGGAATGAGGGCCCACTTCATACGGCCGTGAGGGGTGGGCACGAAATAGAGCAGACCAAAGGTCAGCCCCAGGCCCACGAAGAACACCCCACCCATGGCAGGGCCTTCGTAGACAGGCGAAAGGCCGGCGATCAGGGCCAGGGTGAACAGCACGCCGCCAGGGATGACCGCCCACCAGTACTCGCGCTTGAGGAAGTAGATCACCCAGAAGGCCAGGCCAATGGCGCCCAAAAAGAGTGCGCCACCCAGGACGTCACCAATCTCTGGCAAGAGTTGATCCAGGGCGATCAGGGCGGCCAGGCCGAGCAAGGTGAATCCCGGAATCACGGCCCACCAATGGCGGCGATTGGTCAGGAACATGTACAGGAAGATCGCGCCACCGGCCGCAAAGATGACGGCCCAGACCAGGGCGACAACGACCTCAA
>VGOG01000085.1 GCA_016875995.1 Chloroflexota bacterium
CGCTAGCTCAAGTTGGCAGAGCAGCTGACTCTTAATCAGCGGGTTGCAGGTTCGAGTCCTGCGCGGCTCACCAAATACAGCAGTTCTAATCGGCTGTGAAATCCGTCCAGTGAGGGCGGATTTCGCTATGTATTGTGCTAAAGGAGGCGCTTCGATGCCATACGCATACGCTGGTAAGCTTCTTGGGGTTGACCTCGATTCGGGGCAGTGGCAGGTAACGGAGGTCGCTCCGGGTGAGGTCCGCCACTACCTCTTGGGTAGCGGTTGGGCAGCCAGGATTGTTCACGACAGGCTGCAGCCTCAGTTAGATCCTCTCGATCCCACCAACGTGCTCGTGATGATGAACGGCCTGTTGACGGGGACCTTCGTTCCTACCGCTTCCCGCGTGTCGGTCTGCGGGCGCTCGCCGCTGACGGGCATCTGGTGCGAGTCGGCGGCGGGGGGCTTCTGGGGGCCGGAGCTACGCTTTGCCGGCTACGATGGCCTGGTGGTGACCGGCCGGGCCGAGAAACCCGTCTACCTGTGGATCCACGACGGCCAGGTCGAGCTTCGCCCGGCCGCTTCGCTCTGGGGCCTGGATTCTCATGAAACAGTGGAACGCGTTTTGGATCAAACCGACCCCAGAGCGGTGGTGGCCTGTGTCGGCCCGGCCGGTGAAAACGGGGTTCGCATCGCCGGGGTGATGTTTCTGGGCAACGGCGAACGGACGGCCGGCCGCGGGGGCATGGGTGCCCTGATGGCCTCCAAGAATCTCAAGGCGGTGGCCGTCAGGGGAAGCCAGCGGCCAGAGTACCATGACCGCGATGGCTTGCGCCGCCGCGTGCGGGAGGACACGGCCTGGATCAAGGAAAACTCCTTGGCCTTGTCGGAGTTTGGCACTGGGGGCGGGGTGCCGGCGACGGAGGTCTTTGGTGATCTACCGATCAAGAACTGGTTGTTGGGTAGTTGGAAAGAAGGGGCCGACAAGACCTCCGGCCAGAGGATTGTGGCGACCATGCTCGATAAGCATTATCGCTGCTTTGCCTGCCCCATCGCCTGCGGCAAGGAGATCAGGATCACCGAAGGCCCTCTCGCTGGCCTTGAGGGTCATGGTCCAGAGTACGAGACCCTGGCCGCCTTTGGGGCCCTGCTGTTGAACAATAACCTCGAGGCCATCATCCAGGCCGATCACCTGTGCAACCGCTATGGCATGGACACCATCTCCACGGGCGCAGTCATTGCCCTGGCCATGGAGGCTTATGAGAAGGGGTTGTTGACGGCCGAGGATAGCGGCGGCTTGGAACTCGAATGGGGCAACGCTGAAGCCATTTTGCGGTTGGTGGAGCAGATTGCACAGCGGCAGGGGCTTGGCGATATGCTAGCCGACGGGGTTCGAGCCGCGGCTGAGAGGCTGGGGTCCGAGGAGGTGGCCATTCACGTCAAGGGGCTCGAACTACCCATGCACGACCCGCGGGCGTTTCTTGACATGGCAGTCAACTACGCCACGGCCAACCGGGGAGGCTGTCACCTCGAAGGGCTGACGTATTGGCGGGGCTATGGCCTGGAATGGGAGGAATGGGGCCAGGCGGGAGAGCACGACCGTCTGGATAGCGCTGGTAAAGCACAGGTAGTCTACGACTTTCAGAATTACTTGAGCGTCTACAATCCCCTGGGTTTGTGCAAGTTCATCGTCAAGGGCCTGACGGGGCCGGAGACGGTGGTGGAATGGCTGAACCTGGCTATGGGCTGGGATTGGGACCCCGACGACCTGATCCGCACGGGGGAGAGGCTGTTCAACCTCAAGCGAATGATCAACGTCCGCTTGGGCATCACCCGGGCGGACGACACCCTCCCCCGGCGGCTTCTGACTCAGGCTCGCCCCACTGGCAGCGCGGCCGGTGTGCTGCCCGATCTGGAGGCCATGCTGGAGGAGTATTACCAACTGCGGGGCTGGACGGCGGAGGGTGTTCCTGCAGAAAAGAAGCTGTGGGAGATGGGCCTGGCGTGAAACGTGAAGACGTGAAACGTGTCAGCACCCACCGTCAGCGCCAGGCAGTCAATAATCACGTCCTCACGAATGATACCCAGCGCCTCTGGAAATTCAGAAGTTGACACCTGACGCCCTCTGGTGTACAATCATATACCATTTCAATTTGGAGGCAAATACATTGGGTGAATTCAACTACGGAGGCCAGGCAGTGATCGAAGGGGTGATGATGCGCGGGGCCAGGCACATGGCTGTGGCCGTCCGAAGCCCTTCGGGTGAGATCATCGTCCACAACGAACCTCTCAATCCTAAGATATACGACGGGCCAATCATTAAGCTGCCTTTCTTGCGGGGTATGGTCATGCTCTGGGATGCGTTGGTCCTGGGCATGCGGGCCTTGCTTTTCTCAGCAGATGTGGCCTTGGAGGAGGAAGAAGTCGAGTTCAAAGGGCCGGTGGCCTGGGGTTCCGTGGCCTTCTCCTTGGTAATCGGCATAGGTGTTTTCCTTCTCGGACCTCTGCTCCTGGTGGGGCTCGTGGATCGCTACGTTGCCTCCCCGCTGGTCAGCAATATCCTCGAAGGGCTGATCCGCCTCGCTTTTTTCCTGATCTACGTCTACGCTATCGGCTTCATCCCCGATATCCGGCGCGTCTTCGCCTACCATGGAGCTGAGCACGAGACCATTAACGCCTACGAAGGCGGAGCCTCTCTGGAGCCGGAAGCCATCAAGTCCTATAGCACGGCTCATCCCCGTTGTGGTACCGGTTTCCTGTTGGTTTTCGCGGTGGTCGCCATCTTTGTTTTCTCCCTGTTGGGACGGCCTCCGCTGGGGCTACGCATCCTCTCGCGCCTGGTTCTCGTTCCCGTCGTCGCTGGCCTGACCTACGAGCTGATCAAGTTCAGCGCGGCCCATCGTGACAATCCGCTGATCAGAACTGTGATTCTGGGACCCAGCTTGGCCCTGCAAAGGCTGACCACTCGAGAGCCTGACGAATCAATGCTGGAGGTAGCGATAACTGCCTTGCAGCGCCTGTTGGCTGTGGAACAGGAAATCAGGGAATCAGTGATCAGGGAATCCGTATCTTGATTTCCTGATCCCCCAGTCCCTGATTCCCTGATTACTGACACACAGGAGCGCTAGCTATGAGCGAAGAAGTAGGGGTTACGGTTCGGGCGGACTCCCTGGGTGATTTCTGTGCCCGAGTTTTCGACAAGATGGATGTTCCGACCGATGACGCGGCCGTGATCGCCGACGTTTTGGTCGCCGCTAATCTGCGTGGCCTTGACTCCCACGGCGTGGCCCGCCTGAAACGGTACGTGAACGGCCTGCGCGACGGGGTGATGGTGGCCCGTCCAAAAATTGAGATCGTGCATCAGACTCCCTGCACAGCCCTGGTGGACGGCGGGGGTGGATTGGGGCCGCCGGTCAGCGTGCGCGGCATGAAGCTGGCTATCGAAAAAGCCAGGGAGATGGGGGTCGGTTTCGTGGCGGTGCGCAACTCCAATCACTATGGCATCGCTGGCTATTATTCCATGATGGCCCTCAGGGAGGAGTTGATCGGCATCTCCATGAGCAACGCCTCCGTGCTGGTAGTACCAACCTTCGGCAAAGATGCAGTGCTGGGCACCAACCCCATCAGCGTGGCCGTGCCCGCTGGCCAGGAGCGGCCCTTTGTGCTCGACATGGCTACCTCGGTGGTGACTCAGGGTAAGTTGGAGGAGTACAGCCGCAGGGATAAGCCCCTCCCCTTGAGTTGGGCCACCGACGAGCGAGGCGTGCCCACAGCGGATGCCGCTCGTGTCCTCAAGAACGTGCTGATCCGGGCAGGCGGGGGCATCCTGCCCCTGGGCGGAGCCCAGGAAGAGGACGGGGGACACAAGGGGTATGGCCTGGCCCTCTTAGTAGACATCCTGTGTGGCGTGCTGGCCGGCGCAGGATACGCCACCACCATCTACCCCAGGACACCAGAGGGGAAGCCGCTGCCAGCCAACGTGGGCCATTTCTTCGGCGCCATTCGGATTGATGCTTTCCGTCCCCTGGACGAGTTCAAGGCCACCATGGACGACATCATCCGCCGTCTGAAGAGCAGCGCCAGGGCGGAGGGGGCGGAGCGGATCTACATCCACGGAGAGAAGGAGTTCGAGGAAGAGGAGCGTCGGCGGCGGGAGGGAATCCCCTTGCATCCCACGGTGGTAGCGACGATGCAGCAGATCGCGCGGGAATTGGGGGTGGAATACAACATCCCTCTCTCGCTCTGGCTCAAAGATGAACTTCTTTACACTGCTTATATCTAGATTTTATGCCACCTTGCTGTACGCCCTGCTGGCCGTCTGGGCCGCGTTGCTGGTCCTGGGCTTTGCCTTCGGGCAACTCGACGAGGAGCGGATCAACCGCATCCCTCGGGCCAACAAGATCCTCTCGTCGGCCATCCTGGTGATGTGTGCCCTGATCTGGTGGCTGGCCGGCGCGGCCGGCACACCACTGGCCGCTTACGCCGCGCTGCTCTTTTTCGGCATGGCGTTCTCGTTCCTGGGCGACGTGATCATGGCCCAACTTCTGCCGCTGCCACAGCACGTGCTCTTGGGCATGGGGGCTTTCGGCGTGGCCCACGTGCTGTACATCGCCGCTTACCTGCGGCTGGGCGGCGTGTTGGGCTTGCAGGATGGCCGGGCGCGGACCATCGGCCTGGCGGCCCTCCTGGTACTGGCCCTGGTGTTGTGGTGGACGCTGATCCGCTCGCCGCAGACTCCTGCCGTGCTCAACTATGGCTCGCTGGGGTACGCGTTGCTGCTGGCGGCCATGGCCGGGCTGGCGGTGAGCCTGGCGCTGCAAGAGCCTCGCTTCGTGCCGCTGGCGCTGGGCGCGGTGCTCTTTCTCGTCTCCGACGTTTTCCTGGGGCACCGCCTGTTTCAGGGGGGCACCTTCCTGCTGGTCGGCGACCTGGTGTGGATGACCTACATCGTGGGGCAACTGCTCATCGTGTTCTCCACGGCGGCCGGGCTGCGACTGTTGTGAGAGGAGGAATCGAGCTTAATGGCTACAAAGATCACCAGCATCAGCTTCGAGCGGGGAATACCCTGTGCAGAAGCTTTTCCCGTGAGCCAAATCCAGCAGTGCGCGGCGGCCATCCTGGCTGCCGATGCCGCCACTGTCCTGCAGTATGGCAAATCAATGGGCTACATGCCGCTCCGAGAGACCATAGCCAACTGGCACGGAGCCAGCCCCGAGGAGGTTCTGGTCGGCAACGGCTCGCTCCAAATCCAGGAATTCCTCTCGTTGCTCTTGCTGCGCCCAGGGGATACGGTCTTCGTGGAGCAGCCGACGTATGACCGGGCCATCACCATCTTTCGACGGCACGGGGCCAACGTCGTAGGCATACCCCTGGAGCCCGATGGCCTCGATATCGAATTCCTGATCGCCCAGTTGCGGAAGGTGAGGCCGAAGTTTCTGTACCTCATCCCCGATTTCCAGAATCCTAGCGGGGTTACCACATCACTGTCCAAGCGGGAGGAGATCGTTCGCCTGGCGGAAGAGCACGATTTCTGGATCATAGAGGACGGCCCCTATCGCGCGTTGAGATACCGGGGCTCCGACGTTCCGCTTATGAGAACCCTGAATCCCGACCGGGTGCTCCATCTCTCGTCATTCGCCAAAGTTCTGAGCCCAGGGGTGCGGATAGGGTACCTAATCGCTTCTGAGCGCATCGTCGAGGCTGTAGCCAGGATTGCCACGGACACCTACGTCACCCCGGGGCTCCTTGCCCAGGGCATCGCCTACGAGTTCTGTCGTCGAGGGTGGCTGGAACCCAACGTGGAGAGGCTCAAGGGGATTTACTGGCCCAGGTTAAAGGCTACAGTTTCGGCGCTGCGGGAATCCCTGCCTGCCGCCGATTGGGTTGAGCCTGAGGGAGGCTTTTTTGTGGGGATCACCTTGCCCCCACCGATGAACGTGGCCGATCTCCAGGTGAGGGCGGCAGAGGTTGGGCTGAGCCTGTCTGACGGCCGGGGCTTTTTCCCCCAGGGCGGTGGGGAGAGGTTCCTGCGTCTGGCCTTCACCGCCCTCTCAGAGCCCGAGATCTGTGAGGGCATATCCCGCCTGGCCAGGTTGGTATCCCACTAAACGGCAACCGGGCTACGGCCATTATGAGCAGGTTGTTTCAGATTGGCCGGGGTCACGACTGAGCAACTGGATGCCCACCCACTGGGCGAGGCGGAGTGGTCCATCGCCGAGATTGCCCGCCACGTGGCCGGCAGCGACGCCTGGTTGGTGGAGAACCTGCGGGCGGCGGCTGGACGGTAGCAGCCAGCGCGTCAACAAAATAAGATGTACAAAGTCCCGTACGGAAAAGGGGAACTGGCCTTTGACCTGCCGCCGGGGATGCGCGGCACGGTGATCGAATCGAAAACCGTGCCTCCCATCGCCGATGTGCCGGCTGCCATCGCCGAGGCACTGGCGGAGCCGGTGAATTCGCCGCCACTAAGGGAGCTGGCCAGGCCAGGCGATACCGCCTGCATCGTGTTCACCGACATCACCCGCGCCAGCCCGGATCACCTGCTGGTGCCGGCCCTGCTGGCAGAGCTGGCTGCCACTGGTGTGCGGGACGAGGACATCACCCTGCTGTGCGGCATCGGCTTGCATCGCCCCAGCACTCCGCAGGAGAAGCTGGCCAAGCTGGGCGCGGAGGTGGTGGCCCGCTACCGGGTCATTGACCACGAGCCCCAGAACCCGGCTGCGCTGGTGGACCTGGGCACAACTGAATTTGACGTTTCACGTTTCACGTTTGACGTTTCACGTTTCACGTTTGACGTTTCACGTTTTACGAATGGCATCCCCCTCTCGGTGCACCGAGCAGCCTACGATGCCGACCTGCTCATCGCCACCGGCATCGTGGAGCCGCACCAGTACGCCGGTTACTCCGGCGGGCGCAAGACCTTGGCCGTAGGCGCGGCGGGCGAGGCCATGATCGCCTACACCCACGGCCCGCAGATGGTGGATCACCCCGGCACGCGGCTGGGCCGCATCGAGGGCAATCCCTTTCACGAAGCGATCAGCGAGGCGGCGCGGCGAGCAGGGCTGCGTTTTATCCTCAACGTCGTTCTCGATGACGACAAGCGGGTGGTGGCCGTGCGCGCTGGCGAACCGACGGCGGCCTTCCTCGAGCTGGTGGCCTTTGCCAGAGAGCTGTATGAGGTGCCAGTGCTGCAGCAATACGACGTGGTCATCGGCGGTGTGGGATTCCCCAAGGACGCCAATCTTTACCAGGCCAGCCGGGCGGCCAGCTACCTCTTCTTTGCCCCCACGCCGGTGGTTAAGCCGGGCGGCCTCCTCATCATCCCCGCCCGCTGCCAGGAGGGCGCGGGCAAGGGGGTGGGGGAGCAGCGCTTCTTCGAGGCCATGCGAGACGCGGAGGACATACCCAGTTTGTTGGCTGAGCTGCGGCGCACTGGCTATCCGCCCGGCGCGCAGCGGGCCTTCATCATGGCCAAGGTGCTGGAAGTGAATCCCGTCATCATCGTCGGGGCCGAGTGCCCGGACATCGTGCGGCAGGCCAAGATGATCCCTGCGACGACGATGGAGGAGGCGCTGGGCATGGCTACCGAGGTATTGGGGCCGGAGCTGGACGTACTCATCGTGCCCCATGCGTTGTTGACGCTGCCGGTGGTGCAATTGGCATGACTTCTAGAATACCCATCGGTATGACTTGACAGCATTCCCAAATGGCGGTAGAATAGGGCCGAATGAATGATTGAGGAGGTGAAGTGCCATGCCTGGAAGAGTCAGCACAATGCAGAAAATCACAGTCTCCCTGCCCCAGGAACTGGTCGAATTTACGGATACGGTGGCCGTTACGATGAAGACCAGCCGCAGTAAGGTAATCGCTGAGGCGATTGCAGCACAGAGAGAGCGCGAAGAGGCCCGGTTAGCGGCAGAGGGATATCGCTTCTATGCTCAAGAGGCCAGCGAATTTGCTGCTGCCAGCCTGCAGGCGGTCTCGGAGGTGTTAGGCCATGGTGGTCAAACGGGGTGAGATCTACTGGGTAGAGTTTGATCCTGTCAAAGGCAGCGAACAGGGCGGGCTACGTCCCGCCCTCATCGTCCAGCAAGACGTTGGGAACCAATACAGCCCGACTACTGTGGTCGTCGCGATCACACACACGCTACCGCCACGTCCTTATCCGTTCGTCGTGGTCGTTGAGCCGGAGGAAAGCGGGTTGCTGACCCGAAGTGTCATCAACTGCTCCCAGATCGTAACCATTCAGAAAGACGAGCCTGGCTCACGACTGCGCCCATGGCCCGGAGAGCACGAAGTGCGTCCCATTGGGCGGCTGAGTACACAAAAAATGGCCGAGGTGAACCGGGCGCTTAGGTACAACCTGGGGCTGTGATGGCGGATCGTGCGGTTGAACTTCGCGTCTTGCCTCTTGCAGCCTGCATCTTTGGAGGATTGTATGACCGTTGACGAATTGAACCCTGACCTGCAGCGACATGCCGAGGAAGAAATGAAGCCATATCTGTTGCTCGATGCCGGTGGCACCTTGCTATTCGTAGATCAGGACTATCTATCACGGCTGGCGGATACGCACGGTTATCGGATTGAGGCGAGGCGGTTTTACGAAGAGCATTTCCGCCTCGTCCACTGGTTCGACACCTACGTCAGTACCCGGCGGCAATTTCTGTCGGGGCTTTCCGAACCCTATTCCCAGATCCTTTTCCGGCTGGTGGGCCTGTCGGAGGAGGAAGCGGGGCGAGCAGCCCAAGTAGCCGAGGTCAGGCACGAGCGGCGAAACCTCTGGGAATTCACCTTCCCCTGGATCGTGGAAACCCTTGGTCAGTTGAGGGATGAAGGGTATCGCATGTCCATCATCTCCAATGCCGACGGCAGGGTGGAGGAGGAATTGCACAATCTGGAGATGCGAGGCTATTTCGAGAGGGTGTACGATTCTGAGGTGGTGGGAGTTCGGAAGCCACATCCCGCCATCTACGAACTGGCCTTGAACGATCTGGGCCTCCAGCCCGAGGAAGCTCTGTTCGTCGGCGATATGTTCTACATAGACGTCTGGGGGGCCAACCGGGTGGGGATTCCTGGCCTGCACCTCGATCCGCTGGGTCTCTACGAAAGGTGGCCGGGGGCGCGCATCCAGGACCTGCGGCAACTGCCTGCCTGGTTGAAGGAATACGCGGATGCTCCAGAGCGGTTTGACGTGCTGTCCCTGCGCGATTTTTCATTGCTCCTGGAGGGTGACGAATGATCGAAAGCTTGCTCACAGACGACACGAGTACTACCAGGAGGTGCTGCGCCCCCGACCCGGCCTGCGGGACGTGGAGGCCGATGCCGTGGCCGCGGACGCGGTAGAGGAGCAGGGGTGTTAAACGTATTAGAACTCAAAAAAGGCCTGGACATCCTTGCCAAGGCTGGCGGGATTGAGAGCCTGGATGAAGCGAGGGCGTTGTTCGAGGTCAAGTGTGACCGGGAGAATCTGGCCAAACTGAGCAAGATCACCAACGAAGAGGCGCTGCTGAAAATCGCCAACGCGATTTTGATGACGGATCCGGATGCAGTCTTCGTGAATAGCGGATCAGAGGCCGATGTTCAAAAGGTCAGGGAGATGAGCTTGGAAAAGGGCGAGGAGCGGCCGCTGCCCATGAAAGACCACACCATTCACTTCGACCTGGCTCAGGAGCAGGCGCGGATCATTGATAGAACGTTCTACATCGTGAACGAGGACGAGGAGACCAGCGTGCTGGCCCGAAGTATACCTCGGGACGAAGCGTACGAGTATATCAGAACCTACATGACCGGAATTGCGAGAGGGAAAACTCTGCTGGTAGGTTTCTTCAGCAGAGGGCCCGTCGGCGCTCCGGTTGCCATCCCAGCCCTGGAGATCACGACGTCAACTTACGTCATGCACTCGGCGAACATCCTGTACAGACACGTCTATGACCGATTCGATGAGGAAGTGCAACGAGCGGGGCTGTTCTTTACCAACGTCCATAGTGAAGGGCCCAACCGTCCGGAGGATCTGCCCAATGCCCGGGTGTTCATGGATCGAAGTTGGCTGACCACCTTCTCGACGTTCTGTACGTATGCCGGCAACACGTTGCTGCTGAAGAAAGGGAATCATCGCTTTGCGGTTGACCTGGCGACCTATTACCAGAGAGAGGAGAAACTGTCGGAGCACATGTTCATCACGGGCTTGACAGGCCCTGGTGGACGAAGGACATACTTTGCCGGGGCAGCGCCCTCTGGATGCGGGAAAACCACCACGGCCATGGTGGGCACGGATTTCGTCGGCGATGACCTGGCCCAGATGTGGATCGCTGAAGACGGGACGTTGCGAGCTATCAACCCTGAGATTGGCATCTTTGGGATAGTCCAGGACGTGAGCCGTGAGAGCGATCCGTACCTGATGAAAGCGCTGCGAGAAGAAGGTGCGGAAGTGATCTGGTCGAACGTGTTGATTGACGAACACGGTGTGCCGCACTGGGTCGGGAACGGAGAGGAAGCTCCGAAGAAGGGCCTCAACTTCCAGGGCGAGTGGTGGGAGGGCAAAACCGATGAAAAAGGCAAGCCCATTCCGATTTCTCATCCCAATGCGCGGTGCACCCTCTCTAACAGCTTCATCGGAAACTACGATGAAACCGCGGCCGAAGATCCGCGCGGGGTGGAGATCAAAGTGATCACCTACAGCGGGCGCGATAGTGACACCATGCCCCCGGTGTGGGTGGCCAAGGATGCTGATCATGGCGTGGTCATCGGGGCCTCGGTCCTCTCGGCGGCCACCGCGACGGAGGTTGGGGCCAGGGGAGTCCGGCGCCAGCCCTGGGCCAACGAGCCGTTTATCCCCGGTCCACTGGCCGACTACATGGATGCCCAGTTTGTGTTCTTCAATTCCGACAAACTGGAGAGCAAGCCCATTATGGCCGGGCTGAACTACTTCCTGATCCATGGCGCCCGCGGCGGGGAAGGGGACGAGCTGCTGGGCGAGAAACGGGACGTGAAAGTGTGGCTGGGCTGGCTCGAACGAATGGCCCACGGGGAGGTTGAGGCCATCGAAACGCCCGTCGGATTCATCCCGAAATACGAGGATCTCAAAGAGCTGTTCGCCGGGATCGGCAAAGAGTACCCGAAAGAGCTCTACGACAAGCAGTTTGTGTTCCACGTGGACAACATCTTAGCCAGGATTGATTTGCAGGAAGAAGCCTATCGGAAAGAGAAGAACATTCCGGCCAGGCTGTTTGAAGTCTACGAGGAGCAGAGGAAGGGACTGGAGGAACTGAAAGCGAAATACGGTCCCATCGTCTTGGTTGAACAGCTTATTGAGGCTGCCAGCGGCCAACTGGCTGATTGCCGGGCTTGAAACGTAGTGCGTAGTGCGTATTGCGTAGTGCGTATAGTATACCAGATCTCGGCTCGTTTGGCAATAGCAAAAAGCGCCGATTTGACAAAAGCGGCAAAGTATGGTATTATTGTCATCCGTAGGACGTAGTAAGTGCTTGTTTCGGAGTGCCAATACACGACGAACCGCCCGAGTTGCTACGACCTCGGGCGGTCTCTTTGTACCGCCGTGGCCCCATCGGCCCGAGCTGGTAAGCAGGACGAAGAACAAACTGCTCCGCCCTATAACATTTCACAGGGAAGGAGGTACACCAGCAGTGGCTGAAAGAACCCAGGGCACGGTGAAGTGGTTCAACCGCAGCAAGGGCTACGGCTTCATTGAGCGCGAAGGCGGCGACGATGTGTTCGTCCACTTTTCGGCCATCCAGAGCGAAGGTTTTCGCAGTCTGGAAGAGGGCGACCGGGTGGAGTTCACCGTCGAGAGTAGCCCCAAAGGCCCTCAGGCGGCCAACGTTGTCAGGCTTTAGGCTTGAGCGAGCTGTAGTAATACACAGAAAAGCCACCTGTGCAGTTGACGCAGGTGGCTTTTTGCATTATACTAAATGCGTCGTACCTTAGACTTCGCAGTGGACACGGAGTGGAGCATGATCAAGGTGATCTTCCGAGACAAGGAGTGGGAGTTGCGGGCCGGGATGACGGTGCGAGATGCTATCCTGAAAGTGGGGCTGAACCCTGAGGCCGTCCTGGCCGTGCGCGACGGCAAGCTGATCAACGAGGCAACTATTCTGAGAGACGGTGACACCATAAAGCTAATAGCTGTGGTCTCAGGAGGTTAGGGCCAAAGGGGGTGATAGGATGAACTCCGAAGTGTGGTTGGGCATAGCTCTCGCTTGTCTCTTGGGTTCGATTCCCTCAGCCTACATCGTCAGCCGGCTGGTGGCTGGTGTTGATATCCGCATGCTGGGCGATGGCAACGTGGGAGCAAGGAACGTCTATTTGCAGGTAGGCCGTGTCCCTGGTGTTATCGTGGCCATGTTGGATACGGCCAAGGGAGCTGGGGCGGTGCTGATTGCCAGGTGGTTGGGGCTGTCGGAAATCGTCACTTTATTGATCGGATTCGTCGTCGTCCTGGCCCACGATTGGATGTTCCCCTTGCGCTTCAGGGGCGGGCAGGGCCAGGCCGCCACCGTGGGCGTCGTTCTGATCCTGTTTCCGCGGGAGACCCTTCTCATACTGGCCCTGACCGGGGCGCTGTTACTCATCACGCGGAATTGGGACTTGAGTTGGAGCATCGGTTTCGGAGCGCTGCCCCTTCTGGCCTGGCTATCCGGGAAGCCACCTCGACAGGTGCTTTACCCCGTGTTCCTCTTTCCCCTCATCGGCCTCAAGAAGCTGATAGATTTGCCACGGGCTCGCAAGCTGGCTTCTCGTGGCGAATGACTACTCAGGCTGTCATTGCGAGTAGGCGGTTTTTGCCGACAAAGCAATCCCCAAGCCACGAGCAGGAGATTGCTTCGCAAAAACCGCTCGCAATGACAACCGTGGCTGAGCAGTTATCGTGGCGAATAGACGAACTGACAAAGATTGAGGTAAAATCGAGTGAAGTGTCGGAAATGCGGCGCGGTTGCTGTTATCAAGATGCAGCAACATAAGCTTGCCCTCTGCGAGGAACATTTCCTGGAATGGATTCCTGAGCAGACAGAACGGGCCATCGAGAAATACAAGATGTTTGGCCCTGAGGATAGGATCCTGGTGGCCGTTTCCGGCGGCAAAGACAGCCTGTCCCTGTGGGACGTGCTGTTGCGCCTGGGCTACCAGGCCGAGGGGCTCTATATTCATCTCGGCATAAACGGAGGAGGCTATTCGGACAGCTCTCTGGGCTACGTGGAGCGATTCACGGCGGCACGAGAGGGGGCGAAGTTTCAAGTCGTAGACCTCAAGGCTGACTACGGCCAATCGGTGCCGGAACTGGCGCGGGTGAAGCACCGCGGGCGCAAGCCCTGTGCCCTTTGCGGGCTGGTGAAGCGCCACATCATGAACCGCGTGGCCTACGAGGGTGGCTACCATGCCATCGCCACCGGGCACAACCTGGACGACGAGGCCGCCGTCCTGATGCAAAACACCCTGCGCTGGCAGGCAGGCTACCTGGCCCGCCAGGCTCCCGTCCTTCCCTCCGTTGGGCGAAGGTCTCCGACCGAGCCCCGGCTGGCCCGCAAGGCCAAGCCCTTCGTGCGCCTCTACGAGCGGGAGACGGCGGCTTACGCCATCGTGCGGGGCATTGAGTACATCTACGACGAGTGCCCCTATGCCGTGGGCTCCACCACCAACTTCTACAAGGAGCTCCTCAACCAGTTGGAGAGCCACTCGCCGGGGGCCAAGCTGAGCTTCTATCTTAGTTTTTTGCAAGCCAAGGGGAAGGGACTGTTCTCAGAGCCAGCAGAGATATTGAAGCTGAACGATTGCCAGAGATGCGGCCAGCCGACCACGGCCCCAGGGCTGTGTGCGTTTTGTCGGCTGTGGCAACGGATGGATAGCGGATAAGCAGATGAAAGGGGGGGCCGTGCCGAAAACGCGACAGGTGGTCTATGCGGCGATCATCGCCGCGCTGTACGCGGTATTCACCATAGCTTTAGCCCCGCTGAGCTACGGGCCGCTGCAGTTTCGCATCGCCGAGGTCCTGAAGGGCCTGGTTATCTGGCACCCGGTGGTCATACCCGGCATCGTGTTGGGCACCATCGTCGCCAATTTGACCAGCCCCTACGTGGGGGCCTGGGAGCTGGTGTGGATGCCTATCACCGATGGCCTGGGTGGGGTGTTGGCCTGGATGGTAGCCCGCGCCCTCGGCCAGCGGATCGGCCCCTGGCTGGCAGCCTTGTGCTACGCCCTGACCACGGGCGCTGCGGTAGGGCTCATGCTCTCCTTTGTGGTAGGCGTGCCTTTTTGGTTCGTATTCGCCAGCGTGACCTTCAGCGAGGCGGTCATCATCGTCGGCGGCCTGCCCCTCATGCGCTACATCGCCCGCCTGTGGGACTTGCGGCTCAGTCCGCCTCATGACAACTAATCGCATCCTGTATCTTGCATCCTGCCTCTTGCATCAGTGAGACTGAACAACCATGGACAACTTCGATCTCCCAACATCCGAAGAATTACCCCCCGATCATCGCTCCGGTTTCGTAGCCGTGATCGGCAAACCGAATGTAGGCAAATCCACCCTGATGAACGCCTATCTGGGCCACAAGATCGCCATCGTTTCCGAGAAGCCCCAGACCACGCGCCACCGCATCCGCGGCATCCTGACCAGGCCCGACGCTCAGATCATCTTCGTGGACACCCCTGGCATTCATCAGCCCCGCCACAAGCTGGGGGAGTTCATGGTGGAGACGGCCACGAAAAGCATTCCTGACGCCGACGTGGTTCTCTTTTTGGTTGATGTCTCGGAGATGCCTACGGCGGAGGACGAGCAGATCGCTCAACTGGTCGAGGAGCACGGCCAGGCGCCCGTCATCCTGGTTCTCAACAAGGCTGACCTGCTGCCTCCTGAGAAAGTGCAGCCTCACTGCGACGCTTACTTTGAGCTGGTCAAACACGATGAGTGGATGATGATCTCGGCCACTCGAGGCGACAACCGCGACAAACTATTGGACATGGTTGTGGCTCGCCTGCCCCAGGGTCCCCGCTACTATCCCTCAGACCAGCTCACCGATCAGAACATGCGCTTCATCGTGGCCGAGCTGATCCGCGAGCAGGTGCTGCGGTTCGTCCATCAAGAAGTGCCTCACTCAGTGGCGGTGGTGGTGGAGGAGTGGAAACAGCGGCGGGAGGACCTGACCTACCTCGGGGCCACTGTCTACGTGGAGAAGGATTCCCAGAAGGGCATCATCATCGGCCAGGAGGGTGGGATGCTGAAGCGTATCGGCCGGGCGGCGCGGGAGGAGATCGAGCCAATGGTTGGCAGCCGGGTCTACCTGGACTTATGGGTTAAGGTGCGCAAAAAATGGCGCAAAGACGAGGACGAGCTGCGCCGCCTGGGCTACGCCCTGCCCAGGTAATGAGGTAATAGTTTTTTGACAAGGCAATACAAAAGGTGTATACTTTAGAGCCTGGGGTTCAAGGAGGAAGCCATTGATGTTATTGCCCAACCAATTCGACGGCGTCGTTACGGATTCTTTGGCGAGGGGGGACGAAGCGCGACCAGTAGCAGGTGCGTTGCGATTTCAGAAAGAGATAGGAGATAGGAGAGAGGAGGCTTTCTCTTCTCTCCTCTCTCCTTTCTCTTTCTGATTGTATCTCAGGCCAAGGGGATCGAAGAAGGAGAGAAGGCGAGCGTACCGAGTTTGGGACATGCCAAAGCTGCTTCTCAAGGGTATTATGGGCAGACGTAGTAGCGACTTCAGTCGCTTCTGCGGCGGGAACGACGACTAAAGTCGTCACTACGTGTCCCCAATGCGATACGCTCA
>VGOG01000086.1 GCA_016875995.1 Chloroflexota bacterium
TTCTCCTTGAATTGGATGTTGGAAGTTGGATGTTGGAGGTTAGAGGTTGGAGATTGGGTCATCCTCCCAGGTAGGCCGCTTTCACCTGGGGGTTAGTAGCCAGCTCTTCACACCGTCCCTCCAGCACAATTCTTCCCGTCTCCAGCACGTAACCCCGCTGGGCGAACTGCAACGCCATGCGGGCATTTTGCTCCACCAGGAGGATGGTCGTTCCCTCCTGATTGATTTCCCGCAGGACCCGGAAGAGATCGCGCATCAGGAGGGGCGCCAGGCCCATAGATGGTTCGTCTGGATATTATATTGTATGAGGCTAAATTTGTCAATAGCGATTTCTGTCGTGTTGTAGTAGCTGAGAGTGGGCTGACCACAGAACCTGGTCTGAAAGCAAGGGAGCAATGACACCATGTGATCTGTACTCAGGGGGGCAGGTGCTAAACGAAGCCGGTGCTCCTGAGTAAAAGGAGCACCGGCCATGACCATCTGACTGGATAACCGGGCCGTGAAGACCTGGCGGCCTAATCACCCACTTCGGGCAGCTCCTTCAGCGCTTCCTGGACCTTTGCCTCAGGGTACTCGTAATCGGGTAGCACGCCAGCGAAGTATTGGTCGTAGGCGCCCATGTCGAAGTGACCATGCCCGGACAGGTTGAAGGCGATCACCTTTTCCTCGCCCGTCTCCTTGCACTTGAGGGCCTCATCCATGGCCACTTTGATAGCATGGGCGGGCTCAGGCGCAGGGATGATCCCTTCCGCGCTGGCGAAGCTCACCGCTGCGGCGAAGACCGGGTTCTGATGCAGGGCCACCGCCTCTATGATCCCCAGTTGGTACAGGTGGCAGATGATGGGAGCCATGCCGTGATAGCGCAACCCGCCGGCGTGGATGGGCGGGGGGACGAAGTTGTGTCCCAGGGTGTGCATCTTGACCACCGGACCCGTTTTCGCTGTATCGCCCCAGTCGTAGGCATAGGGCCCCTTGGTGACCGAGGGGCAGGCGATGGGCTCCACAGCGATGAAGCGAATGTCCCTGCCCTCGACTATCTTGTCACGAACGAAGGGTAGGGCAAAACCGGCGTAGTTTGAACCGCCGCCGATGCAGCCGATCATCACGTCCGGGTACTCTCCGGCCATCTCGAACTGCTTTTTAGCCTCCAGCCCGACGACTGTCTGGTGCATCAGGACGTGGTTGACCACGCTGCCCAGGGAGTACTTGGTGCCATCGTGAGTGACGGCGTCCTCCACCGCCTCGCTGATGGCGATGCCCAGACTGCCGGTGCACTCCGGATTCTCGGCCAGGAGCTGACGCCCGTAATTCGTATCTGGGCTGGGACTGGGCACAATCTCAGCTCCCCAGGCCTGCATCATGCTCTTGCGAAAGGGCTTCTGGTCGTAGCTGACCCTGACCATATACACCTTACACTCCAGATCGAAGAGGTTGCAGGCAAAGGAGAGAGCGCTGCCCCATTGTCCGGCCCCGGTCTCGGTGGTCAGGCGGGTCTGCCCCTCTTCCTTGTTGTAGAAGGCCTGGGCCACGGCGGTGTTGGGCTTGTGGCTGCCCGGCGGACTGACCCCCTCGTGCTTGTAGTAGATGTGGGCCGGCGTGTCCAGCGCCTCCTCCCAACGCCGGGCTCGATACAGGGGTGTAGGTCGCCAGAGCTTGTAGACCTCCCGCACGGGCTCTGGGATGTCAATCCACCGCTCCTGGCTAACCTCCTGCACGATCAAAGCCATGGGAAAGATAGGAGCCAGGTCATCGGGGCCGCACGGCTGAAGCGTGATGGGGTGTAACGTCGCCGGCAGCGGCTTCGGTAGATCCGCCTGGATGTTGTACCACTGGGTAGGTATCTCCTTCTCGCTGAGAAGAATCTTAGTCTCTTCCATTTTGGGTTTCCTCCTTTGTGTTTTAATTTATTTGCGCTTTACAATGTTACTCCGCAACATTTGCGTTGTCCGCGAGAATGTTGCGGGACTGTCATTGCGAGCCGAAGCCCTGAGCGCAGCGAAGGGGCAGCGAAGCAATCTCCTGGTGACGCGGGGATTGCTTCGGGCGCAAACGGCGCGCCCTCGCAATGACAGCAGGGTTTGGTTGCGGCTATGCCGCGCTAGGCCTGTAGTGAGCGTAGCGAATCTATTTGACGTTTTACGTTTGACGTTACGTTAGATACAATGGCTCTTCCAATCACCTTTGATTTCAAGAAGCCGGTTTGGGCCATAATCTCCCTCCTTCTAACAAAAAAGCTCCCGTCCCTTGATGGGACGAGAGCTTTTGCCCCCGTGGTGCCACCCTTCTTAGGCTGACTCCCTGAAACGAAAAAATCCGCCATGACAGCGGATAGATCGTGAGCCAGCCTCACTCATTGCAGGTACGGGACTGCAGCGATGCCATCCGATACCCTCGGCCCTGATAACGGTGGCGACTCCGGCGGGTACTACTCGTGGATTCGTGATCCCTTTCGCTCCGCGACTCCCAGGCCCATTCGGCCTTCGCGCTGGCATCGGGCTCCCACCTTACCCCGACTCTCTGGGCCTCGCTTGAAGGCTTACTAGTCCTGTTCCCAGTCTTTAGCGGTTTCTAATTTGTTGAAGAGTATACCACACCAGGGTCAAAATGTCAAATCCGATTTGCTCCGGGGCCCCACGTCAATCAGTGTCCAGATGAGGTTAGTCGGCATCTGGGGTTTCATCGTGGCAGGGGCCCTCGTGGCAGGGGCCCTCTACGCCATAGGCACCTTTTTTCTGGACCGATGGAAAGGGCAGCAACGAGTTGTCTCTGACGAATCCGCAAACTTGACAATGCGCCGGATTGTGGTATAATGTCCGCATCTTTTAGGGAGGTACGATATGCGCACTATGATGTTCATGGCTAGCGTGTTCCGGCTCCGCGATAACGGCGGAGTTAGCTTGTTTCTTTGTCGTAGTGCGCCTCGTCACAGATTGACGTAAGGTTCCCGCCGGCCGTGGGCGCACGCGACGCCCACGGCTGTTTTTCTGTTCCTACCTGACATTTCTCCGCAAGGCCGTGGGCACTGTCCACGGCCTTGTTTTTTTGTTGGCTGGAGCTTCAAATGGAGGAGTACCCACCATGTCACTACCTGTAACCCGGTTCGATTTCAAAACCGCTGTTTCGGACAGGCGCCTGGTTGGCTTGTGGCGCATGTTGACCGGCTTTCGCCTGGCCTACCTGGGGGCGGTGGTCGGCGTAGGGGTGGCGGCTGTTCTGCAAACGGGCAATTCGCTGTTGCTGCGCTATCTCGTAGACGACGTGCTGGGCCAGGGAAGGCCTGTAGTGAGTGTAGCGAATCTATTTGACCGTACCCTGTTGCTGGTCGGGTTGGGATTCGTGGCCCTGGCGTTGGGACAGGGAACACTGTCTTTCGTCAGCGGCGCGTTGACTGCCCACACGTCAGAGGGGATCGCCCGCCGCCTGCGCAATTACCTGTACGATCACATCCAGCGGATGTCGTTCACGTACCACGATCACACGGAGACCGGCGAGTTGATCCAACGCGCCACCTCGGACGTGGACGCCATACGCCGATTCTTCGCCGATCAGGCCATCAATGCAGGGCATATTGTCCTGCTCTTTGTGATTAACTTTGTGGCCTTGTGGAGCCTGAACGCGCGGCTGGCGCTGCTTTCGGTGGTGGTCGTGCCGCTGATTGTGGTGGTATCGGTTTTCTTCTTCCAGAGGGTCACGAAGGCCTACGAAGCATACCAGGATCAGGAGGCCAAGCTTTCGACTACCTTGCAGGAGAACCTGACCGGCGTGCGCGTGGTCAAAGCCTTTGCTCGCCAGGCCTACGAGCAGGAGAAATTCGAGCAGGATAACTGGGAGCAATTCCAGCGCGGCCGACGGCTGTTGACGTTCCACTCGCTGTTCTGGCCGAGCTCTGACATCCTGTGTGGTTTTCAGATGGTGGGGGCTTTCCTGGCCGGCGCGTTGATGACCATCAACGGCACCATCTCGGTAGGCACCTACCTGGCTGCCGTGCGGATGATCGTGTGGCTGATCTGGCCCATGCGCAACCTGGGGCGGCTGATCGTGCAGATGTCTAGCGGGATGGTGTCGTACAAGCGCGTCGTCGAGCTGATCAAGGAACAGCGCGAGCCCCTGGATGAGGGTACTTACAGGCCGTCTGGCAACGTGCGGGGGGAGATCGTCTTCCGCGATGTTTGCTTTGAGTACAACGCCCCCCCTTCCTCACCCTCCCCTGTCACGACGGGGGAGGGGAGCGCAGTGCTCAAGGGCATCAGTTTCCGCAGTGAGCCCGGACAGGCCGTGGCCCTGCTCGGTTCGACCGGCTCGGGCAAGACCAGCCTGGTCAACCTGCTGCCCCGCTTCTACGAGTACAACGGCGGCAGCCTGACCCTCGACGGGGTGGAGCTAAAGGAGTACCCACGCCACTACCTGCGCCAGCAGATCGGCATCGTGGAGCAGGAGCCGTTCCTGTTCTCCCGCACCATCGGCGAGAACATCACCTACGGGGTGGGACGGGAGGTCTCCGACGAGGAAATCGTCGCCGCGGCGCGGATGGCGGCCATCCACGACGTGGTGATGTCGTTCCCCGATGGGTATAACACGCTGGTGGGTGAGAAAGGGATCACCCTCTCAGGTGGGCAGAAGCAGCGGGTCGCCATCGCGCGCACCTTGCTGAAGGACCCGCGCATCCTGATCCTGGACGATGCCACCTCGTCGGTAGATACGGAGACCGAGGGCGAGATTCGCCAGGCGCTGGAGCGCCTGATGGAGGGACGCACGACGTTCATTATCGCTCACCGCATCCAGAGCGTAATGAACGCCGACCTGATCCTGGTGCTCGACCAGGGGCGCATCGTGCAGCGCGGGACGCACGACGAGTTGATGGCGCAAGAAGGGATCTACCGCCGAATCTACGACGTGCAGGCCCGCATCGAGGATGAACTAGAGAGGGAGATGGGTCAGACTTCCGAAGCCTGTAGTGAGCGTAGCGAATCTATCTGGCAGACTTCGGAAGCCTGTAGTGAGCGTAGCGAATCTATCTGGAAAGAGGTTGCTTATGTCGCAGTATGAGTTTGAAGAGGAAGAGTTCACCACCCAATTCAACGGCCAGACCGTCCTGCGCATTCTGGCTCAGGCCAGGCCCCATTGGCCGTGGCTGGTCGGGTTTTTGGTGGCCACCCTGGCCGTGTCGCTGCTCGACGCCTACTACAACCTGCTCGGCAAGCGGATCATAGACGAGGGCATCCTGGCCGGCGATAAGACCGCGCTCATGCGGATCGTCACCCTCTACGGCTCGCTGATCCTGGTGTCGGCGGTGTCGGTGTTTGCCTTGATCTACCTGGCTGGCATCCTGGGGGAGCGCGTCCGCTACGACCTGCGGAAGAAGATGTTCGAGCATCTGCAGGAGCTGTCATTCTCCTACTTCGACCGCACGCCGGTGGGGTGGATCATGTCGCGCGTCACCTCCGACCCGGAGCGCATCGCGCAACTGGTGACGTGGGGCCTGCTGGACACCACCTGGGCGGTGATGAGCATCGCCGCATCGGTCTACTTCATGCTGCGCATCAACTGGCGGCTGGCCCTGATCGTCTTCGGCATCGTCCCGGTGCTGGTGGTCGTGGCCGCCCAGTTCAAGAAGAGGATCATCGTCGAGTTCCGGCTGGTGCGCAAGCTCAACTCCAGGATCACCGGGGCCTACAATGAGAACATCGCTGGCGTGCGCGTGGTGAAGGCTCTCTGCCGCGAGGAGGAGAACCTGCGCGAGTTCGGCGAGCTTTCGGGCGAGATGTACCGCGCCGGCTACCGGGCGGCGTGGCTTTCCGCGCTGTTTCTGCCGACAGTGCAGTTGATCAGCGCGCTGGCGCTGGGCAGCATCGCCTGGTATGGCGGCCTGCAGGTTCAGGTAGGCAGTTTGACTATCGGCAGCATTCACGCCTTCGTCTCGTACATCATGTTCATGCTCTGGCCTGTCCAGGACATGGCCCGCGTCTACTCCGAGATGCAGCACGCCATCGCCTCGGCCGAGCGCTCTTTCTCGCTGATTGACGCCGTGCCCGAGGTGACCGACCGCCCCGGCGCCATTGACCCCGGCACCATCCGCGGCGACATCGAGTTCGACCACGTGGATTTCTACTACACCCCCTCCTCTCCCTCCCCTGTCGTGACGGGGGAGGGCCGGGGTGGGGGTGCCCCTGTCGTGACGGGGGAGGGCCGGGGGGGGGGTGGCCCTGTCGTGACGGGGGAGGGCCGGGGTGGGGGTGGGCTAGTGCTGCATGACTTCACACTGAAGGTGAGGCGCGGCGAGACCATCGCCCTGGTGGGGCCGACGGGCGGGGGAAAGTCTACCATCGTCAACCTGCTGTGCCGCTTCTACGAGCCCAAGGCAGGCGTGATCCGCATCGGCGGGCGGGACTACACCGAGCTATCCCTGCACGCCATCCAGTCGCGTATCGGCGTGGTGCTGCAGACGCCGCACCTGTTCTCCGGCACTATCCGCGAGAACATCCGCTACGGGCGGCTGGACGCCACCGATGAGGAAATCGAGGAAGCAGCCAGGCTGGCCGGCGCCCACGACTTCATCGTCATGCTGGAGAAGGGCTACGACGAGGAGGTGGGCGAGGGTGGCGTGCTGCTTTCGGTCGGTCAGAAGCAACTGGTCAGCCTGGCGCGGGCAATCCTGGCGCAGCCGGAGATCTTCGTCATGGACGAGGCCACCAGCTCGGTAGACACCCTGACCGAAGCGCTGATCCAGCAAGGGATGGAGGCAGTGATGAAGGATCGCACCAGCTTCGTCATCGCCCACCGCCTCTCGACCATCAGGCGGGCCGACCGCATCCTGGTCATTGAGGACGGGCGCATCGTGGAGATGGGCACCCACGCCGAACTGCTACGCGCCAAGGGCCACTACTACCGGCTATACACCAAGCAGTTCAGGCGCCAGTTGGAGCAGGAGTACGACGTCTTCAGAGTGCCCAGCCTGGCAGTGGCTTGATGTCAGGTGCAAGTAACGAGGCAATGAGGCAACGAGGGTCTCATTGACCACATCTTGTAACAAACAAAGGCCCTCCTTGAAACCTGGAGGGCCTTTTTGTTTGGCATCTCAGATTCGGTCAGGGAAAGCCTTGCACCGAAGGCCTACACATAGCGTAGCTGCATTTGCATCTCGTCAGCAGTAACAGAGTTCAACAGATCAAGTAGCTTGGCAACAGTGATCTCATCCCGAAACCTGCGCTTGGCTATGATAATACCGTAGTGTCTTGTCCCCTCATCCAAGTAGCGACGATGTCGAGCCTGGAAGTCGTGCCGGTTATGAGTTACAAAAGCTCTGCCCTGTGAAATGGCGAATTCCAATTGGATATCATCGTCCCGCCCCAGCATCGCGACATCACGAGCGCATACCACATCAAACCCTCGATTACGAAGGTTGTTCACAATGGCAACGGACACGTCCTCATCAAAGTAGAACTTGATGAACAGGGGGCGAAGCTCTTCATTAGCCCGTTGGCTCATCTTCCACCGGCACCCTGTTCAGCACGATGTATCGCTCGATCTCGTCACGATGATCGTCATAGTAGCTGAGCGCATCGAAGATATGCGCCAGACGCAAGTGGGGAAGCTTGCGAGTGATTTCATCCGGCGGATCGCCAAACTTCCAGTGTTCGACGATAGCCCGCACCGGCGTGCGCGTTCCTTTGACTACTGGCTCACCGCTCAGTACGTTTGCCCGTCGCTCGATATAGGGATGCTCAGTGACTTCGCCTGCTGGCCGAGCAACGACTTGGGATTGGAGCAACTCACGTAGCTCACGGACAGTACCTTCGAGGATGTCCAGCCGATTGGTTAGTTGTTGTGTGCCAAGAACTGTGTGATTCATCACACCTGCCCCCCTCTGCTTTCGTTAGTGGACAGCCTGAATTATACCGTTCTTTTGAACCGGTGTCAATTGTTGATAAAAAGACTCGTTACCTATTGCCTCGTTACTCATTGCCTACCCCTCAGCCGATGACCCCTAACTCCTTGCCCACCTTCTCGAAGGCCGCCAGCCCCTTGTCCAGGTCATCTCGGCTGTGAGCGGCGGTATTCATGACGCGGATGCGGGCCTGACCACGGGGCACGGTGGGAAAACCCAGCGCCATGGCAAAGACCCCCTCCTCGAACAGCCGCGCCGAGAACTGCCTGGCCAGCGGCGCCTCGCCCAGCATCACTGGCACGATGGGTGTTTCCGTCTGGCCGGTGTCGAAGCCCAGCTTCTTCATCTCCGCTTTGAAGTAGCGGGTGTTCTCCCACAGCCTGTCCACCAGTTCGGTGGATTCCTCCAGCAGGTCAATGGCCGCCAGGCAGGCGGCGGTGTCGGCGGGGGTGGTGGCGCTGGAGAAGAGGAAGGGGCGGCCCCTCTGGCGCAGGTAGTCAATGATCAGCTTCTTGCCCGAAAGCGACCCCCCGACCACGCCGAAGGCTTTGGAGAACGTCCCCATCTCGATGTCGAACTTGCCGTGCAGGCCGAAGTGATCAACGATGCCCCGCCCTCCCCGGCCCAGCACCCCCTCGCCGTGGGCGTCGTCCACCATGGTGATCACCCCGTACCGCTCGGCCACCTCGTATAGCTTGTCCAGGGGGGCCACGTCGCCGTCCATGCTGAACACCCCGTCGGTGACCAGCAGGCCACGGCGGTACTGGCCGATGTTCTCCTTGATCACCCGCTCGGCGTCTTCGGCATCGCGATGCTCGTAGACGACGATTTTGGCTCTCGACAGGCGGCAGCCGTCAATGATGGAGGCGTGGTTCAGCCGGTCGGAGAAGATCACGTCCTCCTGCCCCACCAGGGCGGGGATAGCGATTTGATTGGCCACGAAGCCACCCTGGACGAACAAGGAAGCCTCCACGCCCTTGAACTCGGCCACGCGCCGTTCCAGCTCCAGGTGCAGAGTTTGCGTGCCGGCGATGGTGCGCACCGCCCCCGGCCCGACGCCCCACTGGTCAATGGCTCGCCTGGCCGCCTCTTTGATTTTGGGGTGATTGGCCAGGCCCAAATAGTTGTTGGTGCAGAAGTTGAGCACCCGCTTGCCGTCCACCGTCATCCAGGCACCCACGGGCGATTCCATAGTGCGGATGTTGATGAACAACCCCTGCTCTTTCAGATTGGCCACATCTTCGTTGATAAAGGCCAGTTTGTCGGTCATGGTTCTTGTCCTCCTTCAAGTTGGTAGATTCGTGGATTCGTAGACCAATTGTAACTACTCAGGCTGTCATTGCGAGGAGGCGGTTTTTGCCGACGAAGCAATCTCCAATTCGCAAGTTGGGGATTGCTTCGCAAAAAACGCTCGCAATGACAACAGAGGCTGAGTAGTTACGACCAATTTACGAATCTACGAGTTTCCGAGTGTACGGATTTACCAGCCGCGGCGCTCCATGAAATGCCTGAAGGCTGCCTGGGCTTCTTCCAGAGATTCCAGTTCGTCCACCAGATAGAGTTCGATCCCCAGGCGGGAGGTGAGGGGCTCCAACAGATCGTAGGCGTCCTCCCTCTTGACCCAGATCTCGACTGGCAGTCGCTTTAGCCTTTCGGCCAGGGCCAGAAATCGCTCAGGGAACTCCTCCAGGTGGGTTGCGGGGGAGGCCAGGTAGGTGTCAAAGATAAAGCCCGACGCGTGGTCTACTGTCAGCGTCTGGTAGGGATAGTGAGGCCTTTCGTCTCTTTTGTCCTGCACAGGGGTGGGCGAGAGGAAGAAGTCCATCTCCCAGACGGCGTCCATGAACTGAGCTGCCTTCGTGAGCCTGGCCAGGCGAAGCTCATCTATGGGCACGTCGGGGAGTTCTTCCTCCTCCAGCAAGGCAGGCTCTAACCAGGCATCCTGCCATGTGAGACCCTCTTCAGCTAGCTGCGGCACTCTGACAAACCAGAGCTCCTCCTGGGGTGGATCGAAGAGAGCGGGGTCCTCCCGGAAGCGAGGGCAGACTTCCCTCGCCTGTTGCAGGGCCAGGGTGAGGAATCTGGCTTCGTCGGCGGTCAGGTACCAGGGAAAGTGTGCTGGACGGTAGCTGCGGAACAGCGGCCAGGCGTTTCTCCCTCGGAACTTCAGGCCCAGGCGTTTGATCACCTGGTGGTCTTCCTTGCCTAGCTCTTCTCTGTTGGCAAAGGAAGCCATCAGGCACTTCTGCAGCAAGAGCTCTTCAAAGGCTTCGGAAGGATCCGGAGGGGGCTCGGATGCGATTCGCATGTAGCTCTCCAGGCCCTCGCTGCCCAGGTACAGGGCCAGGGCAAACATCTCTCCCAGATTGCCCATGATGCAGCAGTAACCGATCTCCCCGCTGACCGGATCCTGCACCCCGAACACGTCGGAGTCGTACATCCAGGTCCAGGCTTCGATTTCTTGGAATTCCAGCGCCGCCTCGTAGAGGGCCTTCCAGTCGGGCATGGTTGGTGATGTTTCTTTCATGGTGACAATCTCCTTTCAATCTACCAATTTACCAATGTACCAGTTTACCATCACATGTACTTCTCTTCGTACAGCAACTTCTCCAGTTTGGTCAGCGCCGTCCGCACCGAGCGCAGACGGCGGGCCGCTTCCGCCTCCGCGGCCTTTTCCTGGAGCGTGGCCTGGGCCAGGCTGGCGGCGGCTCTCCCGGCCGTGCTGTCGTCAAACCAACCTGGCCCGTTGCAGGCGATCACGCAACGCCGGCCGGTTGGCGTAGCGCTCTTGCAGGTCGGCGACCCGCGTTTGGAAATCGGCCAGGCGGCCCTGGTAGTCGGCCAGGTCGCGCAGTCTGACGAGCAGCGCTACCGCTTTGTCGTAAGAGGCGGGTTTCTTCTCCTCGATGAGCGCCACGACGTCACGCCAGGCTTCGGCCTCGCGCGGCGCGAACGCCTGCAGCTCTTGGATACGCCTGGCCTCGGCGGCTTCAGCGGCACGTCGCTTCGCCTCGCGCCGAAGCTGGTCGGCAGTCGCCCACAACTCGCCCCACATGCGCCGGGGCGCAGCAGCAACCCCCCTGCCCCCGTCCACGGGGGCTGTCCCCCCGCCTGCGGGGGGACGGGGGGACGCACCGACCAATTCTTGCAGGCGACGGTTGAGCGTCAACGACAGGTGCGCCTCGCCGCGCGCCAGCCGCATCAGGAAGGCATCGCGTTCGGCCGGCGATAGGCGGGCGATGGCCTCTTCTGGCGGGATGGCAGGCGCCGATTGGCGCTGCGGGCTGGCCTCGGTCGCGGCCTGGAGCAGGTACTCGTCCAGGTCGAAGAGCTCGACGAAACTCGTCAGGGGTGGGGAAAGCTCGCTCAGGCCGGGCGGGACGGGCGGCTCGAGCTCGGCGTCGTCGGTGTCCTGGAGCTCAGCGGCGCGCAGCCAGGCCAGGTACAGCGCCCGGTAGTCCCCTTCCAGCAGGTCATCGCGCAGCCGGCTCAACGAGGAGAGCCAGCCTTCGCCCTCGATCCAGTCGCTTCCCTCCTCTTCGTCCAGTGAAATGTCCAGGATCAAGTAGTTGCCGACCGGCTTCAGGTCAATGCAATACTCCCACAGGTACGGCTCGATCTGTTTGGGATCCAGCAGGCCCTTAGGAAAGCGAAACGCCAGCCGCTTGCTGCCCCAGTTGGCCAGGTACAGGAAGGCATCGAAATAGCGTGCCAGCACTTGCCTGGGGTCATGTTTGAAGTTGCCCCAACTGTACGTGACCACAGCCTGCGACGACGAGACCTCGATGTGGCTGGACAGCTCGTTCACCGCCGCCCGCTCTTCGGGAGTGAGCGGCCGGTCAAGGGTTTGCCATTCGTAGTACTGGTATTCGCTCATCGGTGATATCCTCCATCAACGTGAATGGTGTCTCGTAGATGTGGAAGAGAGGGATTCTCTGGTCATAGATCGTTATGCGCCACAATATGCGCCATTTTGAGCCGTTATGCGCCGTCTCACTACTGCGCAACGTAGATTGTTCCCTTACGTGTACCGCATTGCCGAACCCAGCCGGTGGCTACTAACCCAGTCAGATCTCTTAAGGCCGTTCGTCTGGACACAGGGAACAATGTCTGATAAAGGCTATTGGTTAGTTCCTTTCCTTCGTTCACCATCAGCGCCAACGCCTCAATCTGCCTTTCGTTCAGGCCCAATGCCCGCAGGTCGGTGACGCCTTCCTCGGGGATCAGGTCAAGAATGTGCTCCCCTGGCCCTGGGAAGGTCACTTGAAGGCGGTGCGGCCTCAGCAATCAGTCACATTCCACGAATCTGCGGCGGATTTCTTCAAAGTAATCACGGAACTCTCCGGGGATGATGTCGGCCTTGGGTGCATCAGGCAGGATGGCATTGAAATGACGCTCCAATTCCCCAAACTCGATCAGGCCCTCGTGCAGCAGGAACATTACGTCTTCCAGGTCGGCTTCGAAACCACGTGCAATCTTGCTCAGCGCGATGCTGTACGGATCAAAGATGTACACGTCCAGTTGCCCATAGCGCCCGACCAGCCGCCGTCGTTCGTGAGCCTGCGGGGGTAGGGGGACGAACTTGCCCAACGGCACCTCCTCCACATCGAGACGCATCTCAGCGGCCAACTCGGCGACCGTCACCTCAAATTGCTCAACCGATTCTGCATCCAACTCGAACGCATAATCCACGTCCACGGTGGTGCGGGGATTACCCAACAAGCAGAGCGCGCTGCCTCCCAGCAAGTAGAGGATGCCCGCGCTGGGATAGCGTTCGCCCAGACGCTGGAGGAAGGACTGCAACGTATCCAGGGTCACCGGCTCCATTGGGTCTGTACCTCCCATTGACGCAATAGTTGGCGTGCCACTTGCTCGTAGGTTCCTGCCCAGTTCACCCTTGCTTGTGCCCGGCGCCGGTGTTCGCGCCCCAGCGCGGCCAGTCTCTCGCGGGGTGTGCCCTCGGCTGGTAAGCCCCATTCCGTTGAGAACAGATCCGGCAGCCATCGCCATCGCGCCGCCAGCAAGGGTCGCAGGCGATGGACGTGTTCCTGTTGGAGGAGCACAGCCGCTATATAGAACCCCTGAAGGATCAGCCGCTCGTAAGATTGTAGTTTCTCCAGCGCCGCAGGCACGGCCTCCGCGTACTCTGGATGAGCGAGCAAGACAGCGATCACGGCCGCGCGGACGCGGGCACTGGGTTGTCGTACCAGGTCGGCCAGCAGTGTCTCCGGGGGGCGCACCTTTCCCGCCTGGTAGGGTGACTGCCGCGAAAGGTAGCGGATACCCAGCAACTCTAACTCGGCGACGAGCTTTTCTTCTTCTGGGAATACCTCAAGATTTGAATGGTTCATCAGAATTCCAGTCGTTGCCCTTCCCCTTGGGCGATTAGATGCAGAAGTTCGTCTCGTGTCTTCTTGATTCCTTGTTCACGTCCTCGGTTCTACCACTACTTTGGCCCGCTGTCGTCGTTGCGGAATCAGGTCGCAGGAGCACGACACGGATTTCCACGGATTCCCACGGATTACTCGGATGTATTGCGCTCGGCTTTGAGCCAGTCCGGGACGAACAACCATTGGTAGTTGACCCGGAACTCTGCTGCCTGTGGTGACGGGAAGACGCGCCGTGGCCGCAAGCTGCGCTCCCCAAAATTGATCAGTAAACCAACAGCCAAACCGGTATGGTTCAGATAGGTGATCACCTGACCCAAATACTTCTGATGCACTGTGGCGAATGCTTTGATCTCGACAATGACTTTGTCTTCGACGATAAAATCCGGAATGTAGTAGCCGACCAGTCGTCCCTCGTCGTACACCTCAAGGTTTTTCTGTGCTTCAAAGGAGAGCCCCACCTTTTCGAACTCCGCTTCGAGTGCTCGTTGATATACTTCCTCCTTGTGTCCTGGCCCCAGCCGCCGATGCACGGCCATGGCCGCGCCGTTGATACGGTAAGTGATGTCTTCGTGTGGCCCCTTGACTTTCTTGCTCATAGCTCGTCTTCCTATCCGTGCCCGCACGACACGGATTTCTCACGGATTACACGGATATTAGCGCGCTGCATTTGCATCCGTGTCGTGCTGCTCGTCCCACCAGCACAGCACGGAAGTCCACGGATACATGGACATTGCCGCCTCACCTGTTCCGTGTATCCGTGTGCAGAATCCGTGTCGTGCTACTCGTCCCACCAGCACAGCACGGAAGTCCACGGATACATGGACATTGCCGCCTCACCTGTTCCGTGTATCCGTGCCCAGAATCCGTGTCGTGCTGCTCGCAGGCGCGCCAGATGTTGGAGAAGAGGGATTGTTTGGCGCTGTGCTGCGCTAGAACTCACTCCCACCTGGTTTGCTCTTTCTCGGTTTTATCTGCACCATACTTGTATTCTCGGTGTCGTCATCCACGAGAACTGCTTGCCCCGTCCGAGCAATCTTGTTGATGTATGTTTTCAGCTCGCCAGCCATGTAGTCCTTCGTCAACCTATTCAGCGCCACTTTATCCTCAGCCGTGGTCAGGGCATGGGATAGAATCACATCGCATTGCGACAGAACTTCGACATCTATGGCTGACGGCTGCTGCGAGGCAACGACTAAGGAAAGTCCTGGCTGTCTCCCCTCTTTTACCCACTGGATGAGGACCTCTTTAGATAACGACGATTTGCCAGAAGGGATGAATTGGTGAGCTTCGTCAATGAATAGCCAAACTTTAGGCATTTCCGCTTCCAAACCCAGTTCCTCTTTTCGTCTAGCGATGCTTCTCTTAACGAACAAATCCCGACACAGCACCGAGACCACCAACGGGCGTCGCCCATAGCGACCAGAATCGAGGGTGCTCAAGTCTAGGATGTTTATCGTGTTTGGATCCAGGGTTTCCCAAACCTCTCGATACGCTGAGTTCTCGAACATATCCCATGTCATTGCCATTTCCAGTCTGTTGATCAATGCATCCTTAGTGGTATCCGAGGCACGGGTGTCAAACTCGATTCGTTCAATGATTTGAGAAATGAAGAAATCACGCCCGTATTTCTGCTGGCATTTGATCACAGCTTTGGTGATGGCAATTCCCATAGGCTCATTAATGTTTAGCTGGAAGGAATCACACCACCCTTCAGGAGACACATCCGACGGGTTCAGCTTGAGTTGCTCAAATCTCACGCCCCGTCTCTCCATCTCGGCAACTATCCGCTCTCCACCATAGCGGTGAACAGGGTCTCCTGGCACAAGTACTTTGACAGGCAAGCCCTCAGGGTTAGCCCCCCATTCCCAGACCTGTCGTTCTTGCTCCACATTGGGCAAAGACATGGTATGGTAAATACCCATAGGGTCGATAATAAGGATGATAGCTTTACGTGTTTTGAAGAGTTCCTCCACTAACACCCCCATCGTGTAAGACTTCCCGCTGCCCCGTTTGCCACAAATCAAAACAGCGCGGGATTTATTCGCATTGATGTAAACGTCTTCCTCTGAGTCCAGGTTTCTTCCGATGTGCAGCATCAGAACACCTCCATTTTGAGAAATGGGACAACAGATTCGTAATAGGACACACCACCGTGTGTACCCCATTCTGTGCGTTTGAAATCCCTAAACACGTACGGATATCGCAATAAAGAATATGTGTCACCATAACAGGTGACATGCAGAACGGGGCGCATTTATGAGTTGGGGGAGGCTTCTACCTGGAACAGTGAATCGAAGCTTCCGTTGACCCAAGCGAGTCTCAAGTGTAGCAGGTGGTTGAAGCCGTTC
>VGOG01000087.1 GCA_016875995.1 Chloroflexota bacterium
TATGCCGTGCGGGCGGCGGACACGGTTGGGGCCAGCACCGAAACGCCGGTCAGGCTGCGAGTAATCGCTGATCTCGCGGCCGGCTACACCACAGATCTGGTCGTGGAGCCAAGTACGGCCATCCGTATCATGACGGGGGCACCGCTTCCCACCGGCGCTGACGCGGTGGTGCGGTTCGAGGACACCAGCGAGAGATTAGTAAAGGGCAACAGACCGGGTGATTGGATCGAGATCTTCAGCCAGGTGGTCGTAGGGGAGAACGTGCGACCGGCAGGGGAGGACATTCGCAAAGAGGAGTTGGTTCTGCCCGAAGGCACGGTTTTGCGCCCTCAGGAGATCGGCGTGCTGGCCTCGCTGGGGAGGGCCAGGGTTCGGGTGATCCGCCGGCCACGGGTGGCTATTTTGGCCACCGGCGACGAACTCATTGCCATTGACGAGCCACTGGCTCCAGGCAAGATTCGTAACTCCAATGAGTACTCCAACGCCGCGCTGGTCCAGCGCTATGGTGGTATCCCTATCCGGCTGGGGATAGCGCGCGACGACATGGAGGAACTGACAGCCAAGATCCGTGAAGGTTTGGCCCAGGGGGTTGATCTCTTCCTCACCTCGGCCGGGGTATCGGTGGGCGACTACGACGTGGTCAAGGACGTCCTGGGTGCCGAGGGAGAGATGCACTTCTGGCAGGTGCGGATGAAGCCCGGCAAACCTTTGGCCTTTGGCGAGATTCAGGGCGTGCCCGTCTTGGGCCTGCCAGGCAACCCTGTGTCGGCTATGGTCTCGTTTGAACAGTTTGCCCGGCCGGCTATCCTCAAGATGCTGGGCAAAACACGCTTGCGCAAGCCCACAGTAGAGGCTATTTTGGAGGAGGATGTCAAAAGCAGCGGGCGACGCAATTTCAAGCGGGCGGTGGTGACCAAGCGCAACGGCGAATATTACGTCTCGGTCACTGGCCCGGAGGGCTCTGGCATTCTTACCTCTATGGTGAAAGCCAACGGTCTGGCCATAATCCCCGAGGGTGTCCGGCACGTGAAGGCGGGGGAGCGGGTCACAGTGCAGATGCTGGATTGGCCTGAAAACGTTGACTGAGGTCCTTTGGTGATACCCATCATCTCCGTTGTTGGCAAGTCTGGGGTTGGCAAAACGACCTTTTTGGAGAAACTGATCGCCGAGCTGAAGCGGCGGGGGTACCGCGTGGCCACGGTCAAGCATGACGTTCACGGCTTCGAGGTTGACCAGCCTGGCAAGGACAGTTGGCGACTGGCCCAGGCGGGTAGCGATAGCGTGGTGATCGCCTCGCCCCGGAAGCTGGCTCTCATCAAGCGTCTGGACAGGGAGATGGGCCTGAGCGAAATTGCCGCCTTCGTGACCGACGTTGACATAATTCTTACGGAGGGCTATAAGCGGGGAGATGCGCCCAAGATCGAGGTCTCGCGTCGGGAGGGGGGAGGGGAGCTGCTGTGTATCCCGGATGAGCTGGTGGCCCTTGTCTCGGACCAGCCCTTTGATCTGGACGTCCCTCAGTTCGGCCTTGACGACATGGCGGGAATTGTTGATTTGTTGGAGGGGAGATTCCTCAGCGAGCCCCGGAGCAGATGAGCCCTGGAGAGCTGAGGGGAGGGATAATAGTTGCTGAGTTGTTGGTGGATAGGGGAATTGGGATTAGCCGCCATGGCTGCGCAGCGTTCTGGTAATGATGTCGTTTTGTTCGCTCCGGGGGAGACTCTTCTTGCTCCCCTTTGCCTTTTTGCCTCTGTTGTCTTCTTCGTTCCCCTGACGGTCGAAGGCTGCCTTGAGTGCCAATTCCATGATTGAGGGGAGGGGTTCCTCCTCGTCAATTTCCAGGGGCATCTCTTTCATGCCCAACTCGATCTGACGCCTCCTGTGGTCAACGTTTAGCACCTTAACCTCCACGTCTTCCCCCACTGACACTATCTCGGATGGATCCTCTACGTAGCCTGGGGCCAGCTCACTGATGTGTACTAATCCATCACGGCCAACGCCAATGTCTACGAAGGCGCCAAATGGAGCCAGGCGTGTCACTTTGCCCTCGATGATCATACCTGGTTTCAGGTCACGGAGGGTCCTCTCGGGTGGTTCTACCATAGTTAGATTGATGCGTCCCTTCTTGATATCCACTTTTCTGACCCAGACTGTTACCTCATCGCCTGGCTCTATGACTTCTGTGACCCTATTGACTGGATCTTTACTCAATTGGGAGATGTGCACCCACCCTTCTTGGCTCATGCCTATGTCCACGAAAGCGCCAGAGAGTCCTATGTTGGTTACTCTGCCTCTCAACCTCATGTGTGGTTTTAAATCTTTGATGTTGGTTGGTTGCTGCTCGTTGGCATTCTTGGCCTGATGGCGTTGCTCTTTTGTCACTTTTGTTCCTCCTTAATAACCTTATGATAGCCAATACGATCGGCCTCCTCCCCCCCCCAATTTGAGGTGATTATGCCATCCGGGGGGAGGAGTCAGCATTGTCAAGCCAGATAGCGCGATATATTATACCACTGCTGTAGATTTTTCACAAGGCGGGTGGCCATGGGTTCAGCCTTGACGTTTGCTGGAGTTTGTGGTAGTATTAAATGGGAAGGGGGCGCTTGCGTACCCATTCGCGTAGCCAAAGCTCCTTTTGCTTTTAAACAGCCTTAGATTTCCAATAACAAAACTAGGCTATGCGAAGTTAGGGGAGAAAAACAGGTATTGCCAGACAGACTGCTGGTGGATAGCCTGACGGACGTAATGATTGCAGTCGTAAAATCGTTGTTGGATGGGGAGGAGTGACCATCGCTAAGGAAGCGGATTTTATCAACGTGACTCCAGAGCGAGCTTTGCTCGTGGGAGTGAAGCTGAAGAGTGAGCGTGGTGGTTGGTCAGTGCAGGACTCGCTGATGGAATTGGCTCAGTTAGCCCGCACAGCCGGCGTGGAGGTGGGCGGCCAGACTTTCCAGAAGCTGGATGCCATCAATCCGGCCACCTATATTGGTAAGGGCAAAGTAGAGGAAATTGGAACCCTCAAGGAAGAGCTGGGTTGCGATTTGGTCATCTTCGATGACGAGCTTTCGCCGCGCCAGCAGCGTGAGCTGGAAGAGGCTTGGGATGTAAAAGTCCTGGACCGTACTTCGCTGATCCTTGATATTTTCGCTCAGCACGCTCATACCAGAGAGGGCCAGTTACAGGTGGAACTGGCTCAATACGAGTACCGTCTGCCACGACTGACGCGCATGTGGACACACCTGGCCCGCCAGGCGGGAGGTGGAGCAGCTCGTGGTGGCGTGGGAGGTGTGGGCTTGCGAGGACCGGGCGAAAGGCAGCTCGAGATCGACCGGCGTCGCATTAGAGAGCGTATCACGCAGCTCAAGCAAGAGTTGGAGCAGGTACGTACTCATCGGCGCCTTTATCGCCGACAGCGTCGCCAAGCGGCCACGCCTGTGATAGCGATCGTGGGTTATACAAATGCAGGCAAATCAACCTTGCTTAACGCTATTTCTGGAGCCGAGGTACTGGTAGAGGATAAGCTCTTCGCTACCTTGGATCCCACGACGAGACGGGTATTGCTGCCACAAAGACAGGTGGCCCTTTTCACTGACACCGTGGGCTTTATCCAGAAGCTCCCCACTCAACTGATAGCTGCTTTCCGTGCTACCCTGGAGGAAATCAACGACGCAGACCTTCTCCTGCATATCGTTGACATAACACATCCTAACGTATTGTTGCAAAGTCGGGTAGTGGAGGATACGTTAAGGAGCCTGGGGGCTACGGATATGCCAGTGGTGTTGGCTCTCAACAAAGTTGATCGGCTAAACAGCCCTGACCAGGTGCAGCGCATAATGCAGGAGTTTCCCAATAGTTTGGCTATTTCGGCTAAAGAAAGGGTGGGATTGAAGGAGCTGTTGACTTGCATCGAGGCCGTCCTTAATGAGAATCTGGTGCGTATCAAAGCTTGCATCTCTTATCGGGAAGGTGAATTGGTCTCGCTTTTCCATCGGTGGGGCTTGGTGGAGCGAGAAGAGCACGGTCCTGAGGGAACTACCTTAGAAGGCCATTTGCCAGCCCGGTTTCTGAAGGCTTTTCGGCATTGCTTAGTTTGATCTCCAGCTTTTATAGGATTGCATAAACTTCAGACTATATATCTTATGTATAAATAATGAGCTGAAAGTCCAACTTCGTGTTGCCTTGAAGCAATCTCCTGCCTCACACGAGTGAGATTGCTTCGTCGCAAAAGCGCTCCTCGCAGAATGTCTTCTTGGTCGTCTCTTCATAGTTTTCCTGGTCGCTGCGCTTGCTTATCTTCGTAATGTGTGCTAGAATAACTTTGGTTGAGATTCGTATGCGCGACAGATAACCTGTCTCTTAATAATCCTTTGCCAGCGTTATGTCAAATTCAGGAGTAAGTCAGATGTCTAAGTTGTTGCACGGTTGTCTCAGATTAACGATCGTCGCTCTGTTGGTAGCCCTGGTCACCAGCGTAGCGTTTCTAGCGGGCTTTGTAGCAGCAAGGGCTCCCCTGACACTTGGTCTCACCGTTGTGGCTGCGGGACCTGCTGACAACGAAGCAGAGGCCTTCCACATCTTCTGGGAGGCCTGGCGTTTTCTGGAACGCGATTTCTACGGTGATCTACCCGCTGCTCAGGAGATGACCTACAGTGCTATCCGTGGAGTGATAGATGATCTCAATGATCAATACACTGCTTTCCTGGATCCCGAGATGGCCTCCATTGTCAGAGAGGATATGTCAGGTGCTTTTGATGGCATTGGCGCTGTGGTCAGCATGAATAACGATGGCCAATTGGAGATCATCCGGACCCTCGAGGGCAGGCCAGCAGCACAGGCTGGCCTTGAGCCAGGTGATATAGTTCTCGCGGTAGGTGATACGGTCATTGAAAAAATGAGCATCTTTGAGGCTGTAGCCCTGATTCGAGGGCCAGCGGGCAGCATAGCTCGCCTCACGATAAAACGGCAGGGTATTGAAGAGACCTTCGTTGTCGAGGTAGTTCGACAAAGAATCGAGATGGTCATTGTAGAATCCCGCATGGTGGATGACGGCCTCGCCTATCTCAAGCTCTCCGAATTCAATGCTCAGGCTGCGAGCAAACTTAAAGCAGCCTTGCAATCCCTGCTGGCTGAGGAACCACGGGGCCTGATCTTCGATCTACGTGATAACCCCGGCGGCTTTTTAGATGTAGCCGTAGAAATAGGCAGTCAGTTTGTCAGCGAAGGTTCTATTCTCGTGGAAAGACTTAGGGATGGTCAGGATAGAGATTACCTTGCCCAAAGCGGTGGTTTGGCTACCGATATACCTCTGGCGGTTCTGGTCAATGAGGCCAGCGCCAGCGCCTCGGAGATCGTGGCTGGCGCCATCCAGGATGCTGGTCGAGGTATCCTGATTGGCGAGCAGACCTTGGGCAAGGGATCGGTTCAGCTTTCTCATTACCTTAGCGATGGCTCCGAGTTACGGGTTACCTTTGCGCGCTGGTTTACACCCCTGGGCCGTGCCATTCACGAGGAAGGTCTTGTTCCCGACATCCAAGTGGATATGACCGAGGAGGACATCAAGTCTGGTCGCGATCCACAGTTACAGCGTGCGATCGAGTATTTGCGGGGATTAACAAGTGAAAAGTAAAGAGCGAACAGTTGCTACCAATCGCAAGGCACGGCACGATTACTTCATTGACGAGACCTACGAAGCTGGGATTGTCCTCACCGGCACGGAGATCAAATCAGTGCGACATGGCCGTGTCAGTTTGCGGGATAGTTATGTTCAGGTGAAGAACGGTGAGCTTTGGCTGATAGATACCCACATCGCTCCCTACCAGCAGGCTGGACGCAATAGCCATAAACCTAAACGTCCGCGTAAGCTGCTCATGCATCGCCACGAGATCAACCGCCTGCAGGGTAAGGTACAAGAAAAAGGCTACACCGTCATTCCCCTACGCTTCTATCTCAAGGACAACAAATGGACCAAAGTGGAGATTGCCCTGGCCCGCGGCAAAAAGCTCTATGACAAGCGCCAGGCCATCCACAAGCGCGACGCTCAACGGGAAATGGAGCGAGCACTGGCTAGGCAAGAGGGAAGATTATGACAATATTCCACAGTTGCAAAAAATCCAGACTTGTGTTATAATTGGATTGATTGGGGATGAAGGGTTTCGACAGGGAAGGCTGGCCAAGGATTGCAAGCCGAGGTGCCCTACCCTCGTCAAACAAGGGCAACTAAAGATAACCGGCGAACCTCAACTCGCCCTGGCTGCCTAAGAGCAGCTACGTCTGGCCAGGTCTCCCCCGATAGACCTGGATCAGATGTCATAGAAATTGGGGTGCGGTGTTCCTGACGCCGATAAGAGCATCAAAGCCAAGCCCACAAAGCTTGGATCGGCTAGTTCGGGCCAGACCCTGTCGGTCGGGGCTGACCTGGACGAATCGCAAAAGACCGACTAAGCTTGTAGCATATCCTGGGTCGAACTCTCTGGACGCGGGTTCGATTCCCGCCATCTCCACCAACTAAAATGCCTGTAGGGATCCCCTACCCCTACAGGCATTTTGATTTCCGGACATTAGTAATTTGTTGGACCAACATGGCAGTCAGCCGCTATCATTACTTCGCATAGCCTATTTATCCTTTTAAGATACTTCCATAAAGTGAGTCAAAGGCAAGCTTTGACTACGCGAAGGTTGGGCGGCAGCTAAAAATCCACGTAGTCTCGCTTTAGAAGACTCTCGCGATCAACGCTAAATACGTCTAACAACTCCCCTATCAACAACGCTTTCTGCTCAGCATCTTTTTTCGACCAGGTACGACTCTTGATCTCCAGAAAGGCACCTTCGTGAGCCGGCTTGGTTAACCTGTCAAGATTGACAGCAAATTGCACCCCCTTGTATCTGATATGCCAGCGCTGCCGGTGTTTGTGAACCTCTTTCACGCTGTCGGGCTCAAAATACTCACAATAGAAACGCAGGGTGCGATCGGCCTTGGAAGTGAAACGAGAACGAGAGAGAAGCACAGAATTGTCAAACTCCTGCTCGCTGCCGGACCCGGTTAGGGTCAAAGTGCGTATAGACTCAGGAACCCCTCCCTCTTCCCTCACCACGTTATCCTCACGGTGACGAATACATCCCTGGCTCGCGTCTGCAAAAAGTAGGTAGGCATCGTATTGATCCCGAACCGAGGGGCTCCACACCGCAGAAATATCTGGATGAATCAGCCCTTCCATGACAACCGCTTCGTCCTCCACTGACCCCTTGACTTGCACCTCAAACGTTTCCTTCCACTCCAGGCCGCCAATGGCCACCAGCTTGTCCAGGAGACTCTCCTCCCTCCGCATCAAGAAGACGTTCACCCGATCAGCGATGCGTTGGACCTCGGCCGTGATCGTGTCTACATTCACCGTAAGGAGTTCTCTATCCTTCATCAGCAAACGCCCATTCACCAGAACATGTCGCACGTCCGCGCTCTTAGTAGCATAAACCAACCGAGAATAGATATTATCAACCGACAGATCGAACTTTGGCGTGATGTGCAGAACGTCCACATCCACTACCGTCAAATCAGCTTGCTTGCCCACCTCAATAGAACCTGTGATATGATCCAGGTGCAGAGCTCGCGCCCCCCCAATGGTGGCCATAGTCAAAGCAATCCGCGCTGGCACAGCCTTGGGGTCGCGCGTAGTGCCTTTAGCTAATAGAGCCGCCAGGCGCATCTCCTCGAACATGTCCTGGTCATTGTTGCTAGCAGGGCCATCGGTGCCGATGCCCACCTTCAGACCGAGGTCTAACATGCGAGCCACCGGCGCCACGCCGCTGGCAAGTTTCAAATTGCTGGTTGGACAATGTGCTACACCGACACTTTTCTGCACCAGCAGCTCCATCTCTTCCTCAGTTAAGTGCACACCATGGACCGCCAAAGTCTTGCTATCCAAGACGCCAAAATCGTCCAGACAAAACGCCGGCGCACAGCCATAAAGCTGCCGGGTACCCTCCACATCCCCCTCCGTCTCTGAAAGATGGATAAGCAAGGGCACGTCATATTCCTGGGCCAAGCGTGCCATCTCCCTCAGGATCTCCGGTGTGCACGTATACGGTGAGTGCGGCCCGACAGCAGGCACGATCAGCTCATGCCCCTTCCAGCCAGCGATGAATCGCTGACAATACTCCAGACTCTCGTCGTAGCTAGCCGCATCGGGGGTAGGCAATTTCATCACCGTTTCGGCACAGACCGCCCGCAGGCCCACTTCTTGCGCCGCCCTGGCCACCTCTTCCTCGAAATAGTACATATCGGCAAAGCAGGTCACGCCTGAGCGAATCATCTCGGCACAAGATAGCAAGGTGGCGTAGTAACAAGATTCCTCGTTCACAAACTCCCTCTCCACAGGCAACATGTAGCCATACAGCCAGACATCAAGCCGCAGATCGTCGGCCAGGCCTCTGAGCAAACTCATGGGCACGTGAGTGTGAGCGTTGATCAGGCCAGGCATGACCACCTGCCCCACGCAGTCAATGGCCTGCTCGGCCTCGTACCTTCCACTTAAATCGGTCGCTGGCCCGACAGCGACTATTTGGCCATCCTTTATGACCACCGCCCCCCGAGGAAAAACCTCCAGGCGCTTATCCATAGTGACCACGATGCCATTTGACAAGATCATATCCACTTTCATCTCCCTACCCCCTATTAGTTCTAGCAGTTCTCCGCGCCCACTCCGCGTCCTTATAACGGCTTTCGCCAAAACGCGAGTTGGCACATTTCATATTGTTGTGCTATAATATCGAATATTTCTTACACCATCGCCGGTGCTTGATCAAGGAGACCAAATGCGCGCAGTTGACATTATCGCCAGAAAACGAGACGGCCATACTCTTTCTGCCAAAGAAATTGACTTCTTCGTCCAGGGCTTCACTCGGGGAGAGATACCCGATTACCAGGCGGCATCCTTGCTCATGGCCATCTACCTGAAAGGCATGGATGCGCGGGAAACCGCTGACCTCACCACGTCCATGGCCCACTCAGGTATGATGATGGATCTCTCGTCCATCGCCCCCATTGTGGTTGACAAACACTCCACCGGCGGTGTGGGCGACAAGACAACCCTGGTAGTTGCTCCCCTGGTAGCGGCCACAGGATTGCCAGTGGGGAAGATATCGGGCCGAGGCCTGGGCTTCAGCGGCGGAACCCTGGATAAGCTGGAGTCCATCCCTGGCTTCAAAGCTGATCTCTCGGCCGAGGAGTTCGTGGCCAAGTTGCGCGACCACGGTATCGTCATCGTCGGACAAACGGCCGACATGGTCCCAGCCGATGGCAAGTTCTACGCCCTGCGCGATGTGACGGCCACGGTGAGCAACATCTCCCTCATCGCCAGCTCCATCATGAGCAAAAAGGTAGCCAGCGGTGCTAACGCCATCGTCCTGGACGTCAAAGTGGGTCTCGGAGCTTTTATGCACACCAGGGAAGAGGCGATAGCACTGGCACAAACGATGACAAACATCGGCCAGGCGCTGGGCCGCCGCGTGGCAGCCGTCATATCCGACATGAACCAGCCCCTCGGTCAGGCTGTAGGCAACGCCCTGGAGCTCAAAGAGGCCATCGCTACCCTACATGGTCACGGCCCCGCCGATTTTCTCGAGCACTGCCTGGTCATCGCCGGCCAGATGCTACTTCTGGCCAACCGTGCGCGAGACACCCAAGAGGCCCGCGAGCTGCTGCTGCACGAGCTGGACAGTGGTCGAGCCTGGCGCAAATTCCGCAACTGGATAGTGGGTCAGGAAGGCGATGTGGCTTACGTTGACGATCCTGCCCTATTACCTCAGACAACTCTCATAGAAGATTTGCCCTCCCCCCGCTCCGGCTACGTAGCTGGCCTGAATGCCCTGGAGGTTGGCCTGACAGCAGCCCTCCTCGGCGGTGGCCGAACCCGCAAAGGAGATACAATTGACCATGCCGTAGGCGTAGTGCTAGCCAAGAAAATTAGTGATTATGTCGAAAAAGGTGAGCGGCTATTAACTATCCACACCAACGATGAGCAGAAGTTAGCCGACGCCAGGCGGAGGCTCCTGGATGCCTATTCCTGGAGCGATGAACCTGTGGAGTGTCCACCCCTCATCCACGAGATCATTAACGTCGAAACCTGAAGTTAAAAGCGGTAGATGTACGTCTTCGGCGCCGCCAGGTCGCCTTTGTCGTCGAAAGTTATGGGGCCAGTCAGACCTGGGTAGTTTTGCAGAGCGCCTAACTCGGTGACGACAGCACTTCTGGCAGGTCTCCCCTGCGACTCGATGGCCTTAGCTAAAGCCTCCAGGAGAACGCGAGCAGCATCGTAGGCCACGATGGCCTGAGGGCCAGGCGAGCGCCCGGTCAGGTCCTGATAGGCAGCCACAAAATCCCCCGCCTTGATTCTCGGCGCGGCAGTGATGTAAAAGACTCCTCCAACAGCCTCCCCTCCGATCTGCTCCAACTGGGGGCTGTCCAACCCGCTACCTCCCATGAAGGTCACCTCTATGCCCGCCCTGCGCGCCTGGGCTATCACCTCTGCTCCCTCAACTGCTCCCCCGCTGAAGAAAACCAGCTCAGCAGGCGCGAAACGTGAAACGTGAAACGTGAGATCAGTGTCAGCGTCTAGCACAATTGTTGCCCCCAACTGCTCAGCCGTCTGGAGGAAAGCATCGGCCAGATCATGGCTACCGCGAAGGACCGCCAGGCGGCTCATTCCCAGCTCCTCCACAACGTATCTCGCTGCCTTCGCCCCCAAAAGATCGTTGCGAGCATAAAGACGAAAGACCTCAGAGTAGCCTCGCTCTGTCACGGCGTCCGCTGCGACTTGAGTGATCAACGCCAAACCAGCTCGATAGTACTCATCTACGGCCACCAGGGCCGCCTCGTCGGAGAAATGGCCAATGACCCCCATAACATCGGAGTCAACGATCATCTTCCTGGCCTGCCATCGTGCCTGAGACGCATCGTTGCCGTCGTCCAGGGCCACCAGCTCCACCATGTAGCCACCCACGCCACCCGCCGCGTTGCGCTCTCGCACCGCCAACTTCACAGCATAGAGCACGTCGTAGCCCAGATGCCGGTGGAGTCCCTCGAAAGGAGCCACCAGGCCGATCTTGACCACAGGTCTGGTGCTGCCCAGGCCTGCCCTGAGCCTGGCCGAAGGGCCGGCGCAAGCAACAAGCAGCCATCCCAAAACGAAAAGCACGCTCAGCGACAACGCCGGCGTGCGCCTTCCCCGATTTTCGATTTTCGATTTTCGATTTTCGATTCTTGAACGCCCCATTGCCTTTGACGTTTGAGTTTGAAGCTTGGATTTCGACCTATCGCTGATACCGCTGCCTGTTTTGAAGATGTTCCTCGAAGGTTTTAGCGAAGGCGTGAGAGCCATCACCCTTGGCCAAGAAGTACAGATAGTCGCTCTCTACAGGTTCCAGGACGGCCTGAATCGAGGCAAAGCCCGGGTTGCAGATAGGGCCAGGAGGCAACCCCCGGTGAAGGTAAGTATTGTAGGGCGAGTTCACCTGGGCAAACTCTTCCAGGGTCACGGGCGTTTTCCACCACTGGCCCGTATCCTCCTGAAAGCCTAAAGCGTACTGCACTGTAGGACAAGCCTCCAGGTTCATGCCCTTCTCCAGCCGGTTCAAAAAGACGCCGGCTATAATAGGACGCTCCTCTGCCACCACCGCTTCCCGCTCCACGATGGAGGCCAGGGTCACCACCTGACGGATAGTCATCTCCCGCTCCACGGCTGCCTGGCGCATCTCCGCTGTGAAACGCTGGTCGAAGTTGTCCAGCATGCGCTCAATTATGTCGAGGGCGGTGGGCTGGACCGGAAAGAGATAGGTATCAGGGAAGAGAAACCCCTCCAAACCAGCCTCCGGCGGCCGATCCTGCAGGAACTCGTAATCGAAAACCCCGTTTTGCACCAGAGCCAGGAATTTGCCGCCGTCTATGCCCACTTCTTCTACTAGCATCTCGGCAATCTGTTCGGCTCGCCAGCCCTCGGGGATGGTCACCGCGATCTCCTCGAGGCGGCCATGCTGCAGGGCCTCGATGATCTCCTCCATGCTCATGTTTGCTCGCAGCTCATACCGGCCGGCCTCTAACTTGCTATCGGCTTTGTAGGAACGGGCCAGCAGGCGGAAGAGCTCGGCGTCATTGATCAAGCCCGATCGCTTCAGCCGCAAGGCGATGTCGCCCGCTGTCTCCCCCGGCTCCACGACGAAAACCACCGGCGTGGGGTCGTCGCTGGCTGGCCGGGCGATCTCCTCCTGTCGAAAGCGCAGGTAGACCCTCAACAGGGCATCCATCACCTCGGCGTCAGAGACGCCTCCTACACCGCAACACCCCGCACTTACCAATATGAGCATCGTTAGCCCAAGAATCAACATTGAGATGCTCTTTTTCATAACGAGTTTCCTTCTTTGCCTGAATCCAGATAGTCTTGCAAGATCACCGCCGCAGCCACGGCGTCAACTCTCTCCTGTTTCTTTTGGCCCCTGAGGCCCGCTTCCCTCAACAGCCTTTCGGCACTGACCGTGGAAAGTCGCTCGTCCCACAAAAGTACCGGCACGGTTAGCGCCTTGGCCAACCCGGCCGCGTAGCGCTCTACCTTGTCGGCCTGCGCGTGGGTCTTCCCATCCAGGCTCCTGGGGTACCCTACCACCACCCTCTCTACCTCGTGCTCCTCTACCAATCGAGCCACGGCAGCGAAATCCTCCTGCCGAGAGCCCCGCTGGATGACTTTCAAGCCGCGAGCGAGCACCTGGCTTGGATCACTGATGGCTACGCCAATACGCCTATCCCCCACATCCAAGGCTAAAACCCGCATCATTCTACCTCAGTCGAGATGCTGATACGGAAGCCAAACCACGGCATCCGTCCTGGCCAGGTGGGTGTAACCTCAATGACAGGCGCCGCCTCCAAACGCAGGTTCTGACTCAGGTAGTCCTCAGCCCAGTCCAAAGGTTTGCCCCGGATGGCCTCTTTGATGGCTTTCTCATCAACCTGAGCCATCACTGAGCCCGACCCCCTCATAACGAAGGATACTTTCCCATCCTCCACGCCAGTAATCTCGCCTCTCTGATATTGCAATCCCTGACCCACTAATGTGAAACCATCTTGCATAACAGCCTCAAGGGCTGCCCGGATCAGGGCATTAGCGTTCTTTTCCTCGATGGCTGTCCCTCGGAACATCACCTCCATCTCCAGCGTAAGGACATCGGCCTGCTCCTCTAGCAACTTGTCGTAGCGTTCGGTCACGATACGATCCATTGCCACGGACTCGGCGGACAAGAACTCCCCCTCCTCGAGCCGCTCACTCAGTTGACCGTAGGCCGCCTGTTGTAATTGCTGCAAGAGGGCAGCTTTGAGACGCTCCCGATCGGCCGTAGTGACCATCCCGACTTGCTTGACGCTGCCTCCCTCCATTGGTGCGGGATTGGTGACCTTAACTTGCAAAGAGAGCGGCCCCTCGATCATATTGATCAAGTTGGCTCTCACGTTGCCGCTGGGACCCGGATCGAGAGCTACCACCTCCGCTTCAGCCGTGCTCCCCAGCATCCCCGGCACAATAACTTCCTCGACGGTAATAAACCTGATGGTGGATCCAGTTGAAGTAGCAACCACTGTTCCCTGGGGCACGGTCACCGGCTGGTTTATATTGTTTACGAAAAAGACCAACCCTCTAGCCGGCTCATCGGGAGCATCTTTTGTCCCAGTAACAGGAATCTGGGCGGTCCCCTCAATCAGGGCTTGTACCACCCGGGCCGGGATCTGGCCCGCCTGGTAGTTGATCATCTCCAACTCAGGGTCGGCCTGAACCTGCAGTGTGACATCAATCACCTCACTGTCCGGGACCAGGGTGATCTCCGCGCTGGGCACGATCAAAAGGGCCACAGCCAACAAGGCTGAGAGGGCTACGACGAAGACAAAAGCACCAAAGATGCGCTCCCCCCAGCTCAAGCGCCTCCCCCATCTCGGCGTGGCCTTCGGGCGGTGCCACCTGGCTCTCTTCTGACCCCACTTCGCCGAGGCGAAGACCGAAAAGCCCAACTGACGAGCCAGCACCCGCCTTTTGCTGGAGTTGGTGACCAGAGCTACCTCCAGGGCCAGAGACTCGGCGTAGCGCTGAAGTAACTTGAAATCGAGCAGGCTGTCGAAGGCCTGGCATCCTGGCGGCACCACCAGAAGCACTCGCGGGGCCTCGGCCTTTTCCAGACGCGCTCGCACAGCGGTGATATCGTCGTCAGCTTCCAGATGAACGACCTGTGTCGTCAATTAAGCTCCTCCCCTTCGACAAGCCCTTCTCGGCGTCAGAGACGCCTCCTACCATCCACCGCGAAACCAGATCAGATGCCAGGCTGAGGGCCTCCCCGATGCGGCTCGCGTCCCGTCCACCAGCCTGGGCCAGGGTGGGCTTGCCCCCCCCACTGCCCCCTACTACCTGAGCCACCTGTCTCACGAGCTGCCCGGCGTGAAGGCCCCGCTCCACCAGATCGGGAGTGATAGCAGCCACGAAACCAGGCTTCGAATCCATCACCGCCCCCAGGACGATGACGCCAGACCTCATGCGGCTGCGGAACCAATCGCTCATCTCCCGCAAAGTATCCATGTGGGCCGCTTCAACCTGAGCAGCCAGGACTTTCACCCCCCTCACATCCTGCACCTGAGAGAGCAGTTCCTCGAAATCGCGCTGGGCGATCTCCCGGCGTAAGCGAGCAACCTCCCTGGTCTGTCCCTGAAGCTCGCCCAGAAGCAACGACACCTTCTGATCAACCTCATCGGGAGAACAGCCGAGGGATGCTGCGCTGGATTCTAACACCCTCATCCGCTCCCGAATCAGTTTTTGAGCAACCCATCCCGTCAGCGCTTCGATACGACGGAGGCCCGCCCCGATGCTCGATTCGGAGATGATGTGGAAGGGACCGATCTCGCTGGTATGCCTCACGTGGGTGCCGCCGCAAAGTTCCTGGCTGAAGGGCCTGGTCGGATCGCCGACCTTAAGCATCCGCACTCGTTCGCCGTACTTCTCGCCAAACAATGCCAGGGCCCCTTCGGCGATGGCCTCTTTGTAGCCCCGATAGACTACTGTTACGGAGTAATTGGCCAGGATGGCTTCGTTGACTACCTGCTCGATCAGGCTCAGCTCTTCCTGAGTGAGCATGGCCGAGTGAGTAAAGTCAAAACGCAGGCGATCGGGAGCCACCAGGGAGCCAGCCTGCTGGACGTGCTCGCCCAGTATCTTGCGCAGCGCGTTGTGCAAGAGGTGGGTAGCGGTGTGGTTGCGGGCGATGTCCATCCGTCGCTCGGAGTCCACCACGGCCTGGGCGTTGTCGCCCACCCGAGGCGTACCTAATCGCACCTTTCCAATGTGGACGATGAGCCCTGGGAGAGGCTGCCGCACATCGCTGACGGCGACCTCCCATTGCCCCCCCTCTGTCCCCCCCACTCTCCCCCCCAAGGTTGGGGGGAATGATGGGGAGGAAACGATCACGCCGGTATCGCTGACCTGGCCGCCACTCTCCACGTAGAAGGGAGTCGCGGTCAACACCAATTCGACCTCATCGCCCTCCTGCACCAAGTCCACCGCCT
>VGOG01000088.1 GCA_016875995.1 Chloroflexota bacterium
CGTGCCGTCGAGGGCCTCGGGCCTGATCCGCTCCCACTCCCTGGGGATGCTGATGTCACAGGGTTTCATCTTGACTGATATGCATGGAAGATGGTATAATTTGGTAGATTGGTAGATTCGTAGACTCAGTAGATCCAAAGTTCATACTCCCAGGGGTGCCACATCAGCTTCGATGAAGGAAACCACCCCATAGATTCTCTCAATCGCACGGCGGAGGAAAGCACGCATTCGCTGCAGTTTAAATTGCTGGGTGTCAATCTGACGGGGGCCGTGTCGTTGTTTGACTTGGCAGAAGTGCCAGCGGAGTTCAAGCCACAGATTGACCAAAACAAAGCCCAAGCCCATCAGTAAGAACCGCAAAGCGGCATTGCGGGAGGTGGTCCAGGCCCGGACTTGGCGCATACAGCGATAGCTGGTCTCCACGCCAAAGCGACGCCGATAGCACTCTCTGACGCTGTTGGGGGTCAGGGTGCAGTTCAAGACCACAAAGACCAACCATCTGGCCTGTCGTCCCTTGCGTTTGCTCCGCTTATGGGAAGTATAGGTGCGAGCCACTGTGAGGGGGGCGGTGTAGGCCCCGTATTGTTGGCACTTGAAGGTATGTGTGGTCTGATAGCTAGCCCGGCCGTGGCACAGGCCCTTGGTGCCGCCCTTCTTGCCGCGAATGGGACACGCCAGGATGGCGGGCCAGCCACTTTTCTCCACATACCGCAAGACTGGCGTGGTGCAAAAGCCCTTATCAAAGTACAACCGCTTGATTTTCAGACCCAAAATGCGCAATCGCCGCAGTAAGGCGGCTACCAACTCGGGTAATGAGTCCTCAGGATGCACAAAGAGAACCGCCAAGGTCACCCGCAGACCCTTGAAGATGACATAGGCGGTGGCCATCCGGAAGAAGCGTGTGGTCCCCTTCCTGGCTGGCCCGCCACAGGTAAAACTTGCCAACTCCGGCGTGTAGCCGTAGAAAGGCTCGTCGTGCAGGTCAATGGCAGTGTGCAACCGAGGTTTCCACAAACGCCGGGGCAGACCGGCCACCAACGCTTGATTTACCCGTCGTTCTAACTCCTGTAACTCATCGACCTGGATTTGCTCATTGAGATAGCCGCGAATCGTTTCGCCATCGACCATCTCGTCCAGATCGTTGCAGACACTTTCAATAGTTTGGCGCGTGACGGCGGCCTGGATCAACACATCGAGTACGGTCTCCGTGGTGCAGGCATAACCGTCTACCTCCAGGGGAAGGTAGGTTGCCAATCGTTCTACGGCCGCATCACGCGTGTCTATATCGGTCAACTTCAGCGTGGTCTTTGTACGTGGCATCAGCATCCTCCTAGAATGTGATTGGATCGAGCCATAGATTACCACGTATGAGCCACCTTGGCAACTATCTCGACTCAGAATTTGGATCTACTGAGTATTGAAGTTCTCATTGCTTCTTTGAAGTTGCAGGCAATGTAGCACAAAAGCGAAAGAGGGGCTGGTCATGCATTGACCAGCCCCTCTGTTATGGCCTATCCGTCGGTCTCCGGTCCTACCAGTTCTTCAGGATGAGCGGAAGGTACACTTCATGACCAAGTGTCAATGTGGGGGTTGGTGTCGGAGTTCTGGTGGCTGTAGGCGTTAACGTCGGAGTTACAGTGTGTGTAGGTGTCGGAGTTCTGGTGGCAGTAGGCGTTAACGTCGGCGTTGCTGTCTGGATTGGCGTAGCTGCCACTTCTCCAGAATAACTACTTTCAATCCCCGTGGTATCATAGGAGACGATGGCAATATAGTACGTAGTTTCGTTAGCCAAGCCAGTCAGCTGGTAGGTCGTTGCATTGCCTACGTCGATAGATACATCATAAACACCAGAGCTGATCCCATAGTAGATCTTATAACCCGCCAGACTATGCCTATCGCTTGCGTCCCAACTGAGATTTACCACCGTATCACCAGGGCTAGCAGTTACCCCTGTAGGTCCTGGAAGCGTTAAGTCCACCTCAACCGTATCCATAGGCGTAGCAGTTCCATCCACAGTTCCGTCTCCATCGCTATCCAGAGAGAGTGTGTAATCTTCAGTATCTTGATTTATTTCCACAAAAGCCACAGAGTTGGCCCCAGCCGATAAAGTATCATAGCTCACTTCTGTCAGATTCCCATTCCGCTTGGGGTGGATGACAACGGTCTCATAGCTTGCAGTACCTTGACCCTCAATGCGAATCTGGTATTGGGCGATAGCGTCACCAATCACGGCAATCTGGTACTCGCTTCCCAGGGTAATAAGGTACGAATTCGGGATTTCATACTCGATTTGCCCATCTTGTAGACCTACATGGTTGCCGCTTTCATCGTAGATATGAAGCTCCACAAGACCTGAGGCTTGTAAACCAGTTTCTGAGGATGGAGCGTGTGTGTGAATTAGAACGATCAGACGTCCGGCTTCTTGCAAGAGCCGTGCAATGGCTTTTCCAATGGCAATCAAGCATTGGGTTTCGCCGCCACATTTCTGGCGCACAAAATCGTAAAGGATTCCCTCAACACAACTTAAGACGGATCGTATGGCATCAGCGATTGCACCCAATCCAGGCACCATGATATCTGCCAGCTTTGTAACAATAGTAGCAACAATCTTTAAGACACTTCTAACAGCAGCCAGTGGATCCCCGCGCTGCCATCGCAATCGAGTGTTGCACACCTCATTCCACAATCCGATGATTGTCCCCCAAACACCAGCCCCTCCGACCTCTATTTCAAGTAGTGCTGGTAAAACCTGAACGATGTTTGCTGAACAGGCAACATCGGTTGGTAGACAAGCTTTAGAAGTAAGAATGTGGCGAATCGGGTCAAACTGGCAAGGTATCACCACTGTCGATATGACTTGAGGATAATATCCTTCCTTGAACACTGTGACGATGTGCTCGCCAGGTAGCACATCCATGCGATATGTTCCGTCAGATCCTGTGGTCACTGACTGCCCAGTCTCAATGGAAACTGTGGCTCCCTCCAACGGGAAGAAATTCTCACCGATAACTTCTCCTACCGTACCCATTATCATGCTTATTGAAGGCTGCCCATACTGCAGAATGACGCCGCCTTGTCCAGCAGCCCATCCGTGGCTCGCATCGAGCATGGCAACGGAGCGCAGTTGTAATGTCGTTGGGCTGGGGACTTCTACCCATGTTCCTCCAGTGTAGTGAAGTATGGTACCACCTGAGCCTACAGCCCATCCCTCTGAAGAACTCATCATTGAGATACCCGAAAGAAAGGCATTTGTTGAGCTGGGAACACTCATCCACGTTCCGCCTGTATAGTGCAGGACAAGGCCGTTCTGCCCGACTGCCCACCCCTCGGAAGGGCTTACCATGGCTATTTGCCACAAGGCATCTTGCCCTCCTTGATACTGCACTTGCCATGCTCCATTAGTGTAGTGAAGTATTACGGCGCTTTGACTCCAGTCACCTCCAACAGCCCAGCCTTCGTTGGAACTGACCATAGTAACAGAAGCAAGATCAACCGCAGTTGGGCTGGCAGCAGTTTGCCATGAGCCATTGACACAGCGCAGAATTACCCCGTCTAAGCCTACTGCCCATCCCTCACTAGGGGAGACCATCGTAATTCCTCTAAGATAGTTGTTCGTTGGGCTTGGAACCGATTGCCATGAGCCGTTGACATAGTGCAGAATTATCCCATCTTCGCCTACTGCCCAGGCTTCACCATTAGCCAGCGCTGCTACGGCCTGGATATACTTCGACGTCGGACTTGGGACTGCTTGCCAGGTGACTCCGTTATTGTGTAGAAGCGTTCCATTCTTGCCGCCGCCCCAACCATCACATGTACCGCTAAAACTCAGAGACAGCAGGTCGCTACCACCTCCACTACAGGTTGAGCCATAGCATTGCCAGCCGTCCGTCTGAGCAGAGGCGGCCAGCTCTTGGCTGTGCGTAAAGTCCGTCTCCTGCCTACTGGCATCCTCCGGGGCCGGCGTCCCAAAGGGCCTGGGGAAGGGGCCAACAGGCAATACCGGCACAGCAGTGGGCCTCTCCGGCGGGGCGGATGGAGTGCTGGTGACGATTTCGTCAGGGATCCGAGCTTCTGACCAGCTCAGGGCAGGATCAGAGACTATGCCGGAAAGAGGGAGAAACGTGACACCTAACACGGTCGCTATGACCGAGACAAAACCAAAGCGCTTCATGAGCATCCTTATTCCGCTTTTCATCGCACTTCCTCCCGCTGATGATTCTGCTCTCAGGTCAGCTTGCCGAAACAATAAGCGCCAACGACAGGCAAAGAGTTACCCCTGCGTTGGCGCTTGTTTCAGACCACCAATTGCCACTTGCACTTTAGCTTGAGGGTTGGGTGAGAGGTCAATGCCAGGCTGCATCGCTATGCCCTCCCATGCTAAGTCACTTCAATTCTCGTCAGCCTCGTGAGGTTGATGTGTGAGCTAGGTGGATTAGACTGAACCATAGTATACCACCAAAATCGCCCAGATGCAAACTCGGTCTGGGCGACGGTCACTGTTTTCGGACAAGGCTCTGAGCTGTCTTTGGAGGCCAGGCAAAGCTGAAGCCGGCATAGATGCTTTACCCAGGCTGCGACTCAGGCGTCGGATCGGGGGCTAAAGCAATCTGTAACTGGCGTCCATTTTCCAGATAAATGTGATCGCCTTGAACGCGAATGGGGCTGGTCAACGGTGCGCTGAGCTGGAGGCGCCCGCTGACGATGCGCGCCTCCAGGGTAATCGGTACGGTCGCCGCACGGGGCACGTGACACTCACAGTCCAGGGCCTGGATAGCGTCTTCATCGTCCATCTCAATGGTTTCGACCGGTAGCCAACGCAGGCTGTCGCCAGCCAGCACCTGCTCCAATTGTTCCAACGACAACCCCTGCTCTTGAATCATCCGGTTATAACGTCCACCCAGGTATTCCCAGGCCAGCGAGTAACGCAGCTTGATCTGCCCGTGGCGCGTTTCAACGGCGTAAGCATCGCTGTGCCATGTGCCGTCCTCCCCTTTTCGTTGCAACTTTCTGATCCTGGTCATATCACATTTCCCCCTCGTCTCAACTGTTCCAGATATGCTTTGGCTTCTTCCACGCGATCTTGCTCCAACAAAAAGACACCGATACCGCTTTCGAGAAGATAATCCAAATCTGTGTCATCGGCGCGGTTGGCTTTGACCAGTGTTGCCACCTCAAAGTGGCGACCGTACTGCCGGAGTAACACGTCCTGCAAATACAGGTGTTCTTCGTAGATAGCGACTACGTGGGCCGACAGGTGATCTGCCAACACGCGCGCCAGTTCTTTTTGGGTGTAACGGTAAGGGTCAATCCCAGCCTGTTGTAAAGTGCGAATCTCGACAATCTCATGGATGAGAATGCTGGTGCCGTAAGGCCCACCGATTTGAACGGCCTCATCCCAGACCGTTTCACTCAGTCCCGATTGTAGAATGTGGATGTACCTTTCGATGCATTGCAGGTCATCGGTGGTGATATCGTAGCGGTTGAGCCCTACCGGGTCAAAACGAGTCCATAACTGCTGATACTGGCTTGTTGGCATTGCTGTTTTTTGGCTTGATCTCCTTCTCGCTAACAGTCAAATGCTCGGTCTGGCGACCGTCACGATTTTGGGACAAGGCTCTGAGCTGTCTTTGGAGGCCAGGCAAAGCAGTACGCTGAGCTGTAGACGCCCGCCGACGATGCACGCCTCTTCCAGGAGGGCTACCGGTCGCCCACCCCTGCCAGTTGGAACACCAGACGACGTTCGCCAATCAGAACCTCGTTGCCACGTACGATAACGTCACCCGTTTCCCGGTCGGGAATGATGATCAGGTGATTGTCTACCACGGTGATTTCCAGATTGAGTGGTTGCCTGGCTTTGGCTGCACTGCGTTCCAACAGCAGGTCGAAAAAGATTTCGGCAGGCATCTCACCGTAAGCGGCTGCCTCTCGCTCTATGTAGTCGTCAATCAAGGTATCGAATTCCGCTTCGCTCATCTCCATAAAAGTCTGTGGGTTCATGGGCCTTCTCCTTGCAGGCGCAGGACGCGCCTTTTCCACTCATCGTAGTCCACTACCACCAATTCTTGGCCACTATGTCGTATCCTCACTGGGGCCGGTAACTGGTCCACAACGGTATCCAGATGTCCTGGCACCGTGTCGCCGTCAATTATGTCCCAGGCCGTCGGTTTAAGCAACACGACCAGCGTGCGCGTATGTCCTCGGGCGAACAGGCGCACGATGTAAAAGTCATGCACCAGCGGCACTGCGGCCTGGACGAAGTAGATCGAAGTCTTGATGTCCCCTGCCATACCACTGACTGTCAGGTCACTGGGGGAATAGCGTTGCTGGCGGTCCAGCAAGTTATGTGCTTGAAACCGGACTCCACTGTTCCGCAGGTCACGAAAGATTTCCACCTCCAAAGCGTATCCACGCGCGAACGCGCCCCACCAATATAGCAGGTAGCTCAGCAACAGGCGCGCTTCAGGTACATCTGATCGACGCCATCCCCGTTGCGTAAACTCACTGACGATCTGCCGCGCAAAGCGCGACCACAAGGCAGGGCCTTGCTGCTCCACGTCGGGCAGGGTCAGCAGTTCACCAAGGTAGGCATCCGCCATCTGCCAGTCTACTATCTGTTGATAAAGTGCGCGGAAAGTGAAATGTCCTTGGGCGGTGACCAACATAGCCTGATCCAGCAGATCAAACGCCTCGAAGGCTTTGGCCCACGCCTCGCGCCCGTAGAGGCGACCCACCAGATAACCGATCACAACACTCTCGTGGTCAGGGCCGAAACCAGGTGGGAGTTGTATTTGTATAGATGTCATGGCCTTGCCAGTTATCAACCTCACTCCCCCAGCTTACTCAACCATCATCCACGTCGGAGGTTGGTCAATGGTGGCGTGTGATCATATTTCGAGCTAACCATAGTGTACCACAGCCCTACGCATCTGTCAAAAGCCTACAGTCACTACGCTCCGCATAATAGAGGATACGCTCACGGCTTCGTTGTATCCAGTTGCCCCCCTTGGATCATTGGAAAGCACCCACAGCCCCCGCAGCCGCCGAGGGTCATCCACGCTCGCCTCTTTAATCCTCGCGATAGTGGCAGCCCCGGCTCGCCTTGTTCTCCCAGGCGGCACGGGCAACGATCAACCCCGCCAGCACGCTGTTGCGCAACCCGATCAGCCCATCGGTCAGCCTGGTGGCGCGATAGAATTTGTCAATCTCCACCTGCAAGTGGCTCAGGTCGTCAATGGCCCGTTCCAGCCGCCGGGCGCTGCGCACCAACCCCACGTAGTTCCACATGATGCGCTTGATGGTGTCCATGTCCTGACGGATCAGCGCCGGGTCAGGCGGATGGAGGCCGGTGTCCACCCACAGGGGGATGTCGGCCGGGTCCACCTCCAGTGGCTCGTCTAAAGTGCGGCGGATGTCCTGCGCCGCTCGGCTGCCCCAGACCAGGCCCTCCAGCAGCGACGCGCTCCCCAGCCGGTTGGCCCCGTGCACGCCGGTGCAGGAGACCTCGCCGGCAGCATACAGATGGCGCAGCGAGGTACGCCCCCATTCGTCTACCCAGACCCCGCCACAGTGATAGTGGGCCGCTGGCACCACCGGGATCAGGTCCCTAGTGATGTCAATCCCATAGGCCAGACACTGGGCATAGATGTTGGGAAAACGCCGCCTGATCTCGTCGGCCGCCAGGTAAGAGCGCAGATCGAGGTACACACAAGGGGCTTTGGTGTCCAGCATCTCCCGATGGATGCTACGGGCCACCACGTCACGCGGGGCCAGGTCCTTCCACTGCGGGTCGTACTTCTGCATGAACGGCCGGCCCTCTTCATCCACCAGCCGCGCACCCTCCCCCCGCACCGCCTCGGAGATGAGAAAGCGGGGCGCATCACGGTGGTATAGAGCGGTGGGATGAAACTGGACGTATTCGGCCTGGATGATGCGCGCCCCGGCCCGGTGGGCCATGGCCAGCCCGTCGCCGCGAGCTTGCTCGGGGTTGGTGGTGTGCAGGTAGATCTGCCCCAGGCCGCCGCTGGCCAGGATGGTTTTGCGAGCCAGGCAGGTGACCACTTGCCCCCGCCGCTGGTCGAAGATGTAGGCGCCTACGCAGGACACCGGGTTGTAGATCGCCCGGGGATTGCGGGAGTGGTGGGCGGGGGTCAGCAGGTCCACCGCCGTGTGCTCCGAGAGGAGGGTGACGTTAGGGCACCCCTGCAGCGCTTCGATCAGCCGCTCCTCGATAGCCCGGCCAGTGGCGTCGGCAGCGTGCAGGATGCGCTCGGTGGAATGGGCCGCTTCGCGGATGTACTCCAGCTCCTCCCCAACCGTCTCGCTGAAGGCAACCCCCAACTGCTGCAGCAGGATCTCCCGCAGCAGGCGCGGCCCCTCCTCGGCCAGGATGCGCACCGCCACCGGGTTGTTCACCCCCGCGCCAGCCCGCAGGATATCCTGAACCAGCAACTCGGCCGAATCCTCAGGGCCACGGGCGATGATCCCCCCCTGGGCGTAGAAAGTGCTGGACTCACGGGGGTCCTGGGTGCTCGTCACTACCTTCACCTGGATGGCCGGATCCTCCGCCAGGCGCAGCGCAGCCACCGCCCCGGCAATGCCACTGCCGATGATGAGAACGTCGGAAGTTAGAAGTTGGATGTTGGATGTCGGAAGTTGGAAGTTGGATGTTGGATGTTGTGATCCTTCGCTACGCTCAGGACAGGCCTCCAACCTCCAATCTCTAACCTCTAGGTTGGTCATAGTCGTAACATCCTTTCCAGCGCCAGGTTGGCCCAGCGGGTCGTTTCGGCCGGCACCTGCACCTGCCCCACGAACCGGCCGTGGAGCAGTTCCTCCAAGGTATAGAGCAGGTTATGAAGGTTGGTACGGTACATCGCCCCACAGAGGGAGCGGGCCAGGGGGACCACCGTCCTGTCCAGGTATTCCCGCGCCAGCCGGGCCACCATGTTGATCTCGGTCCCCACCGCCCACCGGCTGCCGGGGGGCGCGTCGCGCACGGCTCGCAGGATGAACGAGGTGGAGCCGTTGAGATCGGCCGCCTGGACCACCTCGACCGTACACTCGGGGTGGACGACGACGGTGATGTCCCCGTACTGCTCCCGCACGGCCCGCACGTGCTCCACGGTGAAGAAGGTGTGGACGTGGCAATGCCCCTTCCAGACCACCACCTGTGCCTGGCCGACACTTCGGCTACGCTCAGTGCAGGCGTCAGGGCAACCGCCGTCCAGCTCGGCCGGGTCCCAGATGGCGATCCGCTGCGGCGGGATCCCCAGGGCCAGAGCCGTGTTGCGCCCCAGCCATTCATCGGGAAAGAAGAGGATCCGCCGCCCCTGATCCAGCGCCCAGCGGAAGACCTGCTGGGCATTGGCCGAGGTGCAGACCGCCCCACCTCGCCGCCCGCAGAACGCCTTCAGCGCGGCGGTAGAATTCTGATAAGTGATGGGTAGCAGGGCATCCTTGCCCCATCCCCTCGCTGCCGCTCGGGACAAGCGCGCCGTCAGCGCGTCCCAGGCCGTGAGAGCGTCGCCTACCTCGGCCATCTGGGCCATGGGGCAGGGGGCATCCACCGCTGGTAAAAGCACCACCTGTGAGGGGGCACAGAGCATGGCCGCCGTCTCGGCCATGAAATCCACCCCGCAGAAGACGATGTACCTGGCCTTCCGCTGCGCCGCAGCCACCCGTGACAGCTCCAGCGAGTCGCCGCGGTGATCGGCGAACCGGATCACCTCGTCTCGCTGATAATGATGGCCCAGGATCACCAAATCAGGGCCGAGTTTCTCTTTGGCGGCGGCGATACGAGCTATGAGTTCGGGCTCAGGCAGAGTTCGGTATTCGTCAGGCAGCATCCTAACCTCCATGTAGAGAGAAACCAGGTTTTTTCGTCGTCCTGACCAAGCCAATGACTGCTCCCTGGACGTTCTGGAGCGCCAAACGACACTTTATCAAGCGAAAAACCTGGTTTCTGAAATTTCCAGACTGATGTCCAGCGCTCCGGGCGAGTGGGTCAGCGCCCCCACCGAAATGTAGTCCACCCCCGTGGCAGCGATGGCCGCTACGGTCTTCAGGGTCACCCCGCCGGAGGCCTCCAGTTCCACCCGTCCGGCTGCCATCTCCACCGCCTGGCGCATCGTCGCCAGGTCCACGTTGTCCAGCATGATGCGGTCCACCCCCAGCGCCAACGCCTCCTCCAGATCGTCCAGGTTTTTCACTTCCACCTCAATCGTTGCGCCGGAGTTGAACTCCGGCGCAACTGGCCTTCGCTCCTGCTGCACTCGTGCCACCGCCCCCGTGATCCCGCCGGCCGCGGCGATGTGGTTATCCTTGATCAGCACCATGTCGTAGAGGCCCAGGCGGTGGTTCTGGCCTCCCCCCAGGCGGACGGCCCACTTGTCCAGCAGGCGCAGACCGGGGGCCGTCTTGCGCGTGTCCAGAATGACTGCCCTGGTCCCAGCCACTGCCTCCACGTAGCGACGGGTCAGGGTGGCGATCCCCGACATCCGTTGCAGGAAGTTGAGCGCGGTCCGTTCCCCGCTCAGGATAGCCCGGCCTGGCCCCTCCACCTCGGCCACTACGTCACCAGGAAACACCGCCGTCCCATCTTCCACCAGGGGGCGGAAGCGCACCTCGGGGTCCAGCAACTGGAAAACCAGCCCGGCCACCAGCAGTCCGGCCACCACTCCTGTTTCCTTGACCAGAAAGCGGCCGCGCAGCCGGGCCGCCGGCGACACGATCCATAGCGTGGTCACGTCCCCCGGCCCGATATCCTCCTCCAGCGCCCGGCGCACAATTTCCTCACAGCGTGCCCGTTCATCATTCCACTGGTTGTCACACAAGGGCGACCCTCCTCCCACTTGCTGTACTCAGTAGATGGAAAATTACTAGCAGCGGCGGCTCCCACGCCGCCTATTCGCGGGCATGGGAGCCCGCTCTGCTTCAAAATTTCCATCTACTGATACTCATTGTAACACATCGTCCCTCTAAAGGCAAGATGCCTTCCCCTTTTCCCGCACAACGTTGCCCAAAGGAGTGATTTCCATACACCCTATCTAGAAAGTGCCCACAGCCCCCGTAGCCGCCAGCGCAGACGCCGTCCCTCCTGCCACGACCGATGCATCAGGGCGGGGTCCGGCGGCGCCGGGGCGTAGCTAACCTGCTCGTACACGCTCGTCACCAGGAAGACCCCGGCCAGAGTCTGTTGTAGCCTTTTTCGCACCGCTTCCTCCAGCCATTTTCCTCGAGGACGACGGCGCGTCAACTCCTGCTCCACAGCAGCACTGAACTCGGCGGGCGTGTCCCAGGGATGTACCGGCACGCCCAGGCGGGAAGCCATCGCTCGCAGTCGAGCGTAGGTCAATGCCACCCGCTCTTCCCTGCTCAGGCCGGTCAGCCGCCGGCGCCAGGCTCGCCACCCGGCTCCTGCTATCAACAGCCCTGCGAAACCGGCCAGCGCCAACCACCGCCACCGCAGCCAGGCCAGCCGGGCCTCCACCTGCATCTGCACCCACCAGGGACGTTCCGGCAGGGAGGGCAGCGCCAGCGAGGAGGGTTCTAATTCCTCGGTCCCCTCCCCTCGCTCCAGTGGCGCCAACCCGGAGGTCGGCTCGAAAGGAATCCAGCCATAGTCAGAAAAATAGAGCTCCGGCCAGGCGTGGGCGTCCCTCTCGGTGACCACGTAGGCCCCCTGCTGAAAGTCGTAGCTGCCCATCGCATAGCCTACCGCCAGGCGGGCCGGGATGCCCACCGAGCGGGCCATTACCACCATCGCCGAGGCAAAATAGTCACAGTATCCCCGCTGCAAGTCGAAGAGGAAGTAGTCCACTGCGTCCCGTCCCTGCGGGGGCTTCGCCACCTCCAGGTCGTAAGGGAACGAACGCAGGTAGGCTTCCAGAGCCAGCGCCTGGGCGTAGGGGGTATCCGCCTCTGCCGTTACCTCCTGCGCCAACTCCACTACCCACTGTGGCAGACGGCCGGGCAGGGCCAGGTACACCTCCTCGATCTGCGGCGGATAGGTTGCCACCGCTTCGGCCAGTTCCCGCGCTGTGACCTGGGGCACCAGGGAGAGAACGTGATACTCGTCGGCTTGCCCCTCCAGGGCTATCAGGTCATCGCCTTCCGGAAGATGCCGCACTGTCACCGCCCGGTCCACGCTGTGGGGATCGCCGGCCGCGTAGATGGTCTCGCCGTGGGGAATCAGCAGGGTGAATGCCTGCCGCAGCGGACGCCGCCCCGGACGCTGCGGCGGCCCCAGCGAGGCGTAGGGCGGCTGCAGCACGGCCTCCGTGGGACCCTGGCTCCACCCAACACCCACATAGTCGCTATACACCGTCCCCCGCCAGCAAAAAGTCTGTTGGGGACGCGCCTCCTCGTCTGGAAATCCCTCATACACAGGCGGCGGGTCGCTGGTGACAACCCGCATCACCACCGTCTGCGCCAGGTCTGGACTACCGCCCAGGAGGTGTTCGCGGGGCAACACGGCCCCGATCCCACCGACCCACGGCCTGCCACCCGTCGCCGGGCGAGCGCCTGGAAAGGCCCGTTCCAGCACCTGCCCCGCCGCCTGTTGCGGCCCCTGAACCCGCTGCCAGAACCAATCCACTACTGCCCACACCCGGACGTTGGGGACGGTGACGGCGGTGACAAGAAGGATGGCTACAGCAGCCATAGCGGTTATCAGCGTGTCGAAGCGGAACTCCTCCGAATAATCTATCTGGCGGGATTCCCACTCGTGCTCTGTCCGGCGCAGGGTAATCGGCGGAGTCATCATCACCACACAGGCCATGAACAGCAGCAGGTACTCTATCCCTGCGTCGCCCAGGTACACGCTCAGGGTCAGCGCGCTGCCCAGGGGGAAGAAGGCGAGGAGAGGATGATACCCTTGGGCTACCGTCCAACCAGCGAAGGCCGCGCCACCCCAGAGGACCAGGGCCATCCAGAAAAGTGAGACCGCCGGCCCAGGCGTTCCTCTCCTTCCGAGCCAGGTGCCGATCCAGGCAGCTACTTCACCTGCTAGCATCGCCAGCCGGGCCTCCACCTCCTGCAGCCAGGTCAATGCCAGGAGCCAGTCCCTCCGCCACGCTGCCCCCAGAACTGCCCACAGCGGAGGTGTCAGATTGGTCACCCACCATCCCACGTAGATCGCTCCACCTGCTGCCAGAAGCAGCGCGGCCCACCGCCCTCGCATGAGGGTGCACCCCAGCCACCTCCCGATCAGAACCCCCACCAGGGCGGCATGCCAGAATAGCTCATCGCCGGGCACCCATTCAGCGGCCATGCCCCCCCCAGCCGCGCTCAGCGCCGCCAGGACGAGGAGGGAGAACAGGAACCAATTCTCCGCCGGACGAAAACGCTGCTCCAGCCAGGCCATCAGTCTCATGCCATCGCCTCCCGAGGACGTCGCACCACGACGACCCGCCCCGTGGCCGTGGTCTTGAACTCCCACGCCCCGCCCTCCCGACGGGTGGGAGGGGAAAAGCGGAAGGGATAACCCTGAGCGACGACGTGGGCGGGGATGCCCAGTCCGGCCAGCATACTGCGCACCACGGAGAGGTCTCCTTGTCCACCAAAAGAGGCAGGGTCAAGCAGGATGGCCGTCGGAGCCACCCCCTGGCGCAACAGCGGCCACAGGGCTTCCACCCAGGCCGGGGCACCGGAGGGAGTAATCACTGCCACTGTTGTCCGCCGTCCCAGCACGGCGCGCATCTCGGTGAGCACCGTGGCCAGGGGGCGTCGCTCCCCGGCCTGCACCAGGGCCAGGGCTCGCAGCACACGCCACAACTGTCCCTCCCCTCGACCCGGCACGAGGTAGGCATATCGGGCCCCGTAGGCCACCAGCCCCACCGCCCGATTCTGGCGCAATATTTTATCGGCCAGCGAGGCCGCCAGGATCACACCGTACTCCTCGGTGGATTCCTCCCCTTCCCCCGCCTGCACCCCGGCGTCCAGGTCCAGGACGATCCACAGGTCACCAGTTACCTCCGCGTCGAAGGTCTTGGAAATCAGGGCATCGCGATGGGCCGTGGAAGGCCAGTGGATGCGCCGCAGGGGGTCGCCAGGCGCGTAGGGACGGGTGGCCGAGACGTTGAGGGTCAAGTTTGCCGCTGGCTGTCGGGCCACGGCCCCTCCCGTCGCCACCCCTCGGGGTAGAACCACCGACGGCAGTTCCATCACTGGAGGGACCACCAGCAGGCTGTGGGTCTGCTCGTAGTGCTGGGTGACGGTGAAAAGCCCGAAGGGGTCCTGCATGTGCACCGTCCAAGGCCCCAGGGTGAACAGCCCACGCCGTCGGCAGACCGTGCTCACCCGCCAGCGGTACGTCTCCCCGCCACCAGCCGCCACCACCCGCCCGGAGGGATACCCGGGCAGGTTGGACTCATCGTCCACCTCAGCCCAGAGCACCGGCCACGTCCCCCGGTTGTGAAGGGCAAATCGCTCCTCCAGCAGGTCTCCCACCTGTGCCCAGACGTAGCGCAGCGAACGGGTCACTCGCACCGACCGGGCCAGGGAGCGGGCCCACAAGTAGGCGGCCAGGCTCATCCCTCCCACCCCGCAGAGCAGGATGATCCAGGCCCGGTGGGGGGAGACGAGCTGCAACAGGGCCAGCAGCACAGCTAGCGCCACCGGTATCCGGGAGCATGGTCGGATCGTCACCTGGGGGGGTGAGCTTTCGTGCTTCATGATTTCACCCTCTCAATAAGCTCGTGACAGCAGGTGGCGGTTGCCGATGCGCACGTTCGTCAGGCCGGTGGCGCGGGCGGCGGCCTCGGCCTCGTCGGCGTGGCGGACCGAGGTGCGGGGCAGGTCGGGCATGTAGAAGTGGGGATGGAAGCCCAGTAGCGCGTAGGGAATGGTGGGGTCGAAGGAGGCGATGAAGGAGGCAATTTGGCTGACCTCTTGGGCGTCAACGTAGCCGGGCACCAGCAGGGTGCTGGCCACCACCAGCGGGGGCTCAGGGCGCTCCGGAATGTGCCGGGCGGCGCGGGCGAAGTTCTCCAGTGTCCTTTTGTTCGACACGCCTGTTAGAGCCAGGTGGAGGCTCTCGTCGTAGGCCTTGAGGTCGAACTTGATGCAGCCCCCGCTCTGCAGCGAAAGTTGCACTGCCTTCTCCAGCAGCCTGGGCTGCATCGTGCCGTTGGTCTCCCAGCAGATGCGCACGCCTCGTTCCGCCAGGATGTGCGACGTGGCCAGGGCGTGGGGCATCTGGGGCGTGGGGTCGCCGCCGAAGTAGCACACGCAGTAGGTGCGGGCATCGGCCCTGTCGGCCAGCTCCTGGGCGCTCATGTCCTTGCCCTTGGGCGACATCTGGCGATAGTGCCAGTTCTGGCAAAACAGGCAGTTAAAAGTGCAGTTATGAGTTACTAATCCACAGCCTGTCATGAACGTATGATACGGCCTGGCTGGGTCACCAACCTCTAAGTCATAGACGCAATCTTGATATTCGATGGATTCTACTCGCTTCACCCTGAGGAGATGAATATCGCTATCCATCAACTTGCGGAGGAAAGGCGGTAAAGTGCTCATTTCA
>VGOG01000089.1 GCA_016875995.1 Chloroflexota bacterium
TGACGGTCCAATTGAAGTGGGTGCACCAGGCCCAGTTTGCCGGCTTCTATGCCGCCGACAAAAAGGGCTTCTATGCCGAGGAAGGCATTGATGTCACCCTCAACGCGGGTGGCGTCCACCTGCCTCCTGACACCAACATCGCCAGCCTCGTCGCTGGCGAGGCTGATTTCGCCATCGTGGGCGGCGATCAACTGCTGGCGGCCAGGTTCAGGGGCCAACCCGTGGTGGCCATCGCCGTGCTCTTTCAGAGGAACCCGTACGCCTATGCCAGTCTGAAGGGCTCGGGAATCGAGCGCCCGCAGGATCTGGTGGGGAAAAAGGTCATGGCTGCGCCTGATGCAGAGATTCAACACCAGGCCCTGCTCCGCAAGCTGGGCATAGCCCCCGACGCCATCGAGCGAATCCCATACCAACGGGACGTGACGCCACTGGTTACGGGCCAGATAGACGCCCACCTGGTGTATCGGACGGGGCTTGGTCTGGCCTTCGACGAAACGGGATACGAGCTGAATTGGATGTGGTTGGAGGATTACGGCATCCGTTTCTACGCCGATACCATCGTGGCCAGCGAGACACTCGTCCAGCAAAACCCGGACCTGGTGGAGAGGTTCCTGAGGGCAACCATCAAGGGCTGGCGTTACGCCATCGAAAACCAGGCCGAGGCGGTGGACCTGACGCTGCAATACGACCCCACGCTGACCAGGGACCGCCAGGCGCGAATGATGGCCACGCAAACGCCCCTCATCCACACCGGTGTAGCGGAGATAGGCTGGATGGATAGAGGCGTATGGGCGGGAATGCGAGACATGTTGTACGAAGCAGGCATTGTTGCCCAGGAAAGGATAAAGCAAAAGGCCAGAGACGTCGCCAAGCAGGTGGAGGAATACATCAAAGCCCATCCTGGTATGACGCTTAAAGATCTGCAGGATGACCCCAGTTTCAGGGATATCGTGATACAGCCCATCGGCGAAAGCGGATACACATCAGCCGCGGACGCCAATACGGGACTGCTCTACTTCCACCCTCGTAGAGAACTGGAGAATACCACGTCGGCTGAGGCGGTCAAAGAGCAGTTCCCTGAAGCGTGGGCGATAGTGGACCGGGCAGTTGGCCCAACCTGCCAGGAATCCTCTGGCTTTTACCTGTTCGACGATGCTGAAGGTAGAATAGCAGAGAAATACGTGCACATAGCGTGTGCAGATGCCAGGACAGCCGACGGCAAGAGCCTTCACGTTTCCGCTTCAACCTACGTCGAAGAATACGCCCCGGCCCTTTCAGAGAAGGAAATAGAAATTGACGAAGCATTTACCATGCAGTTCCTGAACAACATATACGGCAAGGCAGAATAGGGGGTGACGATATGGGATTTCTACAAAGAAGCTTAACGGCCAAACTGTCGGCTTTCTTCCTGCTGCTGGCTATCGTGCCTCTGGCTGTTGCAGGCTATATGGCCTATGACTCAGGGCGCCAGAGCATAGCCAGAAATGTGGAAGCTCACCTGGAGAGCGTGGCTATCTTGAAAGAGCAGGAAATCCAGACCTGGGTGGAACATCTGGAACATGCCGTGGCCTGGCTGGCGGCAAGTCCGCAAATCGTAGATGATGCCACCGTGTTGGCCCGCTATGCGACTGATACACGGCAGTACCTGGCCGCCCACGATTCCCTGGTTGCCGAGCTCGACAGAATGGCAGCCCTGGGACACACGTCGCTGGTGTCTCTCCTGGACGGCGCCAGCGGCCAGGTAATCGCCTCCTCGGACACAGCCTGGGAGGGCAGATTCGGGGACGCGGAGCCATATTTCATCCAGGGCAAGCAAGGTGCCTACGTATCGGACATATTTCACAGCCTGAGCCTGGGCCGGCCAACGATGGTCGTTGCCGCTCCGGTCAAGGATAGCAGTGGGCGGTTGGTGGGCGTCCTGGCGGCTCACGCCGATCTGGAACCTCTGAGCGAAGTCATGCTGGAGCGGAGCGGCCTGGGCGAGAGCGGAGAGACGTTTCTGGTCAACAGGTCCAATCTGTTGCTGACGAACACCGTGTTTGCCCCCGATGGCGCCTTCAAGAAGTGGATATTTGGCCAGGGGGCAGAGTTGGCACTGGCAGGCAAGAGCGGTGTTGGGCAGTGGGTAGACTACCGTGGGAAGCCCGTCATTGGTGCCTTCCGATGGCTGGACGATAGAAAGCTGGCCCTGATAGCCAAGCAAGACCAGGCGGAGGCTTTTGTCCCCATCGTCGCCCTGCGCCACACCATGCAAGGGATCAGCATTGCTGTGATCCTGAGCGCGACCTTGCTGGCCGTGTTCTTCGCCCGCACCATCACCCGGCCGCTGCGCCAACTGGTCGAGGGCGCGGAGGAGATCGGGCGGGGCAACCTGGACTACCGCATCGAGGTGGGGGTCAGGGACGAGATCGGCCAGCTCGCCCAGGCGTTCAATCAGATGACGGAGAACTTGCAGGCCATCACCGCCTCTCGTGACGAGTTGAACAGAGAAATCGCTGAGCGGGTGCGGGCGGAGGAGGCGCTGCGGGAGAGCGAGCAGCGCCTGAGCACCCTCATATCCCAAACCCCGGCAGTTATCTATTCGCTCATCGTTAGTGATGATCTGCCAAGAATAACCTATATCAGCCAAAACTTAAGAAATGTACTGGGCTTTGAACCCGATGAGTTTATCGATAACCTCAAACTGTGGGGGGAATGCCTCCACCCCGACGATGCCCCAAAAATCCTAAATGCAAGTCTCCAGTTGCTTAAAGAGGGCAGGGTAACCATTGAGGAATACAGATTTCAAGATAAGCAGGGCAAGTATCACTGGTTATACGATGAACAGCAGTTGATTATCCATGAAGACGGCACCCTCGAAGTAATTGGAGCCTGGCATGACATCACCGACCGCAAGCGGGCGGAGGAGGAACTCCGACAAAGCTACGTGCAGTTACAGAGAGCCTTGGAGGGAACGGTCAATACCCTGGTATCAGCCATCGAGATAAGGGATCCCTATACGGGCGGCCATCAACGGCGGGTGACCCAACTGGCCTGCGCCATCGCCAACGAGATGGGCCTTCCTGAGGAGCAGATCGAGGGAATCCGCATGGCCGGGCTGATTCACGACCTCGGCAAGATCACTGTGCCCGCTGAGATTCTCAGCAAGCCCAGTGAGTTAACCGAACTCGAATTCGGCCTCATCAAGATGCACCCCAAAATCGGTTACGATGTGTTGAAGGAGATGGACTTTCCATGGCCGGTGGCCCAAATCGTGCTGCAACATCACGAAAGGGTGGATGGTTCTGGTTATCCTCAGGGTCTATCGGGTGAGGAGATCATCCTGGAAGCAAGGATCCTGGGGGTAGCTGATGTTGTTGAGGCTATGGCCTCTCACCGGCCTTACCGACCGGCTCGTGGCATAGACGAGGCCCTGGAGGAAATCTCACAGGGTAGGGGCCGTCTCTATGATACCGAGGCGGTAGACGCCTGCTTGAAGCTCTTCACCGAGAAGGGGTTTGAGTTAGAGTAAGCGCCTGCCGAAGGCTAGCTGCAAGCGATAGTGGGGGCAAGAGTTCCGGCTCTTGCCCCTTGTCGTTTTGTGAGGTATAATGGAACTCGACTGGAGGCTATCTCATGGAGCCATCCCTGTCCACTATGTGGATTCAACAGCGCTTCGATAACCTCAGCGGCAACTATTCACCTGATGGCCTGGAGTTGCACTCCAGGCCCTATCCCTTGGGGGTGCGTGCTTACGAACCACGAGATGTGCCGCAGGTAGGATGTCTCTAAGAACAGCAGCGGGAGGTAGGAACATGCGTATGTCAAAACTTTTCGGCCACACCTTGCGCCAGGCGCCCTCCGAGGCCCAAACTACGAGCCACCAATTGCTTCTCAGGGCTGGCATGATCCGCCCCTCGGCCCCAGGCATATACACCTACCTGCCGCTGGGACGTCGCGTTCTGCACAACATCGAGGAGATCGTGCGCCAGGAAATGGAAGCCATCGGAGGACAGGAGTTGCTAATGCCCCTCACCCTGACCAGCGAGGAGGTCGTGGGTGACCTGTGTCGGCAGGAGCTCGCATCCTATCGCCAACTGCCCACCCTGATCTATCAGATCTACCCTAAGTTCCGCGACGAGTACCGCGCCCGAGTGGGCTTGATGGATGCCCAGGAGTTCATAGCGACAGAGGCCCTCAGTTTTCATCCCGATGCGGAGGATGTAAACGGCTTTTATCCCCAAATCTACCAGGCTTACGCGAACATCTTGCAAGCCTGCCAACTGGAGACCATCGCCGTAGAAACCGAGGACGGCCACGAGTTCATCGTCCTCTGTGAGGCAGGCAGGCACACGTTTATCTTATGCTCCGAGTGCCCCTATGCGGCTCACGTCGAGGAGGCAAAGTTCGCCAAGCCGGAATCGCCACAGGAGACGGAAAGAGCAACTGAGAAGGTAGCTACGCCAGACTGTACCACGATGGCCGCATTAGCCAACTATTTAGGCGTGCCCCTCGACAAGACCCTGAAGGTTGTCTTCTATGCAACAAAAGAAGGCGAGGTGATCATCGCTGCCATTCGAGGCGACCTGAATATCAACGAGACCAAACTGAAAAATGCCCTGGGCATCGCAGACTTATACACGGCTACCGAACGCGAGATCCTGGCTGTGGGCGCTGTGCCAGGCTATGGCTCCCCCATCGGGGTACGAGGCGCAAAATTGGTGGCAGATGATTCAGTGCTGCTGGGCTGCAACTTCGTGGCCGGGGCCAACCAGGATGGCTACCATCTGCTGAACGTCAATTATCCCCGCGACTTCCAGGCCGACATCCTGACCGACATTGCCCAGGCTCAGGCCGGCCATGCTTGCCATCGTTGCCGCAGTCCACTGACAGAAACACCAGGCATTGAGGTCGGGCACCTGAAGGGTAGCGAGACTATAGGAGCTACCTACCTTGACCAAAGTGGAAAGGCCAGGCCCATAGTCATGGGTTCCTACGGCCTGGACCTGGCGCGGCTGATGGCCGCCGTGGTGGAGCAGCATCACGACCAAAAGGGCATCGTCTGGCCCGCCCCTATCGCTCCCTACCAGATCCACCTGGTGGTCTTGGGAGCGAACGAGGAGATAGTGGCCAAAGCAGACGAGATCTACGCCGACCTGGAGGGCCTGGGCTACCAAGTCCTCTACGATGACCGCAACGAGAGTGCGGGGGTCAAGTTCAACGACGCCGACCTCATCGGTGTCCCCCTGCGCCTCACCCTGAGCCGCCGCACCCTTGAAGAAAACGCCCTTGAGGTCAAGCTGCGTTGGCAAGAAGGTCGTGAAACCATCGGCCTGGACGAGCTTCGCGATGAGATCAAACGCCATCGGGCGTAAAAACACCGCCCAGTCCGTTGAATCCTTCAATCCGTTGTGACTTGCGCGATTTGTCCAAACATGGTATAATATAATTGCTATACGAGTTTTATTGGAAAAGTGGGCGGCCCCCACTTTTCTTGCTATCAGAAAGTCCGTCAATTTTAAGCTAGCAGGAAACAAGGGGAATCAAGACTTGAAAAAGAACGAGTTCGTAGTGGCCTTTGACCAGATCTGCAGCGAGAGAAACCTGGACAAGGAAGTGGTCCTGGACACCATCGAGGTCGCCATATTGACGGCTTACAAGAAAGACCACGGTTCAGCTCAGAATGTCACGGCCAAGATAGATCCGGAGACCGGACAGGCCAGGATTTACGCTACCAAGGAGGTGGTAGGGGAAGTCCAGGATGAGCGCTTTGAGATTTCCCTGGACGAGGCCAGAAGGATCAAAGAGGATGCCCAGTTGGGTGAGTTGGTGATGATCGAGGACACCCCCAGGGACTTCGGGCGCATCGCGGCCCAGACGGCTAAACAGGTCATCTTGCAGCGCATCCGCGAAGCTGAGCGCGATGTCCTTTTTAACAGCTATGTCGAGCGCGAGGGGGAGCTCATCAACGGTGCTGTTCAGAACATTACGCCTCAAGGCGTAACCCTGAACCTCGGCCGAACTGAGGCTCTCCTTCCCAAGAGCCAACAGATCACTGGTGAGTACTACCGGCTCAACCAGCGGGTGCGGGCTTACGTCCTCGAGGTACGCAAAACGAACCGCGGCCCACAAATCATCGTCTCTCGCACTCATCGCAATATGCTTCGCCGCCTGCTCGAGCTGGAAGTGCCTGAAATCTTCAATGGCATAGTCGAGATCAAGGCCATCGCCCGCGAGGCGGGTTCGCGGTCAAAGGTGGCGGTAAGCGCTGTTCAAGCAGGGATAGATCCGGTAGGCGCATGCGTGGGCATGCGCGGGGTGAGGATTCAAAACGTCGTCAAAGAGCTGAGTGGGGAGAAGATTGACGTAGTGGAATGGAGCCCCGATATAAGCGTTTTTATCACCAACGCCCTGAGTCCAGCCAAAGTCATGAACACCTATCTGAACGACGACTTCACCGAGAGCAAGACGGCCACTGTCATCGTGCCCAACGACCAGCTCTCCCTGGCCATCGGCAAAGGGGGACAAAATGCCCGCCTGGCAGCCAAGCTGACCGGTTGGCGCATTGACATCAAGAGCACCACGGAGGCGGCCGAGGAGGCCCTGCAAAAAGCCAGAGAAGAAGAGATCGCCCAGGTAACTTCCGTAGCCGAGAAGAAAGACATCCTGGCCATGGCCGAGGCTATCCTGATGAGAAAAGAGAAGTCTCCGCCTACGGCCAAAGAGATGCGGGTGCTTAAAGAGGTGATTGATATAGTGGAAACAGCTACCGCCAAAGAGAGAGCCGAGGAAGGTGTCCCGATCGAAATGCTGGGCCTCAGTGTGCGGGTGTACAACTCCCTCAAGCAAGCGGGATTGGCCAAGGTGGAGCAGATACTGGCAAAGCTGGCTGAAGGCGATGAAGAGATGCTGGTCATGAAGAGCTTCGGCCCGAAATCGCTGACTGAACTAAAAGACAAGCTGCAAGCCACAGGCTTCATCCCTATCGAGAAAGTAGGAGAAGTTGAAGAGCCGGTGGAAGCGGTCGAGGAAGAAATGGTGGAAGTGGTTGCTCCGCAGGTAGAAGAAGTAGCCGAAGAAGTGGCGGAAGCAGCACCTGTCGAGGAAGAAGTCCTGGTCGAGGAGATGGAGCCGGCCGAGGAGCTCATCGAAGAAGAGGAACCCGTCTTGAAGTACGAAAAAGAGGAAGTATACGAGTACGAGGCCGAAGGGGAAGACGAATTAGCGGAGCGTCGAAAGAAAGAGAAGAAACGCGAGTTAGTCTACGACGAGGAACTAGGGAAGATGGTAGCCAGACGACAGCGCAAGCCCGGCCGCCGTCGCGAGGAGTGGGAGGACTATTATTAGATCGAGAATGCCTCGCAAACACGTACCGCAACGAACCTGCGTCGGTTGTAGACAGATACGCCCCAAGCGGGAGATGGCGCGCATCGTCCGAACGCCCGATGGCGGAGTGGAGATTGACGAAACAGGGAAAAAGTCCGGTCGAGGCGCTTACCTGTGCCGACACCAGGAATGTTGGGAGACAGCGCTGAAGCAAAATCGCCTGGAGCACGCTCTCAAAACCAGCTTGACCGATGAAGAACGTGCAACATTTAAAGAATTCGCTCATGGGCTACAGGCTACCGAGGAGTGAGAGGCTCAAGGTGGAAGATAGAACACGTGGAGAGCCAACGGGGGGTAAGGCGATGAGGAACTGACCTGAGCGTGAACTTATCTATCCCCTCGCTGTTAACCCCGTTTTTCCCCACATATACTAACACTCCGCATCTTTATCTCAGAGATTAAGGTCTTTTTAGAACTCCAGGCTAAAGTGTCATTACCATAGAGATTCACGGATAGCCCCGATTTTGGCAGGGTGGTATTTATTGCTGCACTACAACTTGAAAGTTGTAGTTTGTTCCAGTCCGTATCGCCAAACAGGCTATCTACTGCCCAAACTACATCATTAATGATGTAGTGTAGCTTTACCAACCACCGTCCTATTACTCGGTTATTCTCTCAAAGTGGCGCAGCGTAAGAATGTTAGTGCTACTGGGCATGGGAGCCCGTTCTGCTTCCATGATGTCAGTTTCTGCTGCCAATATAGGTGATCAGAAATGACCCTACCCGTGAATCCCTATACCACTTAAAGAGACGGTAACTTGCTGGGGAGTCTCCCCATTGCGCTCGCTCTGCCTGGCACGACTTCAGCAACCCACCGGCGCTAGTCGCCAGAAAGGGGATACGTATGAATGAAAAACGTAACAGGAAAGCCATCGTCATACCTGATTTCTTGACCGTCAGGGAACTGGCTGATTTGATGGAGGCCAGTCCTATCCAGGTCATCAAAGAACTGATGAACAACGGCATCCTGGCCAACATCAACCAGCAGATTGACTACGAGACAGCCGCCATTGTAGCAGAGGAGATGGGCTTCGAGACCAGGCCAGAGGCCCCTCCTGCTATCGTCGAAGAGATCCCCATGATTCCCCAGCCTCTCAAGGAGCGCATGTACGAGGGTGAGGCCCCTGAGGACCTGGAGCCCCGGCCGCCGGTGGTCACCATATTGGGGCACGTAGACCACGGCAAGACCACCCTGCTGGATGTGATCCGCCACACCAACGTGGTGGCTGGTGAAGCGGGGGGAATCACCCAACACATCGGCGCCTATCAAGTCGAGCACGATGGCAAGAAGATCACTTTCCTGGACACCCCAGGCCACGAGGCGTTCACCGCCATGCGTGCCCGGGGGGCCCAGGGGGCCGACATAGCCATCCTGGTGGTGGCCGCCGACGATGGGGTGATGCCTCAGACCCAGGAGGCCATTGACCATGCCCGCGCAGCAAGGGTGCCTATCGTCGTCGCTCTCAACAAGATAGACAAGGCCAACGCGAACCCGGAGAGGGTGAAACAGCAGTTGGCCGACGTGGGTCTGCAAATCGAGGAGTGGGGAGGCCAGACCATCTGCGTGCCAGTCTCGGCCAAGCAAAAAATCGGCATGGACGACCTGTTAGATAACATCCTGGCGGTAGCGGAACTGGCCGAGCTCAAGGCCAACCCTCACCGCTCGGCCATGGGCACGGTCATCGAGGGCGAGTTGGACAAGAGCCGGGGCCCGACGGCTACTCTCCTGGTGCAGAACGGCACCTTACGGCTGGGAGATGCCCTGTTGATCGAGGATATCTCTGGCCGCATAAAAGCCATGTTCAACGAGCGAGGAGAGCGAGTCAGGGAAGCTACGCCCTCAACGCCCGTGGTTGTCCTGGGCCTCTCGGACATCCCTCACCCCGGTGACAGTTTCCAGGTAGTGGAGGATGAAAGGATAGCGCGGGCCATGGCTGCCCGTCGTGCCGATGAAAAAGAGCGAATGGCTATCCAGCCAACCAGGGTGCTTAGCCTGGAAGGGATTCTAGATCAAATCAGGGCTGGGCAGGTAAAAGAACTCAATCTGATCCTCAAGGCAGATGTGCGGGGTACTATCGAACCTATCGTTAATTCCCTGCAAAAGCTGGGGGACAAGGACCTGAAAGTGAACATCCTCCACCAGGGAACAGGCAATATCGGTGAATCCGACGTCATGTTGGCCGTAGCCTCCCGGGCCATAGTCATCGGTTTCAATGTCACAGTAGACCCGGCCGCGAGCCGCACGGCGGAAGCCGAAGGGGTTGACATCCGCCTTTATGACATCATTTATAAACTGATTGACGATGTGGAAAAGGCCCTGAAGGGCCTGCTGGAGCCTGTTTACAAGGAGGTTGTCAGCGGCCACGCCGAAGTAAGAGCTATTTTCAACATCCCGCGCGTGGGCAAAATCGCCGGCGTCTATGTAACCGATGGCCACATCACCCGTAATTCCCTGGCCCGAATAAGGCGGAACGATCAACTGATCTATGAGGGCCGGGTCTCATCCCTGAAGCGCTTCACTGAGGATGTCAAAGAGATCAGGGAGGGATTCGAGTGTGGCCTGGGTTTGGAGGGCTTTCGGGACTTCGAAGAAGGCCACATCATAGAGTTTTACCATAAAGAAAGGGAGCTAGGATAAACCCCAACGTCCAAAATCCAAAGCTCAAAGCCTGACCAATGGTTACTCGTCGTCAGAAGCAAGTCAGCAGTCTCATTCAAAAAGAACTCGGCGACTTGGTGGAGAAAAAGGTCAGCGATCCGCGCCTCGACTTTGTGACCATCACCGCCGTCGAGATCAGTCCCGACCTGCGCCAGGCGCACATTTACGTCAGTGCCCTGAGAAATCAGCAGGAGGCAATAGAGGGGCTCAAGCATGCGGTGAGCTTTCTCCGCCGCGAGCTCGCCTCTCGCCTGGCCCTGCGCTATGTGCCTGAGCTCATCTTTTACCCGGATACCTCGATGCAACGCGGTGAGCGCATCTTTCAACTGCTGGAGGAAATCGAAGAGACGCAGGAAAAGCCGGGTCTGAATGTAAGCGATGGATAGCAAGGTGGGAAGGCAACCCATCAACGGCATCCTGAATATCGCCAAGCCTGCGGGGATGACCTCCCACGACGTGGTGGATCGGGTACGGCAGATGAGCGGCCAGCGACGGGTGGGCCACGCCGGCACCCTCGACCCCTCGGCCACAGGGGTGCTGGTCGTCTGCCTGGGCCAGGCCAGCCGGGTGGCCGAGTATCTCGTGGCCTCGGATAAGGTCTACCGGGCCCAGATACGCCTGGGGGTGAGCACTGACACCCACGACGCCGCGGGCGAAGTGACCGCCACGGCCGAGGTTAACGTCCGCGAGGAAGAGGTTCGAGAAGCCCTGGCTGCCTTCGTCGGCTCCATTCAACAGATACCGCCCATGCATTCGGCCTTGAAGCGCAAGGGAACTCCTTTATACAAGCTGGCTCGCCAGGGTATTACCGTGGAGCGGGAGTCCCGCTCGGTTGAGATTCACAGCATTGAGTTACTCGCTTGGACCCGGCCAGTGCTCACCATTCGGGTGAAATGTTCACCAGGCACCTACATCCGCGCCCTGGCCCGCGACCTGGGCCAGGAGCTGGGCTGCGGGGCCCATCTGCAAAGCCTGACTCGCCTGGCCAGCGGCCACTTCACCCTGGAACAGGCGGTGAGCCTGGACGAATTGGCGGAGGCTTTCGAGCGGGGAGATTGGCAGAAGTTCATTCATCCGATAGACGAAGCGCTGCTGGATTTTGAGCCCGTGGTCGTTGATGCCCAGATGGAGAAACGCATCCGGCATGGCCGACAGGTTCAGGGTCCTGACGCCCCTGGCCTACGCCGCGCCTATTCTCAAAACGGAGATTTGATCGCCATCCTGAGACACGACCCCCAGACAGGGCTCTGGCAGCCAAGGAAGGTCTTTACAGCGTCGTAGCGTCTTAGCGGCATAGCGTCACAGTGAGCGTCAGCCCTGCCGCTGAGATGCCGAGACGCTGAGACGCTAAACATGGAAGTAATTGACGACTTGTCCTCTGCTAATCTAAACAGCGACACTATTCTCACTGTCGGAGCATTCGACGGTGTACACCGCGGGCACCAGCACCTGATCCAGCAAATGGTAGAGGAGGCCAGGCAAGCAAAGCGATTGGCCGGCTTAATTACCTTCTACCCTCATCCCAACGCCGTGCTCTCGCCCTACAACCCCACCCGCTACCTGAGCACCCCAGGCGAGAAGGCCGCCCTGCTGGAAAGGTTGGGCCTGGACATCCTGGCCATCCTGCCCTTCGATCAGGAGATGGCTCAGACCTCCGCCCGGGACTTCATAGACCGGGTTCGCCGACACCTGCACATGATGGAGCTTTGGGTGGGAGCGAATTTCGCTCTGGGGCGCGCCCGCGAAGGGGACGTAGAGGCTCTGCGAGCCATGGGGCAGGAGCTGGGCTTCACTGTGCGAGTCATCGAGCCCTTGACCTGGCGGGGCCAGATCATATCGAGCACTCGTATCCGCTCCCTGTTGCTGAAAGGGAAGGTGCGCCAGGCCGCTCAACTGCTGGGGCGGTATCCCAGCCTGGCCGGCGAGGTGGTGCGGGGAAGCCAGCGCGGGCATTGTCTGGGTTTCCCCACCGCCAACCTGGAGGTACGGAAAGAGCGAGTCGTCCCCGCCGATGGCATCTACGCCGTCTACGCCAGGCTGGGGAAAGAACGTCACCAGGGCGTGGCCAACGTCGGGGTGCGGCCCAGCTTCGAGATCGGCGGCCAGCGCATGGTGGAAGTGCACATCCTGGATTTCGAGGGGGAGATCTACGGCTGCGACCTGGTGGTGGAGTTCGTGGAGCGACTGCGCGACGAGCGACGCTACGACGACGTCGAGAAGCTGAAGGCCCAGATAGAACAGGACATCGCTCAGGCTCGCCTCATTCTAGCTCAAGAGAAACGAGTGACGAGTGATGGATAAAAGGTTCGAGGAGATTGAGCACACGGCCGACCTGGCCATCAGGGTCTATGGCCGGGACATGAGGGAGCTTTTCGCCAACGCCGCCCACGCCATGTTCGCCCTGATGGCCGAGCCTTCTGTTGAAGAACCAGCCCGCGAGCGAGAGGTGTCGCTGGAGGCCATGGACTATGAGAGCTTACTGGTTGATTGGCTGAACGAGCTCATCTATCTGCACGAGGTGGAGGGGGAGACCTACTCCCAGTTCGCCATCGAGACCATCTCACCTGAGAAGCTCAAGGCCCACGTGACCGGTGGGCCCACCAAGAGCAAGACCAAGGCCATCAAGGCCGCCACTTTCCACGACCTGGCCATCAAGGAGACAGCGAATGGGCTTGTAGCCACCATTGTCTTCGATGTGTAGGAGACAAGGGAATCAGGGACCAGGAAATCGGGGAATCAGGACACTGATTCCTTGATCACTGATTGCCTGATCACTGATTAAAGGAGGAAGAAAATGATCAACAAGAAAGACATGAAGCGAGTAGAGGAATACGTCTACGAGATTCCAAAGAGTTTTCGGGCCGACATGCGGGTACCGGCTCGCCTGTACGCCGACGAGGAGCTCTTAGAGGCGGCGTTAGAGGATCGCTCCGTGGAGCAGTTGGTTAACACCGCTACCCTGCCCGGCGTGGTCAAGTACACCCTGGCCATGCCCGACATCCACCAGGGCTACGGCCCACCCATCGGGGGGGTGATTCCCTTAAGGACCTCCGACGGGATTATCTCGCCCGGCGCCGTGGGCTACGATATCAACTGTGGCGTTCGGCTGCTGCGCTCTAACATCCTGGCTGAAGAGGTCAAGCCCATCATGGACGACATCGTCAACGCCCTCTTCCGAGGCGTGCCCAGCGGCGTGGGCCGCAGCGGGGACGTCCGGCTCTCCCATCAGCAGATGGATGATGTTTTAGAGAAGGGATCGGCCTGGGCGGTGAGCCAGGGCTACGGCACCAAAGACGACCTGGAGCACACCGAGGAGCGAGGGGGCATGGCCGGGGCCGAGGCGAGGGCGGTGGACCCAAAGGCCAAGAAGCGGGGCCGAGATCAGTTGGGCACCCTGGGCTCAGGCAACCACTTCGTCGAAGTGGCTGAGGTGGAGGAAGTCTACGACCCGGAGGTGGCGGAGGCCTTCGGCCTGTTTGTGGGCCAGATGGTGGTTTGGGTCCACTCTGGCTCGCGCGGCCTGGGCCACCAGGTGTGCACTGACTACGTGCGCGACCTGCAGCAGGCGGTGACCAGGTACGGCATCAAATTGCCTGACCGAGAGCTGGTCTGTGCCCCCTTCGACTCGCCCGAAGGACGCAACTACTTCGCGGCCATGGCCAGCGCTGCCAACTACGCCTGGGCCAACCGCCAGATCCTGTCCCACCGCGTACGTCAAATCCTGGACGACGTGCTGGCTGGCGTGGTCAAAGATCGGGAGCTAACCCTGGTCTACGACGTGGCTCACAACATCGCCAAGGTGGAGGAGTACCCCATTGATGGTAAGATCACCAGGCTGATCATTCACCGCAAGGGAGCCACGCGAGCCTTCGGGCCAGGTATGAAGGACCTGCCCGCCGACTATCGAGAAGTGGGGCAGCCGGTCTTGATCCCCGGCGACATGGGCACCGCTTCCTACGTCCTGGTGGGCACGACCGAGGCCATAGAGAAAACCTTCGGCACCTCCTGTCACGGGGCAGGGCGGGTCATGAGCCGCAGCGCGGCCAAGAAGGAGATCCGGGGGCAAGAACTGCGACGGGAGTTGGCGGAAAAGGGGATCGTGGTGCAGGGTGGTAGCATGGCTGGCCTGGCCGAGGAAGCCCCTGAAGCCTACAAAGACATAGACCGGGTGGTCAACGTGGTACACTCGACAGGCATCGCTCGCAAGGTGGCCAGGGTCGTGCCTATGGGGGTAATCAAAGGGTAAGCCAGGCGCAAAGTTCAAACATGTTTACGACAGTAGAGCCCTAACCTGCCCAGCAGGTTAGGGCTCATTATTTTATTTCATGCACTTTCGGTGGAATGTCCCGCGCGTGGAGGAAGCTAGATCTCCTCTTCCTCCTCTTCCTCCCACTCCTCCTCCCATTCCTCCTCTCCGAAAGCGTAGTCCAGATCGAGGGGCTTCAGGCTGATGACCTCCAGCATCGTGCCACACTCCGGGCAGTCAATGAACTCTCCCAGTTCCACCTTTTTGCTCAGCTCGATCGGACTATCACACTCAGGACACCGGGCCATTTTGACACCTCCTCAATTTTTGCCTAAAGTATAACATAAACTGGCCAGAATGTCAGTAACAAGTCGGTGAAATTTTGGTGACAAAACGGTTACACTTCGGTGAACGGTCGGTGACAGACGGCCCTCATTCGTCTGGCGGAGACAATCTATAGCCAAAACCTCGCACCGATTGGATGTAACGCTCTCCTCCCTCGGCGATGGCTTGCATCTTGAGCCTGATACGCTTGATGTGAACCTTGAGCAATTCGCGCGCCTCACTGTCCTCCCCCTGATAACCCCACACGTTTTCCAGGAGCTCCCGATAGCCCATCACCCGTCCGGCGTTCAGGGCAAAGGAGCCTAGCAGATTGAATTGAAGGGGGGTCAGGAGCAAGGGCTCATCGTGAAAAGTAACTTGCTTTTTCTCAAAGTCAAAGGCCAACCGACCTACCTTTAGAACAGTCTTCTCTTCGGCGAAAAAGCCGCGCAATCTTCGCCGCACTGTCTCCGCGTGACGAAGATGTTCGGGGCCGAAAGCTCGGATGCGCTCCTCAGATGGCTCAGTTCGGTCTCTGGAGAAACCTCCTGCTTCTTTCTGCCCTTCCTCCTTAGCCTGGGCGACGAGGAGGACGAGTGGCATATCAACGTCCTCCCGCAAGGTGGCGAAGGGGCGAAGCCCATCAACCTCCAGTAAGTCCTTGTCGAGGATGATCAAATCGGGCTTGTGTCTCCCGACCAGGGCTGGGATGGATAAGCTCTCAGGAGCAACGAAGACGCGATGCCCCTCCTGCTGCAAGAGATAGCGAAGACTC
>VGOG01000090.1 GCA_016875995.1 Chloroflexota bacterium
TTGATGTTTGTGGGATTTGGAAGTATCATCTCACCCACATGGACACACAGTTATCAAAGGTCAAGCGACCTTTGCCGCTCATCCCCCGCGTCTCACGGCACGGTTTCGAGCGAACGGGTCGCACACACGGCATGAAGCCGACTGCCCTTACGCGCCTTTTTTCGCTACGTTCTTCGTCTGTGTTACGCTTTGGCGGGCAAGCGTTCCTCGCTACAGCCGGGCAGCGGCTTATCCTGGCCGTTATGCGGCTGAACATTCCGCACCCTCTCAGTCTCGATTCTGGCCACGCCGAAAAAGTATTCAAATACAAAAGCGGGAGGTCTAAAACACCCCCCGCTTTTTCTGTTCTACTCTCGCCGGATCGCCACAGGGAAGACTACCGAACCCTAGAACAAGTGGAAAGCGGCGATGATCGGAGCGAACATAGAGGATACCAGAGACATCACGGTAATCAGGGTGTTGAGGGAGGGGCCAGCCGTATCTTTGAACGGATCGCCGACGGTGTCGCCGACGACGCCGGCTTTGTGAGCCTCGGAGCCGGGACCGCCAAACTCCCCCGATTCGATGAACTTCTTGGCGTTGTCCCACAACCCCCCGGCGTTGGACATCAGCAAGGCGAAAATGACCCCGGTGAAGATGCTCCCTCCCAGGAATCCCCCCAGCGCCTCAGGGCCGAGGATGATGCCAACCAGCACGGGAAGCACGATGGCCAGGAAGGCCGGTATCACCAGGGACGACAGCGAGCCCTGGGCAGCCAGATCCACACAGGCCGCATAATCGGGCGGCTCGGTGCCCGCCAGGATGCCGGGCCGTTCGTTGAATTGGCGGCGGATCTCCTCGATCATATCGAAGGCATTGCGCGTAACAGAGAGCATCGTGAGAGCACTGAACAACGGTGGCGTTATCGCCCCCAACAGGACGCCGGCGACGACGACAGGCTCGCGCAGGCTGATGACCAGTTCCACACCTCTTGCCTCCACTACCTCCGCGTAGGCCGCAAAGAGCGCCAGGACGGTGAGGGCGGCGGCGCAGATGGCGAAACCTTTGGTGATGGCCTTGGCCGTGTTACCAGCCGCATCGAGCACATCAGTGGTGTCAATGACCTCCTGCGACATCCCCGCCATCTCGGCGATGCCCCGCGCGTTGTCCACGATAGGCCCATAAGCGTCGGCGGAGACGATCATGCCACTGATGGATAGCATCCCCACCGCGCTGATGCCGACCCCGTAGATGCCACTGATCCCGGAGGATTCCGCCAGGTAGTAGGAAAGCAACGTTGCCACGACGATGCCCATGATCGAGGGAACGATGCTGACCAGCCCGAAGCTGTAGCCAGTGATGATGTTGATGGCCGCGCCAGAACCTGACACGCGAGCCGTCTCAATCACCGGGTGGAAATTAGACGAAGTGTAGTAATCGGAGGTGAAGCCGATGACCACGCCGGTAACCAGCCCGGCCAGCGTGGCCCACAACACGCCGAGGCTATAGCCGCCCAGCAAGACGACAGCAGCCACCAGCACGGTAAAGATGGCACAGGTGATGATCGTCCCTCTGTTGAGCGCCCTGCCTGGATTGCCGCTCTTGCCCACCTGCACAAGCCGGATACCGATGAGCGAAGCGACGATGCCCAGCGTGCACAAAATCAAAGGGAACAAAACGTACCTGGCCTGCAGTGGGGCATCATTGGCAAACAGTGAAGCCCCTAGAAGCATCGCCGCCACCGTACTGGCCACGTAGCTGTCAAAGATATCTGCGCCCATGCCGGCCACGTCGCCGACGTTGTCGCCGACGTTATCGGCGACCACGGCCGGGTTACGGGGGTCGTCCTCAGGGATGCCGATCTCGACCTTGCCCACCAGGTCGGCGGCGATGTCGGCCGTTTTAGTGTAGATCCCACCCCCCGCTTTGGCCAGCAAGGCCAACGCCGACGCGCCAAAGCTGAAGCCGAGAATGATCTCCGGGTCGCCGGTGAAGAGATAAATCGTGCCCATGCCGATGACCGCCAGGCCAACCATGGCCAGGCCCATCACCGAACCGGCGTAGAAGGCCACCCTGAAAGCACGGTTGATGCTCTCGTTGGCCGCTGTTGCGCTTCGCACGTTGGCGGACACAGCGACACTCATGCCCATGTACCCGGCGACGGCAGAACACATCGCGCCGGCCACGAAAGCCAGCGCCATCGTGATACCCCGTAATGGATTGATAACTGCCGCCTCTATGCCCAGATACTCGATGTCGAAGCTGAACACGATGGCAATAATGATGCCCAGCGCGACCGCAACGAGAGCAAGGGCCAGGTAGAGACGGCGCAGGTAGGTGCTCGCCCCCTCTCGAATCCAGGACGCGACCTCCTGAGCCTGTTCGGAGCCTGCATCTTGCCGGTTGACCCAGATGTATAGCCAGGTCGCTACCCCGACGGACACGATACCCGCAAAAATGGCCACGAGAATCCAAAGTTGAGATTCCGCCACTGTCGTTCCTCCTGACGTGAAACGTGAAACGTGAAACGTAATCACGCATCACGGCTTCACATGTTGGCAGAGCGCCACCAACGATAGTATTTGGCGCGCAGTTCCTCCTGTGAGGGCAGAGGGAAATACAGAAGCCCTTCCTCGTTCCCCACGAAGATGCCGCTCTTTATGGTGCGGTATGGGAACGAAGCCGGCTGGATGCGGTTGACCATTTTGGAGTGGACGGTCTTGGTCCTCAGGTCCATCAGACACTGACGCAGATGGCCGATGTTGGAATAGGGCAGATCGCGCACAGCGCCACGCTCAGGGTCTATGGCCAATTCATCCAATCGCAGCTCTACGAAGCAAATTGCCGGCAGAGAGAGAAGACTGGTCGGAGTCTTGACGATGAGATCATAAAACTCACGGGGGCCCAGGGTGCTGACTATCAGAGGGTGCACGGGGGCTATCTCCTGATAAAGGTGCAGCCCTTCTGTCTCTTCAGGGATCTCTTCACTCGAGTCCAGGCCCAGTACCCGCCCATCCTGAGTCACGAGATAGAGTTTTTGGATAGCGTCCAGGGACATATGCTCCAACGCACGGTAGACAGAGATATAGATCGAGCGTTTCGGGCTTCCATCCTCGTGAGGCACGCAACGACGGATGCCCTCCTCGATACGAAAGAAGCTGTGTCTGAAGTCCGGACTGATTTCAAAGAAGATGGCTTGTCCGCGCGCCTTCTTCTGCGTCCCAACTGCGTAGTAAACCCCAAACTCTTCGGGGGCCAGCATGGAAGCGATCAGTGCTTCGGGTATCATGGATAAGTACAGGTGGACATCCATAGCCATCTCCTCCTTGACCAGACACGGAGAGGGGGAGACAAGGAGAGGGGGAGAATCTCCTTGTCTCCTTGTCTCCCCCTCTCCCTTTACGGGGAGTCCGTGGCCTCTTCGGCGGCGATGTGTTGCGCACACTCCGCCAGTTCGCGAAGCCGCTGAGCCTCCACAGAGAGGCCACGTGCGCGCTGCATGTGCTCGAAGGCCTGGCTGTATAGCGTGGCTGCGTTCTTCCAATCGTGGGTGAACTCGGCGATGCGGGCCGCCTGCTCAAGCGCCATCGCGGACAGTTCCCATTTGCCCTCGTCGGTGTACTGGGCGGCAGCCTTCTCCAGGTCAACCGGGCGCTGTTTAGGCAGGCGGGGCTCCGGCTCGGCCAGGACGCGCTTGATGGTCGGCAACAGCAGATCGTACCAGTTCGACTTGGGCAGGTACTCGTAGAAGTCCAACTGCGCAGCGCGCGCCTCGGTCTCCAGCGAGGCGTAGCCGGTGAACATGATCACCCGCAAGTCGGGCTGCAACTGACGCAGCATCGCCGCCACCTGGAACCCGTCCATCTCAGGCATCTTCATGTCCAGCAGGGCGACGTCACAAGGGGTCTCTCGCGCCTGCCCGACCGCCTCGCGGGCACTGCTGGCCGTCACGACGGTATATCCGGCCCGCATCAGATAGTCCTCCAGACTTTCGAGCACCAGCAAATCATCGTCCATCACTAATATCGTTGACGACATCGCACTTCACCTCCCGAATAAATGAATCATTGCTCAGGCTGAGTCGGCAAGCGGACAGTTACGGTGGTCCCTTCGCCTACGGCACTGGCTACCTCGATGTGACCACCGTGGTTTTCGATGTTCCTGCGGGCGACGTAAAGCCCCAGTCCGCTACCCTTCTGACCGTTTCTCCAATCCGAGAATCCGATGCGGAAGATTTTCTCCTGCGTATCCGGCGGAATGCCAACCCCCGTGTCCTCGATGTCAACGGCGACCCATCCGCCTCCCCCCTGGGAAGGGAGAGGGGCCTCCTGCCGCGTGCGCAGGGTGAGTGTCCCGCCGTCAGACATGGCCCGTCCGGCATTGGTCAGCAGGTTGTGGAAAGCTCGTTCCAACTGGGCACGACTGCCGTGTACCGGCGGGATGTCCTCGTCCCACTCTCTCGCGACTGTCACGTCAGGGTGGCCATAACTGAACTCCTGCACCAACCGCTCCAGCATACGATGGAGGTCGAGGGGCTCCCAACGCCAGGTCTCGCTGCCATCCAGGGCCACGGCCACGTGGCCCAGGTCGTCGGCCAGACGTTTGATACGAGCCAATATCTGCTGGATGACCTCGATGGAACGCTCGCACTCCGCATCCCCGGCCACTCGTGTGGACAGCGCCTGCACTCGCTGGGTGAGCACGAAGTAGCTTGCGCCACCGATGTCGTGGCCCACCTCACGCGCCAGGAGCCGCAGTTCCTCCTCGGCTTGCTGCTTGCGACGGCGCAGTTCCTGCCACTCAAAGCCGCGTTCGATGCGCACGATCCATTGGTCCAGTGGCTCGGACTTGTTGACGAAATCCTTTGCCCCTCCGCGCATGGCCGCGACTACGTTCTCGTAAACGCCGTAGGCGCTGAGCATAATGACGTAGGTCCGCTCCAACAGGTGCTTCTCGTGCATCAGGCGCAGCACATCCATCCCGTCCAGCCCCGGCATGTTGATGTCGAGCAACATCACGTCATAGGAGGCTTGCTCCAGCCGAGCCAGCGCCTCCTCCCCACCTGCTGCCGATTCCACTCTCCAGCCTCGCTTCGTAAAGGTGGCATTGTTGAGGAAGGCCACGATTTCCTCGCGGAAGAAGGGCTCGTCGTCTACTACGAGGATTGTTTTCTGTTCCATAACCCCCCTCTGTCTCCCCCCTGGAAAGGTTCGCCCATTCGCCCATTCGCCCATTCGCCCACGGGTAATTCAAGCACGAAACAAACCTCCCCGTCGCAAGCCTGCCAGGTGAGGGTGCCTCTGTATTGGGTCTCCACTGTCTCCTGGGCCAGCGCCCATTCAAAATGAAGAGGCAATAGCTCCTCAGGCACACCGGCCGCCGGTTCGAGGATGGACGAAATCTTCTCGGCCAGCGAAGCCTCCGGCGCGTGTATCTCCGTGCGCACACGCTGGCCGTCGGCGGATAGCGAGGTGTGCACCTCGATGAGGCCCCCGTGTGTCTCGCACGACTCCATCGTCAGGCGCAGGATGGTGACCAGGACGCCGAACATTTCGTTGGGCTCGATGAACAGCGTAGGCAGATCCTCGTAGGTTACGCGCATTTCCACCCTGCGCCGTTGCCGTTCCGCCGCCAGCCAGATGAGGACCTCACGCACCACGTCGTTCCAATTGGTGGTCGTGCGGATAAAACCGATTTGCTGTGAGAATTTCAGCAGATCGAGCAATTTGCCGCTGACCGCGTTCAGGTTGGCCTCGATAATATCCAGCCGCCTTAAAAAACCAGGTCTTTGAGAGAAACCTGGTTTCTCCTGGAGGTCACTACGCAGGTTGGCCAACGCCAGGCGAGCCACAGCCAGCGGGTTTGCCGCCTCGTGCCGTATCCGTTGTGCCAGGGTGCCGAAGTAGGCGACCCGCTGCATGCGCATCGCGGTCACGCCCACCTCGCTCAGAGTCTTGAGATAGCGAGCCCCCTCCAGCACGCCGCCGATGGCCGTGGAGAGCAAGCGCAGGTATTCCTCATCGTCGTCGGTGAACCAATCGCGGTGGCCAGGGGCACTGGGAATCTTATTGATCAACTCGAGGGTGCCAAGGACCTCGTCGCCCAACTGCAGGGGGACACCCAGGAAGGAGCGATAGACGCCGGAGGGGAGATGTGGGGCGACCTGTGCGATGTGAGGATCGTCCCAATCCTCCAACCCGGCCACCTCGCGTATCTGAACGGCCGTGCCACTGCGAACGACGTGGCCCGTCAGCCCCTCCCCTACCATGTACGTCAGTTGGCCGATCAGCGTTTCGGGGAGGCCGCTGGCAGCCCGCAGCACTACCCGCTGGACGTCCTCCTCGGTCCGCAGGTAAAGCTGGCAGCCCTCGGTGCGAAAACCCTGCCTGACCCGCTCCGTTACGGCCTGCAGCATCTCGGCGATGGGACGTCGTGGATCCAACTCGCTGCTGATGTCCAGCAGCAGCCGGAAGTAGCGCGCACGGCGCTTCTCCTGCTCGTAGCGTTGCGAATTCTCGATGGCGATGCTCACCATGGCGGCAACGTGGCTCAGCAGTGCTTCATCCTGGGCGTCGAACTGTTCCCCCTCCGTCTTCCCGGAGACCCGCAACACACCGAGCACGGTGGCTCCATCCCTGGAGAGAATGGGCACCCCCAGGTAAGCCTGGCCCGGTTTGGCGCTGATCTCGGAGTATTTCTTGCTCCAGACCAGGTCCTCGGCGATGCCTCGCAATTCCCCGTTGTCCTTGACGTTGACGATGCGCAGCGGCCGGCCGTGTTTGGCGATCCAGCCGGTCAATCCCTCGCCGGGCTCATACTCCACCCGTTCGGTGGGCATATCTGCGCCCTCCAGGAGGCCAGTAGTGCCGCGCAGGACGTAGCGGTCGGTGATGTCGTCGCGCAGGAAGATAGAAGAACCGCCAGCTTCTAGCCGGTCACTGGCGTAGCGCACGACCAGCGTCATCAGGCGGTCGCGATCCAACTCCCCGTAGATTTCCAGAAGTTCTTTGTCGAATCCCGCTACTTGATGCATACCGATGACCAGGCCCCCCGTTCTGAATCCAATTCCTATTCCTCCCTCAACAACGCTCTACCCCCCACCAGCGCCTTTAAGAGATCACGCCGCTTGAGGGCCCGTTTGCTATCAATCTCGACTGCACCTGCCTTGTCGTCGGCCATCTTAGTCAGAGCTTCGATCCACGCCGCGCTCTGAACCGGCGTGTGGCGAACGCGCCATCGCTCCACCCAGATGGGCAATGTGACGATGTTGGTGATCCGCCTGCGGGTTATGGTTTTGGTCACGCCCTGCGACTCGAAGGTGAACTCGTATTCCTCGTACTCGGGCTTGACCGGGCAGACCTGCATACAGGCGCCGCACTTGATGCAGTAATAGTCGGCCAGCACCAGTTCGCCGTCCTCGTCAATGTGCAGAGCGCGAGTAGGGCAGATGTCGGCGCAGGCCAGACAGCCTTCGACGCACCTGTCGCGGTACAACTCGACGCTGCCCTGCCAGGGCTGCACCACCTGGAAGGCGCCATCGCTGGCGATCTCACACTGGCGGCAGCGGATACAGTGCTCCTGATCCACCACCAGCGTGTCCTGCTCCTCTTTGTAGCTGATGACGTTGGTCGGGCAGTTGTCAATCACGAAGTCCTTCCGGCGCCAGTCGAACGCATCTTTGTCAAACTTGGTGGATTCGACCAGGTGCGGGAACGCCTCGCAGGTCTGTACCGGGTTCTCACGTTTGCCGTTGATGGTCAGCGTGATGGCGTTCTTGGGGCATACTACCTCGCACATACCACAGAGGACACACTTGTCCGGGTCAATGTCCACGGAAGACTTCTTCGCCAGACGCCCGTCCACGATCTCGCCCTCCACGTGAATGATGGCCTCCTTGGGGCAGACCAGCGGCCCGATCTGGCATCCCACGCAACGATCGAGGTCCCAGGTCATGACGTAGTGGCGGGTCACCATCGCCCGTTCGAGCACTATCTCGCGCTCGTTGGCCCTCTTCTGTGTCATTCCTCGCGTGCTCATTGTAGCCTCCTAATCCCGACGGATTTCCTGCACCAACTCACGCTCGTGGTTGTAGACCCTCACCAGTAGCGGCATCTGCCCCGGCAGCGCGTGGGTGGCGCACCCCAAACAAGGATCGTAGGCGCGAAAGGCCATCTCAATCGTGTTGAGGATGGCATCGCTCACCGGCTTGCCAGGTTGTACCAGCCCTTGCGCCGCCTTCTTGACTGACATACTAATGGCAGCGTAGTTATTGGTCGTGCCAACGATGAGATTAACCTTCTTGAGGATGCCGCGCCCGTCGGTGATATAGTGGTGGGTCAGCGTGCCGCGTGGCGCCTCGACGATGCCTACGCCCTCGTCCGGCGTTTCAGTGGGAATCACTCGCACGTCAGGGCTGGTGATCTCCGCATCCTGGGCCAGCTCCAACGCGCGTTCGGCGGCGTAGAGTAATTCAATGAGCCGCGCCCAGTGCGTGGCCAACGTCGCGTGGACCGGTTTGCCCCCCAGCGTGTCATAAAAGTGCTCATACTCGGCTTGTGCCAACGGCGTTGCCATCCCGTCGGCAGCATTGAGCCGACTGAGCGGTGTGGCGCGATAGACCCCGCTTTCCGGGCCATCAACTAACCCCTTCCAGCCCACCGCCTTGAGGTAGGGGAACTTGAGATAGGTCCACGGCTCGATGTGCTCGGCCACCACGTCCAGGTACTCGTCGGGAGCGTACTTGACCAGTTCCCTGCCGTCAGGCCCTACCACGCGCACCTTGCCGTCGTAAAAATTGACCTTGTTGTCCTCATCAACCAGGCCCATGTAGTAGGTCCGGTGGGTGAACATATCGCTCCGGATCAGGTCAACGTATGCTTTGTTCTTCAACACGACGTCGTCAAACAGACTGAGCGAGAACCTGGCAGTCTCGACCGAACGCTGGACGCGTTCGACGATCTGCTCTCGTTCTTCTTCGGTGATGGGCTTGCTGACGCCACCGATGATGCAGCTCACCGAATGGATGTACCGCCCAGCGATGATGTCGGCGATCTGGTGATTATCCTGCAAAAGCTGCATGACGCGGGCGCCGATCTCTTTGCCTACCTTTCGGATAACGCCCAAGATGTTGCGCTCGGCTTTGGGCGCGTCGGGACCGACGACGAAGTCCGGCCCACCGAGCACGTAGAAGTGGGTGGCGTGGTCGGCGACGAAGAAGGCCGAGTACAGGAGTTCACGCAGCTTCCTGGCCGCCGGAGGGATCTCCACGCGGTAGACCGCGTCGCCCGCCTTAGCCGCCGCCATGTGGTGGGCGATGGGGCAAACGCCACAGATGCGCTGCGTGATGTGCGGCATCTCCTCGACGGGGCGACCCTCACAGAACTTCTCAAACCCTCGCAACTCGGGGATGACCAGGTAGGCGTTTTCCAGCTCCCCATCCTCGTTCAGAAACAGGTCAATGCGGCCATGCCCTTCGAGACGGGTGATCGGATCTATGCTGATCTTTTTCTGCATGTTGTCATCCTTACCGGTATTTCAACTCGCTCAAGATGGAGACGACGAGACTAAAGCGGTAGAAGGTGCCAGCCGGGTCAACGATGGTGTCTACGATATGCTGGAGCTCTTCTGGCTCATCGGTATCAATGAGCGCGGCGATGGCACTGAGTAGCTTGGCCCCTTGATCTACCACGCCGTCAGGTGGACCATAGCAACCGCGACAGGGCATGTTCCCCTTGATACAGGGCAAGCCACAGCCGGCGCGGGTTGCCGGGCCGCAGCAGATGAGGCCCTGGGTCAGGAAGCACGCCTGCGGGTCGAGTTCGACTTCGTGGGGACGCTTGAATCCCTTGATACGCATGCCACCCTGGCCTTTTTGGCGCGGGCAGACGTCGCAGTTAGTCTTGGCATCGGCGCCGATGATGGCCCCTTTTTCGGGCAGTTGACCGGTGAGGATGGTCTGGAACACATCCCAGACCTGGTCCACCACCGGCGGGCAGCCAGGCACGAAGTAGTCCACGTCAACCGTCTGTGCCAGCGTCCTGACCCGATCGTAGAAGACCGGAATGCGAATCTCGCCCTCCGGCACCTGGTTCGAGGGGGTGGGGCGGGTGCCGCGTGTGCCGTCGAGCGATGGTGCCGTGTCGTAGACGCGCGCCAGAATGGATTCGGCGTCGTAGAAGTTGGCCAGGCCGGGGATGCAGCCCTCGTGGGCGCACGAGCCGAAGGCGACCAGCACCTTCGACTTTTGGCGCAGCAATTTGGCAATGTGCTCGTTCTCACTGCTGCGGATCGCGCCGTTGAAAAGACAAACGTCAACCTCCCCGTCGGCCAGCGCTTCGACGTCGCTGTACTTGAAGTCCATGATGCAAGGCCAAAAGACGATGTCCACCAGATCGCCCACTTCCACCAGGCGCATACCTAACTCTGCGACAGTGATCTCGCAGCCACCGCAACTGGCCGCCCAATAGAGCGCCAGCTTGGGTTTAGCGTTTGATGCTGCCATTACCGTGCTCCCTTCCGGGCAATGAGATACTCGAGCATCCCGTCCACTTCACTGCGGATGCGCCCACGGTCCTGCGTGCCAATCTGCACGAAGCGCACGCGGCCATCCCCCACACCCATCTGGCCGAACATACGGTTCAGCAGGTTGATCTTACAACTGCTGACGTATGTGCCGCGCTTGTAATGGCACTCGCCCGGCGCGCAGCCACATACCAATACGCCATCAATGCCGGAGCGCAACGCCAGGAGGGCCATCTGGGGATCAATGCGACCGGAGCAGGGAATGTGAATGACGCGCACGTTGTCGGGGTAGCTTTCCAATAGCGATACGTCGTCGGCAGCCCGCAGACACCAGTCGCATACAAAGACGACCGTACGGGGCACCCCTTTCTTCTGTTTCCTGATCCTGATCTGCTTCACGATTTCCTCATTGCTGACCCCCTCGCGGGAGATGGCACCCAAAGGGCAGGCTGCCACACAGATGCCGCAACCCATGCACTTGTTGGCGTCCACCTCAGAGAAGCAATCCATCTCGCCCTCGACCTCTTTTTCGATCAGGTGAGGCGCTTCGTAGGGGCAGGCCATGGCGCAGATGCCGCAGCCGGAGCACAGCGCCTCATCCACCGAGACCGTCTCCAGGGGGGACTCGTACCCGGCTTCCAACGCCAACTGTTTGATGGCGCCGATGACGCCTGAGATGTGGATCTGTTGCGGGCAGGCCGGATAGCACAGGTCACAGGCGGAACAGAGCCAGGTGGTGGGGCTCCGAAAGGCCTCCTGGCGCATATCCATCATCACCATGCGCAACAGGCGGCGCGGATTGTACTCCGGTTCGAGTTTCTGCTGAATCAGGCACTTGCTGACGCACGTCCCGCACGAATAGCACAGCTCCAGGTGCTCGCCGCCGGGGATGGCACGGACCTGGTCGGCAAAGGTTTCTGGTAACTTATGACTCATCTTACAACCTCTCCTTCGGTACTGGCTGCTTTGAGTCTGTCCGCATACGCTAACGCTTCCTCGACCCCCGGCACCTCGCGCATCCGGCGCGCACGCTTTTCCATCTCAGGACGCAGTTGCGTTATTTCTTCCAGCAGCTTTTCTCTGGGAATCGAGTCCAATACCATCTGCATCTCGTTGAGCACCCGCGCGTACTTGTCGCCCTCGGCGGCACTAATCCACTCGATGCGGAAGCGGCCGGGCGTCATGCCCATCTTCTCAAAGGTGGTGAGCAGCCGCTCGGCACGCTTTGCGCCGACTGGTTGCCCGGTGATGTAGTGGCAGTCCTGCGGGTGACAGCCGGAAAAAAGCACCGCTCCCGCGCCCAGGCGAAGGGCCTCGTAGATGAAGTCAGCGTCCATACGGGCCGAGCACATCACGCGCAGGCCCCGCTCGTTGGCGGTGTACTCGAAGTGGCTCACCCCGGCCAGGTCGGCGCCGCCGTAGGAGCACCAGTGGCAGCGGAAGGCCAGGATCTTTTCCTCCGGTCTTTCAGCCAACAGAGCATGGATCTGGGCCAGGATCTGCGCGTCGGTAAAGTGCATCTGGGTGATGGCGTTGTGAGGGCACTCGGCCACGCAGCCGCCGCAGCCGTGGCATTTGGCCGTAACCACGTGGGCCGCCTTGCCCACCTCGTACTCGATGGCCCCATAGGGGCAGGCCTCAGCGCAAACGCCGCACTTCCTGCCCTTGGCGCTGATGCAGCGGTCTTCCCAGACCACGGCCACGAGCGGTTCGATCTCCCACTCTGGTGCGTGGAGCACGCGCCCGGCCCGTGCTGCCGCCGCCGATCCCTGAGCCACGCTGGCCGGGATGTCCTTGACCCCCTGGCATGCGCCGGCCAGCGAAACCCCGTCGGTGGGGCTATCAATCGGGCGCAACTTGGGGTGATATTCCATAAACCAGCCACCGGGACTCTGGCTGATGTTGAGCACCGAACTCACCGTATCAACGTCGGGCTGCGGGACCGCCGCCTGGTTGAGCATCACCATGTCGTACTCACGCTCGATCACGCGCCCCAGCGCCACATCCTCCGAATGGACGTACAGGTTGCGCGTCTCTGGATCCTCGGTGATCAGGCTGGGGCGGCCCTGGACAAAGTGCACGCCTATCTCGCGCGCCCGGTCGTAGAACTCCTCGTAGCCTTTGGAGGGAGTGCGGATGTCCATGTAGTAAACGGTGATGACGATGTCGGGGTAGGCCTGCTTCAAGAGGACAGCGTTCTTGATGGCGTACATGCAGCAGAAGTTGGAGCACCAGGGGTTGAAGCGTTTGTCGCGGGAGCCGACGCAGTTGATGATGGCCAGCCGTCTGGGGTTGGCCCCATCGCTGGGACGAATCAGGTTTCCGGCGGTCGGGCCGGCCGAGTTGTTCAGCCGCTCCATTTCTATGGCTGTGATCACGTTGGGGTAGCGACCGTAGCCGTATTCGGGTATCACAGTGGGGTCAAAGTGACTGTAGCCGGTGGCGACGACGATCGCGCCGACGTCCTCCCAGACCAGCTTATCCTCCAGGCTAAAGTCAATGGCCTCCAGCTTGCCGCAGGCCTCGACGCACTTGTAGCAATGGATGCAGGCGTCGAGGTCAACGTTGTAGACGAGAGGCACCGACTGGCTCATCGGCACGTCAATTGCCCTGCGGGGAGCCAGGTTCATCTCAAAATAGTTGGGGACTTCGATGGGGCAGACTTTGGCACAATCACCGCAACCGTTGCAGCGGTCTGCGTACACGTACCTGGACTTTTCGCGCAGCAGCACTTTGAAATTGCCGACGAAGCCTTCCACTCGCTCGACTTCGGTATACGTTCTGACATCCACCCTGGGGTGACGCGCCGCGTCAACCATTTTGGGGGCCAGAATTCATATACTACAGTCCATGGTGGGGAAGGTCTTGTTGAGCTGCGCCATGACCCCCCCGATGGTCGGCTGCCTCTCCACCAGGATGGTCTCAATCCCCTGGTCGCCCAGGTCCAACGCCGCGCTGATGCCGGCCACGCCCCCGCCGATGACCAGGGCCCGCTTGGTGACAGGTACCTTGATCATGTCCAGTGGGGTGAGAAAACTGGCCTTGGCGATGGCCGCCGCAGTCAGGTCCTTGGCCTTTTCCAGCGCGCCTTCGGGGTCGTGGCCATGGGCCCAGGTGCATTGCTCGCGGATGTTGGCCATCTCCATCAAGAAGGGATTGAGGCCCACCTCGGCGACGGTAGCGCGAAAGGTTGGCTCGTGCATGCGTGGCGAGCAGGCCGATACCACCACCCGGTTCAGTTTGTACTTTTCGATGTCCTCTTTGATGAGAGACTGGCCACTGTCCGCGCAGGCATAAGGGGTATTGATCGAGCGGACCACGCCGGGCAATGTCGCTGCGTAGTCAACCAGGACGGCGGGGTCAATCACCCCGGCGATATTCGACCCGCAGTGGCAGACGTAAACCCCGATGCGCAGATCCTCGTTTCCGTTGTCTCCTGCCATATTGCTCCTCGTTCCAAAAAGCCGCCTGATTCTTTACTCTGAAATCCCGAACGGCTCATTGCTCTCTTCAACTGCCCAATTCGTCAAGAGGCCGGTCTCCGACCGTACCTGTTGGCTCTGTCGGAGACCGGCCAGACAAGACCGGCGATGACGCTAGGCTAGCTTTTATATCGCCCTAGCACCTCCTCGACAGCCAGTTTGCGACGCGACCGTTGCGCGCGCCGGTCGGGGGTGGTGAGTTCGAGTGCCTCCTTGGGACACCACTTGACGCACTGCGGGCCGTCTTCTTGATCTTCGCACAGGTCGCAGATTTCGGCCAGTTTGGCCTCCGGGTTGATCAAGATCGCGCCGAAGTCGCAGGCCTCGATGCACCAGGCACAGCCGTCGCAGCGATTGGCGTCTATGCGGATGATGCCGGTGACCGGATCCTGTGACAGCGCGTCGCGCGGACAGGCGATGACGCAGGGGGCGTCCTCGCACGTGCGACAAGCCACCGACGTGATCAAGATCTCCTCTGCCCGCACCGTGCGGATACGGCTGCGATAGGTGTTGAACTCACCCGTCTTGGTGTATGAGCAGATGTACTCGCACAACTGACAGCCCACACACTTGCTTGGGTCACACGTGATGTATCGGTACTTGGAAGTTGATACAGGCATTGGTCTCTCCTATACCCCGATCTCCTCGGCAACGTCATCCATGCCCAGGGCGATCAGTTTCTGTTTGGGGATTAGCCCGTCCTTGGTCCAGCCTTTGGCCTCGTAGTACAGGTCCTTCATGTACTCCAATTCCTCCTCGGTCACCACGTGCCCGGCCGAGGGACCCTCTTTCATCGGGTCATGCATCCAACGATAGGGCAGGTGGTCGTCCGCACGGGTCCACCCCTCGCGAATGTTGAAGGCCTTCTTGATCATGTGCGCCCGCTCGCCGATCAGGTCCACAGCATCGTAGTCAAACTCCCAGCCTGTGGTGGTGTTGATCAACTGGGCGATGGCCGGCCACGCGCCGGCCCGGTCGGCCCTGCCGGTGAAGCAGCGACGGATGAACTTGCACAGCGGCAGCGTGTCGTAGACGGCGGCATACTCTTCGGAATCCTTGGCCCATCTGCCTCGGGTCTCGTCAACGCTGAAGCGGTCTACCTCTCCCTGGATGTCGGGGTCGTAGGCCGCCGTCCGGTTGTGGCAGGCGCCGCGCGTGACCACCGCCAGCCCCAGGGCAAAGGTTTTGAGTCCGCGCGCGTCATACCCTGGGCACTCCAGGCCCTTGATGTGCATGGCCCACTGGTAGGTCTCTGTGCCACGCTCTTCGTCAACCCGAGCGCTGGC
>VGOG01000091.1 GCA_016875995.1 Chloroflexota bacterium
GCTGCGGGTCGGCGTCACCCTCGCTGGCGGTGTACCAGAAGAGGGGCACGTTCCAGGCGGCCAGGTTGGCCAGGGCCGTAGATTTGCCGTAGCCCGTACTGGCCTGCACGATGGTCAGGCGATGGTCAAAGGCCTGGCGCAGCAGGGCGTCCACGCGCGGCCGCACCAGGGTATGGCGCGGCGGGCGTGGCGGATGCAGTTTGGTGCGCAGGATGGCTTCTTCATGCAGCATGGGGGCGATTTTCAGCGTTGAGGACTGCGGAGTCCCGAGCTTGTTCGGGCTAGTTTCAAGCGAGAACACAGCAAGCACAGAAGTTTTCCTGCAGGCATTATACAACCTTCCCTGATTTTTGGCAATGCCCGAATGCAGGTCACGGCTTCGGGGATAGTAGACGCGTTGCCGCAGAGCGCCGGCGGGGAGGCAGCCACCGAAAGACACAGAAATGCACAGAAAAATTACCTGAACCGGCACGCCGCCCCCGGTTTTGTGTCCTTCTGTGAGTTTCTGTGGCCACGGGTCTGGCCCTGGCCTCTCCGGCCCTCTTCCTCTTGCCAGGCGGCATAAAAGGTGATATAATCCCTTGTAGAGAAAACCTCTCCGGTTCTCTGTCGCCCCCAGGAAGGCCGGCCGACATCTACCACCAGAGCCGCCTTCCTGCAATAGGCAGGAGGGCGGCTGTTTCTGCCTGCACAGGTGCACTATGACCGATACCCCCCACTATCTGGGACACCGTGAACGGGTGCCAATGATAATGCAAGGGTATGAAGAAAATGACTCTTGAAAGCGTGTATGTAGGGACACTGGCACAGGTGATCCGCGAATCAGGGCGGCCAATGCACGTGAATGTGCTGGCGCGGGCTGCCGTGCGGGCGCAGTTGGAGGCTGAACCGGGAGAGCGCCTGTACGCGCCGGGGGCACGATACGCTGAGAAGGAGACCATCCGGTTCAAGGACCAATCGGCTAGGGTGAAAGCGGTGCGTGCCGGGGGCAATCCGAAGCAGGGCAAGTTCAAGATCCTGACGTTGGCCCTACCCGATGGCACGGAGCGATATGTGGCCGCCGAAGTCCCCGGAGCGCCAGCCGAGGATCGCCAGCCCGTGACCGATGATCAGGTGCACCGGATCATTGAAGAACACGGCCCGGCCATTCGGACAGCGGTTCAAGAGGCACTGGGCACGGATAGCCACTTTGTCTGGTTTCAGGACACACAAGGGGATCACTGGTGCCTGGCTGAGATTCTACCAGAGGTGAGGGATGAGGAACTGGCTCAGGTCTGGCCGTTGCTCCACGGGTTGTTGGTAGATGGGATCATTCACCCACGGCCGACGGAAGAGTTGGTGAAAGCGATATGGGAACAGGAGAATAACGGTAGTGATGCATATCTACTGAAGGCGTTCGCCTTAAATGTGGCGCTGCAGCGGTGCCGGGAGACCCGTCGGCTGGGCGCTGGCTGGGTGTTGGAAGAGGAATGGCAAGAGTTGCAAGAGCGGCCGGTGCTGGTGGGGCCCCGGGAAGAGAACGTGATCATGCTACCAGAAGGCGTGGTGCTAGATGTAGAAGAGGAACTGGTAGATGAAGAAGAGGAACCAAAAGAGCCAGAGAAGGTCATGGAGGAAGACTTGGAGGCTTGGCGGCGAACCCGAAGGCTGAATGCAACAACCACACTGGGGACAAGCCATTACTACGGCAATTGGTTGCAACTGACGCAGGATATGCGGCGGGTGTTTCCACCACGAGCAGCGGGAGCAGATGCGGTAACGTTCTACCACCGATTTGGTGGAGAAGAAGAATCATTCCAAGCCTGGGTTAATTGGGAGCGTGGGCGTATCTTGGGGTCGCCCCAGATGTACCAGGCGTTCTACATGCATGGGATTTACCCTGGGGCCAAGCTCGTCATCTCTCATCGAGGCAACCTGCGGGAATACGATATCCGAACCAAGACAACGACAAAGCAGGGAACAGTCCGCGTACGACGGGTGTTCTGGGTGACCGATGAGGCAGATCAGCCGATTCTGGACGGGGAGGGTCACCCCAAAGTAGAGTATGAGGAGACAGATGAACCATGTCGCTACGAGGTTTCGGATGAGGTGTTCATCGCAGCGGCCTCGTGGGAAGACCTGCCCGCCCTATTCGCTGAAGCGGACCGGGTGGGGCAAGGTTATTTTGGCCTGATGTACGAGGTTTGTTGCGAGGGATGGGAGGCAAAGGGACGGAAGCCTTTGTACGTCACAGCCGATGAGTTGTTCCAGGAGATTCATTATAATCGACGGCTCGTGACATCGACGGCGACGATTCCCTGGGAGTTATGGCGGCGGTCGGCGTTTGAACCGGTAGGTAACGGAAAGTATTGGTTCCGACCAGAAAAAGGGGAGCGGGTACGGTCTGTCGGGCCGAGAAGGCGCGTGCAGGTGCCAACAGTGGTGCAACGTGGCCCTCAGTTTGATAAAGACAGGTCACTGCAGGAGATCGCGCGAAGCGCACAAGTCACCGATACGGCGAGAGACTTGTGGGCTGCGTTGTGGGCAGATGACCAAAGGAAAGCGGCGCTGCAGGCGGCAGTCCAAGCATACATGGAGGACCCAGCCCGGGAGAAAGTGCTGTTCCTGCGTGGGGTGGCCCACCAGAGGATAAGAGAGTTAGTAGCCAAAGACAGGCTAGAGGCTCTGACACTAGACGAGTTCAATCGGCAAATATGGCAACTTGGCTCGGTAAAATATCAAGGGCATAGCCACCGTATCGACTCGGAGGAAACAGAGGCCCTGCTGGGAGCGATGAGCGCAGAGCAACTCAAAGAGGCCTACGAGTCTGGCGAGTTAGAGATCGAAGGGAATCAGACATGGGGCAGCTACAGCAGTGTCATTGGATCCCGGCTGGGGAAGTCCAATACGGAGATGGAGCAAGTTGTGCGGGACACACTGCGAGTTTTGCTGTACGGCGGGGGGCCAATTGAGCGGCGAATGGAGCAGGTGATACGGGAGCCTAATGGGTTTGGGATAAACGTGGTCTCTGGCATCTTGCACGCGGTGTATCCCGAGGAGCATATTCTGTACAACAGCCGATCGGTTGACGCTCTCCATGTACTGGGATTAGAATGGCCTGCTGACTGGCAGTGGAATGTGGACACGTACGTTGCTTATCGAGATTTCTGCAAGCAAGCACAAAAGTACTTGGGATTCCGAAGTCTGACAGATGTGGATTGGTGCGCATACAATTTGGGGCTGAATAGAATCTCATTTGGGCAAACAAGGGGCTATGCAGAGCTTGACCTTGAAGCCATGTATATGCTTGGCCTTGCGACCGCCAAAGGTGTATTTTCCCACCAGGGACTGAGAGTAAGTCTCCAGAGGTCGACTTTGGAAACAGATGTGGCTGGTTTGGATAGATCGGCAATAGCCGATAGCATCGATTTGCTGGAAGATCGCCTGGCTACCCGATTTAGGGATACTATTCAAGTCGAGCGTACTGCAAATGTGGCCGATATCGTTGTGACACAGGACTGTGAGCTCTACAGCATAGCGGCTAGCCTTATCGGTAACTCTGAGTCCTTGATAGTACCCGACTTCGTGTTTGACTTGCCCAGAGAGCACAAGATAGAATTCACCAGAGGATTCGCTGATGCAGCAGGCTATGTGAGGCGTGCTCAGTACTACACCGATGGCCGCATGTTTATCTTTTTCCAGATCAGACAGTCGGACTGGTTCTTGCCGCCGCAAATATGCCGACTCTTTCAACTGGAGTTGGGCATTCCTGTGTCTTTCATAATATGGGGCCATCCCAACATCCGCGATCCCCATGCCAGAGCTCCGAGTGGAAGCTGGGCGAAGGAACACCAACTTAAAGTATTCTGTGATGCTTTTGAAGAAGTCGGGTTCTACTTGCCTTATAAGCAACAAGCATTTCAGGAGCTTGTCAGGATCAATAAAGAGATAGGCAAGCGCATCCCTGACCTCTGTCATCCAATCAAGAAGAGCATATGGCAGACAAAACCCGTGCATCCAGAAGAAACTTCGGGCAGGTTACCTAGTCAATTGAGAGGGGTTCACTGCGATGCGTGGTGGCAGGTTTGTCTAAAGATGGGGTGTCCCTTTGCAGAAGATTATCCTGAACAAGAAACTATCTGGAACCGGTAGCGCCGCACACCTGTGCTACCAAGGAGGAAACTTGGCATGTCCGGCAAGCAGCAAACCAACGGAAAGATCGAAGAACAACTAGTAATTGATTCCAACACCGGCTTGGGCTCGGAAGCTCAAGCCGACTATAGAACCGGTGAGAGCGTAGACTCCCGTAATCGCCTCAATGATCTAACGAACAAAGAGTGGATGATCAGTACCAAGAGCGTCTGGAAAAGTGAAGCCACCAGCGAGTTTGCAGATTTACTTGCGGATGAAAAGTGGCAAGCATTCATTGAATGGCTTGTCGAGAAAAGGGGCAAAGAAGGCGCTGAGAATGTGTTGGAGCAATTGCTGCCCAGTGTCATATACAGCCAGCCACCTGCCCGGGACGATTTGAAAAGCCAGCATCCTGCAACTTTCGCTGAATCTGATATAGAAAAGCTAATTTTGTTTTTCACCAAACAAGGCCAGAGGGTGCTAGACCCATTTGTAGGCGTGGGATCAACCCTGGTGGCATGCAAGACAACAGACAGATATGGTGTAGGCATCGAATTGGGCCCCAGATGGGCGGAGATAGCCAGAAAACGTGTGAAGGTGGGTGAACTACCACTTTTCCAGGGGATAACTATTGAGGAGAAGTACCGCCAACAGGTGATTGAGGGTGACGCGCGGGAGATAATGCATGAATTCGATGACGAATCCTTCGACTTCATAGTCACCAGTCCACCATACTGGAAGATACTTCATAAAAATACAGACCATAAGGTCATTCGGGAACGGATTGAAAAAGGCCTGGAGACCCGATACAGCGAACTGGAGGCGGATCTGGGGAATATAGGATCCTACACCCAATTCCTCCGAGAATTGCAGAAGGTCTTTATGGAGTGTTATCGGGTTCTTAGAACCGGAAAGTACATGTGCGTCATCGTATCGGATTTTAGGGATAGAGGGGAGTTTATCGCATACCACTCTGATATTTCAGATGCCGTCGAAGAGTGTGATTTCACCTTGCAGGGGATCACCATTCTAGTTCAGGATAGCAAGAATCTGTACCCTTATGGTATACCGTATGCGTTCGTTTCAAATATCAACCATCAATACATTCTAGTCTTTCGAAAAAAGTCAAATGACGAGAAGTGAAATCTTGCAAAGCAAGGGGTAGCTGAATGGCTTGGGATGCACTCATCAGACGGAAAGCAAAAGGCGATTACTACCACCCTGAGATATGGGAGGTCTTCCTGCAGGCCGGAGAGGTGATGGATCAGGCTGTGGTAGACCGGTTGGATATGCTGGGTTTGGTGACGGCCGAAGCCGAGTCGCAAGGTCTCCCGGTTGGAGATGGGCCGTCTCAACAATGGGTTGGGTGGGGAAGGCTCAAGTTGGCTGTCGCCCAAGCTGTGTTGCGGCCCGGTTCTGGAGAGCTTATGGTCAACGGAGAGCCAATATTGGAGTATTTCAGAAAAACACCGGGCAAGGCACGGGGCTTTTTGCTTCGGTTGCTGGAGATGGGCGAGGTCAAGCAGTTGCTGGCCCAGATGGAGGGAATCGTGCGTGTAGAGGGAAGCAAATCCGGGTCCAAGCGACAAGCACACGCGGTGGCACATGCCGTGGCCAGGGCGCTGACGGGCTACAACAACCAACTGGGGGATCTGCTAGCGCAGCGGGGATTCGGCGGAGTAAAGGTCAAGGCGAGCAAGAAGTTCTGAGTCGCCACCGATCAGATTCGCAAGATAAGGTCTATCAAAGGAGTCCCTGAAGATGAGGAACAGAGTTGGAGAAGCCCAGGGTATCTCCACCAACAGAGTGTTGGTGGAAGCCATCAAAAAGGTATTGGACGCCCATCCGGCTGGGCTCACCGAGCGCGAGAGCCGGCGGGCTGTCCTAGAACAGACCGGGTTACGTTGTCAACCATCGGAGATTCGGGAGACGTTGCAGCGTAACCCGGATTTGTTTATCGCCCTGGCAGGAGGCATGTGGCGGCTGCGGGCGGTGGTGGAAGCTGAAGACGTGGCCGCTGGTAGACAGACGGCACCCCGGGAGCGGGAGAAGATTGTGCGGCCATACCTGGCCAGTTTACCCTCTTTGGACACTTTCATCGCCTTTGACCTGGAAACCACAGGGGTGAAACAAGAGCGGGACCGGATCATCCAAGTGGCGGCAGTACGGATGGTGGGCGGCCAGCCAACGGCGATTCTGACCGAAGACGGCACTGAACTTCCGGCTGTGTTCGACGAGTATGTCAACCTGGACGGCCAGGAAATCACATATGGTCTCAAGGTGAAGCTGGGTTTCACCAGTCACCCGGAGTGGGAGGAGAACCTGCAGAAGGCTGATCCTCTAGAAAAGGTCATAAGCCGGTTTCAACGTTGGGTAGGCGCCCTGCCCCTGGTGGCTCACAATGCTCGCTTTGACCATGGGTTTTTGAAACAGGCGGCGGAGCAGATTGGATGGCAGATCGAGAATCCAATCGCCGATTCTATGGAGCTGGCCTGCCTGGCCCGACCAGATTTGAACTCGTTCCGACTGGAAGAGTTCAGTAAGGCGTTAGGAGTCGGCGAAGGTCAGGATGGGGGGCACTGGGTTGAGCGATGGGCCGCCGACCAGGGGGTAGGGGCATTCTCGTGGATGGGTTTTCACAACGCCGTGGTGGACGTGCTGGTACTGGCAGCCATCATCCCCCGGCTGGTGGAAGCTGTTCGGCAACGGATGTTCGAGCACCCACAATTGGCCGGGGAGTTTTGTCGGTTAATGCCTCAGGTAGCAGCAAGCCTGGGCGTGAACGTGTCTCCATCTGTGGAGGACCGGGACGCCATTGTCAGAGGGCTCGTGCACGTCAAGCCCGCAGCGGAGGAGCGACTCTCCCGTCTGGCGTTCGAGTTCACTGCACAGGCCGTACGAGAGCGATTCGAGGAGATGGTTGAGGCACGCGACCTCAAGCGCCGTGAGTCCCAGTTGGAGATGGTCGAGGCTGTGTGCCGGGGGCTGAAAGGCGATTGCTTTATGGCCATCGAGGCCCCAACGGGCACTGGCAAGACGTTCGCCTACCTTGTGCCCGGCGTATTGTGGGCGCGAAGCCAGCACGAACCCATGGTCGTCTCGACCTACACCCGGCTGTTACAGGACCAGATGGCCGATGATCTGAAGAAGGTGCGCAACAGCCTGGAGGTAGACTTTCAGCCCCAGGTGCTGAAAGGGATGGCCAATTACGCCTGTCTGGAACGGGTGGCAGCTCTATACGCCCAGACGGACTTGGCCGCTCTGGACGACGAGGAGCGGTTCGCCTGGTTCTACGTGCTCTGCTGGCTCTCGGCGACGACGGAAGGGCTACTGGACGAGATCAGCTACTGGGCCATCAACACGTTCCCGGCCTTGGAGCAGTTGCGGGATAGTCTGTGCTCAGAGCGCAGGGAATGTTCTCGCGACCGCTGTGAGACCTGCGGTGTCTGTTTCCACCGGCTAGCGTATGCCCGGGCCGAAAACGCTGACGTAGTGGTGATGAACCATGCCCTGCTGCTTTCCCGAGAGGACTGGGAGGAGTGCGGCCTACCATTTACCCGTGTGGTGGTGGATGAGGCGCACAACCTGGAGGATGCAGCCACGGATGCGGCCACCGATGAGGTCTCCTGGAAAACCATCATGTATCTAGTCAACCGGCTGCTGGATCGGCGGTCTGGCCAGGGCGTACTCATCCGAGTGCGGGACAAAGTCGGGGAGCCAGAGGGACAGAAGCTTATTGCCCTGGCGCTATACAAGCGAAACGTACTGGCAACGCTGACAGAAGACTTTGGTGGTCAACTCAAGCGGTATGTAGAACTTAACCAGACCCAGCTGGATCCGCGATATGGAGCTAACCTGACACTTGAGGCGGATCCCCAGCGGGCTAATCCTACGAGTTGGAAACCCGTACAGGAGGCCCGGGAGCGTCTGACTGATGCCCTGCGGGAGACGGGAGAGATGGTACGGCGGCTGTATGATTGGCTGGGAGCGCACCCGCTGTCGGCATTCCAGCAAGAGACACGGAACGAACTGCGTTATCTGGGAGATAAGCTGGTTAAACACGCGGAACTCCTGGAGAGCTTGCTGCGTGTTGGCTACGACCGGCTTGTCAAGGTGCATTGGGTAGAGGTAGAGCGCGCCATCCCTGTCGAGGAGGGCCATAAAGAGGAAGAGTACACCGGGCCATATCGGTGGGCGGTGAAGCGAGCGCCGGTGCGGGTAGGGCCATATTTATCTGGACAGTTGTACGCTGGGAAGCGTACGCTGGTGCTGACATCGGCGACGCTGCGGACCACCCGCGAAGCCGGGTTTGGATTCGTGCTCGACCGGCTGGGGCTGCTACCGCGTGTGCGACCTGAGGATGCCATCGCTCTGCCGCCAGAGCTGGACTACAGTCGGGCGCTGTTCGCCATTGCCCGGTACATGCGATCGGACGCACGGCCCAGTGAGATCCAGAACTTCGTGGACGAGGTGGGTCAGGAGTTGGGTTGGTTTTTCCACTTCACTGGAGGCAATGGTCTAGGATTGTTTACCGCTCGGGTGCGGATGCTGGATGTATTCAAAGCTGTGGAACCAACGTTGGGGGAAAACAGCATCCCGGTGGGATGCCAGGGAGAGACGGGAGGGCGGCGCGCTCTGCTGGAGGAACTGAAGACACGACCGGGCTCTGTGTTGTTAGGACTGAAGAGTTTCTGGGAGGGGGTGGATGTCCCCGGTCCCAACCTGTGTTACGTGGTCATGGAGAAACTACCGTTTCCAATGCTGGGTGAGCCAGTGATCCGCGCTCGAGCGGCGGAGGTTCGTAGCCGGGGAGACCATGAGTTTGTGGACTACATCTTGCCACTGATGCTCATTGACTTCAAGCAGGGATTCGGTCGGCTGATCCGGGATGAGGAGGACATTGGCGCAGTACTGCTCTTAGATAAGCGGGTGTGGAACAGGGAGTACAAGCGGGACCTGATTGCGGCATTGCCAGGGATGGATGAGGCTATAGGAGACAGCAGAGCGCCCAGGCTACTTGATGATGAGACCCAGTTGTCTCGCCGGGCTGTCTACCAGGCTATCGCCGCGCATATGGCCAAGGCTCCGGCCGAATGGCAGATTGACTTGGAACGGATGAAGGTCATTCTGGCCAAAGTGCCAGAAGAGTTGCTAACGAAGCTGGAGCGGCTGCTGGCTGAACTACAGGTGCCGGACATCACACCCCTGCAACGCCTGAAGGAGATCTGGGACAAGGTATGGCGGGGGTTGACCGAGTTATTTCAGTTTGATGGCTGGCGACCACCGGAGCAGGAAACGGTAGTAAGGGCATTGCTAACCGGCCAGGATGCCCTGGTGGTGCTGCCCACTGGGTCAGGGAAGTCGTTCACATTCCAACTGCCTGCGTTGCTGCGGAACGGAACAACGCTGGTGTTTTCGCCGCTGAAGGCCCTGATGAAAGACCAGGTGGACAAGTTGCTAGACCGGGGGCTGGCAGTGGCCGATCGGATAGACAGCACCCAGACGGCTGAAGAGCAGGAGCGGGTCTATCAGCGGATGCGTGAGGGCTCGACGCGGCTGGTCTACGTCGCGCCTGAGAGAGTGCGCGATCCCAAATTGATGGCAGGGCTGCGGGCGGCCAGGAACATCGTGCAGGTAGTCGTGGACGAGGCGCATTGCGTGCACATGTGGGGACAGAGCTTCCGGCCAGACTTCCTGTACATTGCGCGGCTGGTGGACGCCATTGCCGAGGTGCGTGGTCGGCGCCCACCAGTGGCGGCGCTGACGGCGACGGCTACGCCTTGGGTACGTGAATCCATCGCACGGCGACTGGCGCTAAGGGATGGGTACGTGGAAATTGACCGCAACCCCAACCGTCCTGAGTTGCGTTTCGTGGTGTACAACCATACCAGCCCAGGCTTTCAGGTGAGGAGCAAACGGGACAAGCTGCGCATCCTTTTGCGCATCTTGCGAACGGCCGACCGAAACGACGAGAGCGCTATTGTATACGTGAACACCACACGAGAGGCGGAGCGTCTGGCCCGCCGGCTGGAAGGCATGGGATTGGACATTCGCTACTACCATGGCAAGATGGATGACCAGGCCCGCAAGGATGTGCAGGACATGTTTTTGGAGGGGCAGATTAAGATCATCGTGGCCACAAAAGCCTTTGGCATGGGAATTGACAAGTCAGACATCCGCTATGTGATTCACTACCAGATTCCAGGTGACATCGAGTCCTACTTCCAGGAGGCGGGACGCGCTGGCCGTGACGGCAAGATAAGCTACTGTGTACTATTGTACCACGAGGATGATCTCTGGATCCATGAGGAATACTTCATCCCAAAGAGCCTGCCGGAGCCAGAGCAGGTGGAGAACGTGCTCGATTGGATAAGGCGGCGCTGTGAGGCGGCAGGATGGGTTGAGATCTACACAGATCCTCGGGAGTTGGCAGACAAGCTGGGGTTCGACGAGGACCGAGAACTGGGCATCCACCTGCATCTGTTGGAAGAGATGAGCTTTATCCGCCGAGGCGTAGATGTGACGTTAAAGGCTAGCGCCCGGTTACTGGCCCCCTTGGAGGTTGTAGCGGCGCGGGCTAGGGAGATTGCTCCAGGGCCCGTAGGCGAAGCCGTGGAGCAGGTATTGGCGAAGCAGGGTATCGGCCCGGTAGCACGCGGCGAACTGCGGGTGGTGGAAGGCGCCCTTGCAGAGGGGGTTGAGCCAGCGGCGCTGGACGCTGTGCTGTATCAACTAGCCCTGCAGGGGTATCTGATCTACCGGGCATTTGCCCGGGCATTTACTCTGGCACCGGGGCCGAAGATGTTGGCAAGGGCCCTGCTGAACCTGGACATCGGTGAGGTCCATCGGGTACGCGAGGAGATGAAGGCGAACCTGGCAGCGATGCGACGGTATGCCGAGGCACTGGGTGTGGGCGAGTGCCTGCGGGAGGAGATTTTGCGCTATTTGGGTGCCGAGAAGCCGCCCACTCGGGCCAACACTTGCTGCTCACTGTGCGATGTAAACCTTACTGTCCCGTGGGCCAACGAGCCTATGTGGGAGGATTTAACCGATCCAGGGCGCTACCATGACACCAAGTACAAGGTCTTGAAGGTAGTGGCCTGGAACGCGGGATTAGCCAATTTGAGGGGACGGGCGCCCTATGGAGCCTGGACGCTTGCCCAGATCGTGTTGGGGAATGACTATATGGCCACCAAGTACCAGACGGATGAGAAGAGGAGGAAAGCGCGACGAGAATTCATTGTAGCCAGCGAGCATTTTGGCGTGCTTGAAGGTTTGCACGGTGGTGTAGACACGGTGTTGAGCCTTATGGATGACCTGCGCAACGATGGGTTTATCATAGACGTCGAACAGCGATGGGAAGAAGGGAGCTATGTTTATCCAATACCTACGGAGAAGGGGGAGAAGCGGTTGGAAGAGGGACGGTTGTTTGTTTGAGAAATACGATGAAGGCATAACTATGGACAACGAGCTGACCTTTGCCCGCCGGCAGGCCAACTGGACGCACTACTGGCCCGGCCAGAAGGCGGGCAGTCCTGGGAGCGCTATTTGGGCCTACACCAGAAAACCACGGGGGCTGAGCCCGCCTGGTGCGGCGTCTCAGCCCCGTTTGTCTAAGACCTGACGCCTGGTGACTTTGCGCCACTTTGGGCATCGGAAGCAGGGCAGCCTTCTGGGATATTGACAAACGTCTTGTCTATGGTATAATACAGTTAGCGTTAGGTGGCGCGTGCAATTGGCAATCGGTTGGTATTCAGGGTGGCAGTGCCTACAGGAGAGCGAGAATGCAGATCTGGCTCTTGGCGTGCTGTGACCTGAAGATGGTTCTTGCCGGCAACTGGCCTGTGCCTGAGCGACGGTTGTCTGGGCCTTCCCCGCCCGGATGACGGTCGCTTTTTGCTTGGAGAGGTGACCTCTCCTGGATTCCCGCAACAATTATTGCGGGAAACACGGCGATTTGGCTGTGATTCCCGCCACTTTTGTGTCGGGAATCGTGAGTTTGCAGACATTTGACTTGGTCGGATGTTGGTCGAAAGGAATACCGAAGCAACCAATACGGGAACATCTGATTCGCTCAGGAAGTCAAAAGGACAAGGAGGATTACTCAATGGCAACGACTTCTGAAGATATTCAATTCTTCATCAATAACGAGAGAGTAGGGCGAACAACAATCGTTGGACCACAACCAAATATGGATTTTTTCCATCAACTCAAGGAGCATCTAAAAGGAGAATGTATTGTCACATTCCAAATTGGGGACAGGAAAGTTGACAACAAGGTAATTCTCAACAAAACCCTGTTCAAAGTGGAGAGTAATTTCGTTCCGTTTGATATTGATTCCTATGTCAGCGAAGAAAAGAAGAGGGTCAGAAAGGAACAGGAGACTGCACACTTTTTTGATCAATCAATTGATGTCTACTTCATTCCCGCCAAGACCCTGTTAGACAGCGTGTCAACGTTTCCATCCTTTAATCGTGCCAAGCTAGTAGAAGACCCCCAAGGTCAGAGATTCTTTGTATCGCATCGGTGGTATTCTTATGAGCATCCTGATCCAGAAGGGAAACAATTGGCAATGATCAAGGATCACGCAAGAAATCATCCAGATGCATTTTACTGGATAGACTTTTCATGCTTGCCCCAACCGCCAAGAAACGTTGCTGACGAAGAATACTTTAGGAGGATGTTGCCCAAGATTGCCACAATCCAATCGGATTGCTCCACGATTGTGATTATGGATGGTGAATACAGTAATCGCATGTGGTGCTATATGGAGCATTTTATGGGCATAATATTTTCGCAAAGCGAAGCCAAGTATCCACGTGGAATCGAATATTTTGGGTCGGGCGCAAGGGCTACGATGGTAGATAAAGTTCAAACTCTGGAGGAACCCCCCTGGAATCTATTGAAGGTTACAAATTCATCGGATATTCCAGGTATCAAGTACAATTATAGATTTATGACCAATCTCGTTAGATTTCAACTGTTTGATCGGTTTGCGGAGCTAATACAGTCTATGCCTGGTCATGAAATCTACCCAGGACTATTGTATCCACAAAGTGCATTTGGAATTCAATATACCAAGACCCTAGAGAAGCTAAGGGCTTTGTTCATCGAGTTCGGTGGCGATCCGCAATATTTTTACTCAGAGAATTCACTACTCTGGTTGGCTGAGAGAATCTCCTGGTCAATATTTCCAGACAACTACAAAGTTGAACAATTCAATTTTTCCAAATATCTATTCTTCTCTGAGGACACCGCGGGATGGATTGCTTTACTGCTTGCCATCATCAAAATCTTGAATAAGGGAAACGCTCAAATCATCAACTTGCGAGAGTTGTATGCAAGAATCATACTATTATCACTCTTCCGCTGAGTTGGCTTCGTGATAACGAACGTCTGCAAACACGCACACCACGACAACGGCACGCGCGCGATGTGCCATCAGTTGAAACTGACGGCAAGACAAGGCCAAAGCCGACTTCTAGCTCATTAGCCGCCGCATTCATTCGGCGGCATTGCGCGCGGGGCTCGGGCACCGGCGCCCTGGGCAGCAAGAAGGAAAATGATGGCGCCATCTACAAGCCGCGCAGCCTCTCGTCATTGGGAAATAGCCCCACCCTTGCTCCTCCAGGGGTCCCCGTACGAGCGTGGCCTGGCCCACGGCGAGACCCTCCGCAGCCAGATCCACGAGGTGGTCGGCCGGTGGAAGGGCGAGCTGTCCCACATGTATCAGATGGACGCCGACGAGGCCATCGCCCGCTTTCTCGGCGGGACCGACTTTGTCCCGGCCATCCGGCGCTGGACTCCCGACCTGCTGGACGAGATGCGGGGGATCGCCGCCGGGGCGGACATGGCCTGGGAGACGATACTGGCCTTCCAGCTCCTGGACGAGATGTGGAGCAACGAGGACGTCTTCTTTGCCGGGCACTGCAGCAGCCTGGGCTTCCCCGCGCACGCTGCCGAGCCAGCCTACGTGGCCCAAAACGTGGACGTCGAGTCGTTCCGGGACGGTTTCCAGGTCCTCTTGCACATCAAGCACGCCGCTTCCGATCTCGAGTCGTTCGTCCTGAGCACGGCCGGGCTGATCGGTTTCAATGGCCTGAACAACCAGTCCGTCGGCATCTGCGGCAACGCCCTGCTGCCGCTGCGCGGTTGCCGCGACGGGCTGCCGGTGGCCTGCATCGTCCGGGGGGTCTTGCAGCAGCGAACCGTGCAGGAGGCGGTGACCTTTTTGCAGACCATCCGCCACGCCTCTGGGCAGAACTATATCGTCGGCGGGCCGGCCCAGGTCGTTGACCTGGAATGCTCGGCCAACCAGGTCGTCCCGTTCGCACCGGCCGGCTGGCGCGGCGTTGTCTGGCACACCAACCATCCCCTGGTCAACGACGATTACCACGCCTGGTACAAGGCCGAAGACAATCCATTCCTCCCCAACAGCACAGCCCGCTACCAGAGCATGGAACGCCGCCTGGCCCATCCTCCCCAGGGCACGCGCCTGGACCAGATCAAGGAGATCCTGACCTCCCAGGACTCGCCAGAGCACCCCATCTGCGGTTCGCAAGGCCCGGACGAGCTCTACACCCGGTTGGGCCTGTTTACCTTTGCCTCCACGATCATGGTCCTCGGGGACGAGCCGGCGCTGCACGTCAGCTTTGGCCCGCCGGACACGGCGGCTTATCGCCGGTTCGTGTTTGGCCAGTCGGCTGCTAGCTCCTGAGACGCTGCATTCATTGGGCGACGTTTTCTAGGCAACAGCTAGGCAGCTTCAACTGCAAGCGCGGTCAGCCCCTATTGTGTAGAGGGTATGACTATGGGCAGCGTTACTTACACTTGCTTGGATTGCGGAGCAACCGTCTCCGAAAATGACGCCACCTGCCCTGATTGTGGCGCAGATCTGGACGCCCTTGTCTGCTCAGAATGCAAGGCCATTGTTTCTGAAGATGACGTGGTTTGCCCTTCTTGCGGCGCCGATTTATCTGAAGAAACAGAGGAGCAGCAAGAATCACCTGAGCCGCTTCTGGTAACAGTAGCAGTTCCCCCAATCCTAGAAGGCAAGAAGTTTGGCATTCGGGCGGCTGCCTACATTA
>VGOG01000092.1 GCA_016875995.1 Chloroflexota bacterium
GGGGCCGCAGGCCGGCAGGCGTTCGCCGGTGGCGAAATCGTAGAGGCCCACGGCCAGTTGAGCCTGGTTGGGGGTGAAGGCCGTCTCTGGCAGCACGAGGACGTAGCGGTTGGCGATGGCCTCTCCCGCGGCCCACAGGCTGGTGGGATAGAGGCCCTGGCCTGGGTACATGTCCCGCTGCGTGACGATGAGCTCGTTTTCGTCGAGCAGGTGGACGAAGACGCTGTAGTCTTGGTTTACCTCGGCCAGGGATTGCCAGTAGAGGGTGACCTGCAGCGAATCGCCGGGTTTCACCCCCCCTCTGTCCCCCCCGCCTGCGGGGGAGATGAAAGGGGGGGTGGGATATTGGGTATTGGGTATTGCGTAGCCCAGCAGCTTCATCACTCCGCCGAAGGAGACATCCAGGCGGTTGGGGATAGCCTGAATCTGGGTTTCGGAGAGTAGGTGGGGTTTGGCGTAGGCTGGGGCGATGTAGCGGAAGGGGGTGATGGCGGCGATGGCGAACATCAGGCCGGCTATCAGGCAGGCCAGGGTTTTGGTGTAGCGGCGGGGCACGAGCTGGCTCAGGCCCAGGAAGAGCAGGACCGAGAGGGCCGAGATGGCGGAGAAGACCAGCCGCCCCTGGGAGGACCAGGTCAGCAGCGCCCAGCGGATCAGGGATACGAATACGATGGTTGGCCAGGCCAGCAGGATCGCCACGCCTATCCAGGTCTCCAGTCGCAGGCGGTCTCGAATCAACTTGCGGATCAGGAAGACGATCACTCCCAGAGCAGCGACTACGGCCATAAGATTCAGCAGGCGGTAGACCCAGGCGTCCATGGGCACGTTCACCCCGCCGAACAGTCCCCAGTAGGACATGGCGAAGCCCTCTCTTTCCCCCCACAACTGGCGGAGGGTGGCGGGAGGGTGGCGCCGGCCCAGAATGTCCAGGAACACGTTCAAGCCCAAGGGGTCGCCGTAGAGACGCCAGTTGCGCCAGTACCACCAGCCGCTGACGGCTAAAGCCGGGAGAATGACCAATGACCAATGACCAATGACCAACTCAAAACGCTTGATGAGTGGAGCGTTACCGTGTTGTTGCCAGATGCGGACGGCAACGGCCAACAGGGCCAGCGGGAACAACCCCAGCGCACTCTTTTTGGTCAGGGCTGCCAGTCCAAGCGTGAACCCCAATACCCAATACCTAATATCCAATATCCAATAACGATCGGATATTGGATATTGGATATTGGATATTCTGACTATCATCAGTAGGGCTAATGAACACAGTGGCACCACCAGGTTGTCGTTGTTGACCGCGCCGCTGATGAACAGGAACATGGGAGTGAAGGCGTTGACCGCCGCCGCGCCGAGGGCCAGGTCCTCGCGGCCAGGGAATATTTCCAACGCGATCAGGTAGGTGAGAATTACGGTCGCCGCTCCCATCAGCACCGACAAGAAACGTATGATATGCACGGCCAGGGCCGCCCCCTGCCAGGGGAACGCCTCGTGCTGGGAGTGGACGACCAGGTTGGTGTTGCCATCGGCGGTGATGACGCCGTTGTCCACGTGGGGGTTGTACCATAGTAGGGGTGGCTGGCCCTCGTAGGCATCGTCGGTGTCAATCCAGAAAGTGGTCAGCGCACCCAGGGCGTAATACAAGGGAGGCTGGCTGCCCTCCTGTCGCCACGGCTGATCAACGCTGGCATCTTGCACCGGCAGGCCGTTGCCGTCGGCCAGGTGCTTGACGAAGGGATAGTGCCACAGCTCGTCCGAGGCTTCGAAGATGGGCGTGACCAGGCTGTAGGTGGCGCCCAAAGCGATAAACGTGGCCAGAATCAGGCCGATGACCCAATGTTGTCTGATCATTTCAAGTCTCAAGTTCCAAGTCACAGGTCTCAAATCTCCAATCATTTGAGCTTTGGATTTTGAACTTTGAGCTTTATTCCACTTGCACCTTATCCAACAGTATGCGATCACTAGGCAAGGGATTTCCTTGCTCGTCATTGGCGGGAAGGCGTAGCATGGTCGCCAGGTCATACATGCCGACCTCGATCTGGTACTCGCCGGCCGGTGCGGCCGCGTCTACAACGATTTGGTATTCGTCTATCACCACCTCGCCGGGAAGCCAGCTCGTCGTTGGGCGGGCGCCTTTCATGGGAACGTTATCTTGCTGCCCCCAGATGCGACTCTGGGCGTCGAGGAGGTGGGTGAAGACGGTGTAGCTGGTTTCCATTCTCGCCAGAGCTTGCCAGTAGAGGGTCAGGTGCAAAGTGCCGTTGGGCTTAACGGTGGTCTTATCGAGGTCGTAGCCCAGGAAAGCCACCTTATCGGCCAGGTTCGCTCGAAGAGGATATTGAATCTCGGTTGGCACGGCGAAAAGCCGCTCCGGAGCCACAACGGTTAATCTCGTCAGGCTAATGCCTTTCTTTTCCACCGATAAGCCAGTTGCTTCGTCCAGCAAATTGGCCAGCAGGGGGAATTCACTTATTGGAGCCGTAGCCTCCACTGCCAGATCGTATTGGCCTCGAATGACCTCGCCTTCGTTCCAGCGACTGGTTGGGTATCCTTCGTTAGCCAATGGAAGCTTTCCCTCAGCCCAGACGTGTCCCTCGCTATCTCGTCCCTGGAGGTGAAGGTGGTAGTCGCTGTCCATGGAGCGCAGCGCTCGCCAGAAGAGGATGACTCGCACGACTTCGCCCGCTCGCACTTCGGTGGACGACAGGTCGTAGCCCAGGAGCTCCACCTGGCCGTCGAAGTCGTGATGCAGGGGGTGGGGGATGGCCAGTTCCTCGATAGTTGGGGGCACGGCGGGGCTGACTACAGAGACCATCCCCAGGGTGTACTCCGTACCCGCTGGCGCGTCCCTATCGTCCAGGATGCTCAGGCGTCGTAGCGTGTGCGTGCTGTAGACAACCATCTTCACCTGATAGCGCCCCGGTGGGGTGCCGGCGGCGAGGGAGAGGGCATGGTACCCCTCGTTAACCTCGCCCACTTTCCAGGCATAGGTGAGCAGGGAGGTGTCGTTCTCTAACCACTCATCCCATTGGCTCCAGAGGTGTCCCTGCTCGTCCACCAGGCGGAGGGAGAGGGCATAACCCTCTTGCATCTCGGCTATGGTCTGCCACCGAAGGGTGATCCCCAACTGTTTTCGGTACTCGACCACCTCCTCGGTGAAGCCATAGCCGGTCAGCCGCAGGCGGTTGCCGAAGTTGACATCTGACTGCACCTCGATGGGACTCGATTCCAGAGCAACGGGAGAAGTCAGGAGGTAGTGAGTAATCGTAGCGTGGGGAAGGGCCTCTTGATCAATGAGGAGGGCGTGGGTATTCAGTTGGTAACTGATCCAGTCCCCCACGTTGCTCCCCGGGTAGGCGACGTACCACACGCGCCGAGGTGCGGCGGACTCTGCTAGCTTGTCGGTCATGTCAGTCCAGCGCTGGCTATCGGAGATGACGTAATAAACCAACGACCCCTGATAGCACTTGACGAAGGGCGAGCTGGCGTCGAGCAGGACGATGTCGTCTGGCTGAGCCCGGCTTTCCAGATAGGCAATCAACTCCTGGTAGTGCGTATTGGGATAGATCCAGGCATAATCTACGCCGTGAATCTTGACCACGTGCTCCGGTTGTTGTTGACCATAGAGGTCAGCCGTGCCGGGCGAGTCTTGTTGCACGTCGCTGACGTAGAGGACGGCGTAGTCGGCGGTGGCCAGGTTGTGCTCCGTCAGCGACTCGGTCTGGCCTTTGAACAAAGGGGCGAAACCTGGGATGCCCCAGGTGGCGACGCGAAGGTTTGCCGTGTCCTCCTTTTGGTTCAGGTATTTGGCCGCCAGATCCATCCCCTCACCCCAGCCCACGGGCAGAACCTGGACGGCCCCCGCTGTTCCACCCAGGAGAGGGTTATAGTATGCCAGGTAGTAAGGGTGATAAGAGAGGACGTGTCCAGTCTGGAGCAAAAACAGCAGAATCCAAACTCCAAACTCCAAACTCCAGGCTCGAAGTTTAGAGGTTGACGTTTTACGTTTTACGTTTGACGCTTGAGCTTTGAGCTTGTTCCCCAGCTCCACCAGGCCCCAGGCGGCCACGATGTCCAGGGCGAGAATTGTGGGCAGCATGTAGCGGTCGAACTTCTTCGCCCCCAGGGTCATAAGTATAGTGAAAAGGCAGGCATAAGCAAGTATAGCCACCAGATTGGTTTCACGTTTCACGTCTTCACGTTTCACGTCTTCACGTTTCACGCTACTGAAGAGCAAGGGAATTGCCGCCGCCAAACCCAGTACCACCAGGGGCGTGGTGCGAAACGCCACGGCGACCGGGTAAAACCAGGGCCCTGGGTCTTCGACGGCCTTTCCCATGAAGAATCTTGATGTCTCGTACGGGGTGACGGCGTAACCGAAGGCTGTGTCCAACACACCTCGGACAGTGCCCAGGGGATCAACCCACATGGCCGGCCAGAGGAGGAAAAAGGTGAAGAAGGCAACGAGGCACCAGGTGACATAGGAGCCAAGCAGCGGGGGAATCGCCCGGCGAAGATCCCGCTCCTTGGCCAGATAGGTCACGGCCAGCAAAAGGGCGGCAAAAGGGGCGAGGAAAAGGGCGTAGGACTTGCTGAGAAAAGCCAGGCCAGCGAACGCACCGGATAGTAGCAAGTAAAAACATCCTGCGATAGGCAGAGGATTTCCGGTTTTCGATTTTCGATTGCCGATTCTTTGAATCGAAAATCGGCAATCGGCAATCGAAAATTGGCAGTGGCGTAGGTGAACCAGCAAACTCAATACCGAAAGGAGCATGAAGTTCGAGGCCAGGGCGTCAATGTGCAGGACCCGGGAGAGGGCGAGGTGAAAGGGATCCAGGGCCAACAGGAGGACGGCGAGGAGAGCCATCCTGGCGTCGAAAAGCCGCCTGGCGAGGAGGTAGATGCCCACCATGCAGGCCGCGTGGAGCACGACCAGCGGCAGTTTGGCTGCTGGAAGAAAAGGAGCCAGCTTGTGCAGGGCCTCTTGGTGCCACGAATCCAGGGTTGCCAGGCTGCTCAGCCAAGCCAAATCGGTGGCCGACGCAGAGCCCAGCAAGCGCTGGATGGATATGGTTGTTGCCCCAGACCACATGGTGATCACCCCAGGGTGCCCCATCTGGAAGGTCTCTGCCAAATCCATTCTTTGCCACGCTGCCAGGAATTTGATGGAGCAGTAGGTCCACATCGGCTCGTCCCAGGTGATGAAAGCATCCAGATTCAACATTCGCGGCAGCAGAGCCAAGGTGAAAAGAACCAAAACCGCAAGCAACTTCAAACTTTGAGCTTTGGGTTTTGAACTTTGGATTTCGATCATTTTACCGTGACCTCGGTGGGGAGGATGATGTGGTCGCGCCTGTCCTCGGCCAGAACCCGCTCAACGGTGAGGGATTCATACAGCCCCACTTCGATGAGGGCCTTTCCTCGATACCCCAGGTCGCTGAACTCCATGTCGTGCCCATCGGCGATGACCTCGCCGGACACCCAGCTTGTGGTAGGCCGCTTCCCTCCCGCCGGTATCCCATCGTGCTGGCCGATGAGCCTCCCGTCCTGGCTCAACAAATGGGTGAAGACGGTGAAGCTGGTGGTGAGAGGTTCCTCGTTGATGGCCCGCCAGTAGAGGGTCAACTTCACCTTCTGGTCGGTGGTGGCCTCTGTCCGGTCGAGGTCGTAGCCCAACAGCTCGGCGAAGCCACCGAAGCGCACCCCCACCTGGTGCTGCATGGGCGGGACCTCGAACGCAAGCCCGGACGTGTCCAGCTTCATCTCTCCCAGGGCGACGGCCCGGCCCGCCACCTCCAGCTCCAGCATAGCCTGGCCGACCCTGGGCGGATAGGCGAAATCTCGCTGCTCGAAGACTACCTCCCCCTGCGACCACTCGGTGGTCGGGTATCGTTCCTCGAACAGGGTGCTTCCCACCTCGGCCCAGATGGCGTCACCCTGGCGGAGGCGCAGGCGGGGAACGTAGCGGGGGAGGCCATCCCGCAGGGCTCGCCACCGCAGCACGACGCTGACCACCTCCTGGGGCCGCGCCTTCTCCTTGCTTATGGTGAACCCTTCCAGGGCCAGGCCGTCGGCGATCTCAGGCTGGTCCAGGGTCTGGAGGGAGAGATGGCGGCGGGTGCCGTATGGATCGCGCTCGAAGCCGTGTGCCTTGGTCAGTGCGACCTGGCCCAGGGAGAAATCTTCGCCCATCGGCTTGCCTGCCTCATCCAGGAACGGCAGCCTCTCCATGGTGTCGGCGTCGTAGACGCCGGCGGTGAGGCGGTAGGACAGGGGTGGCGTGCCCAGGGGCACCGGCACGATGTAGTAGTTGACGTGCTCCTCTCCTGGAATCCAGCGCTCGGTTGAAAGGCCCCACGTTCGATTCGTAAGCAGCACGCCGGCGCCTGAGAGGCGGTGCCCCGCCTCGTCCCACAGGATCACCACCACTTTGTAGGCCCTTTCGGTGGCCTGTGTCAACTGCCAACGCAGGGCCAGGCAGATGGCGTCGTCGGCTGCGACCTCGTTTTGATAGAAAGCCCCCGTCAGACGCACGTCTCCCAAATCGGCTGAAATTAGATCAATCTCCGGAAGAAGTATGGCTCGCTCCGGCTCGTAAATCCTCAGGTTATAGCCCTTGAACAGCTCCCCGCCTGCGAATCTCCCGCTCATCTCCAGGAGGAAAGGCAACAGGCCGGGCAGATCCAGCGGCGTGCCGAAGGGCCAGGCGAGGAAGGCTCTTCTCTTCCCTTCTAACACTTCCTCCAGCGAGGCCAGCAATTGCGCGTCATCCGGGTCTATCATGGCGATGGCCGCATCCCCATTGTAGTAGTATTCCACGGAATAGTCAATCGGATGGACGATGATGACGTCGTCGGCATTGACCAGGGGCTCCAGGTATTCCACCAGCCCGCGCGCATCGTCCTTGAAAAGGGTGGGGTCGAAGAAGGCGATCTTCAGTCCGAGGGCGAAGGTCGCCGCCAGGGTCAAGGCCAGGAACAGGCCAGCCAGCCTGGTTAGTCCCCTGGCCTCGATAGAGACCGCGATGGCGTGGCCCACCAGGATGAAGAAGGGCACGGTGAACATGATGACGTAGTTGGGGGAGAGCAGCGGCTTCCACCACCAAAGGACGAAGACCATGATCAGCGGGACGATGAGGTGGGCGAGGGTGACCAGAGTCTGGCGTCGCCGAGCGTCAGTTCCGATAGAAAGCGACAGGGCCACGATGAAGGCCACCGCCAGCAGAGATGAAAGGGGGGCGAAAAGGCGGTGTCCCCACAGGTGCTTGCCCCCGATGGAAAAGTGCCAGACGAAATTGGCTTGCTGGAGAAAGGCCATTCTCAGGGCAGACCCAGCGAGGGTAGGCTGGGGCGGGCTTTCAGTCGCCCAGCTTCTGATGACCATCCAGGCCCAGGGCAGGCAAGCCAGGGCTGCCAGAGCCTGGCTGGAAAGCCAACCACGCAGGTTGATTTCCCTACGCCTCAGCCACAGCGCTGCTATGAACAGGTTCATGTAGGCCACCGCGAAGATGGAGAAGTAGTGGAGGTGCAGACACAGCACCTCTACGGCTGCCAGTTCGAGCCAATGCCTCCAGGCCAGCTCCTCCCCTCGCGCCAGACGATACAGCCTGTAAATGATCAACAGATAGCACAGGGGTAACAGGGCATAGGTGCGCACTTCCTGAGAGTAGACGACGTACAGCGGGCTGAGAGCAGCGATGGCCGTCGTGGCCAGGGCGGTCTTCGTGCCGAATATCTTGCGCACCACGGAGTACAGCGAGGGTACCAGCAACGCGCCGAAGAACAGCGAGAAGAAGCGGGCGCTCAGCTCGCTGAAGCCCGCCAGCTTGGTCCAGAAGTGCAGCAGGATGAAATAGAGCGGCGGGTGCACGTCGCCGGCCCGGTTGGCCAGGATGGCGGGGATGCTCGACGCCGCCAGGTACAGGCTGACCCCCTCGTCCCGCCAGAGGCTCTGATAGTCAATCCGATAGAGCCGCACGGCGAAGGCCACCAGAACCAGTAAGTAGGGCAACACCTTCCAGCCTGCAACCTTCCAATTTTGAGCTTTGGATTTTGAGCTTTGGATTTTGATCATTCCTCACTCATCCAACACTTCCCTCACTACGTAGATAGGCTTGCCCAGTGCCTCGTAGTAAGTGCGCACTACCAGTGCTCCCAGGAGACCGATGCTGATCAACTGCACGCCCAGCACCATCAGCAGTATCGCCAGCAGGAGCAGCGGCCGGTCGGCAATCTCCTGGCCCAGGGCGAACTTGACGAAGGACAGATATCCGCCCAGGCCGATACCCACCACGAAGCTGATCAGCCCCACCCCACCGAAGATGTGGATCGGCCTGGTGGAATAGCTCAGCAGGAAACGCACCGTCAGCAGGTCCAGCAGCACCCTGGAAGCGCGGGAGAGGCCGTACTTGGACCTGCCGAAGCGCCGGGGGTAGTGGCGCACGGGTACTTCGGCCACGGAGACCCCCATCCAGTTGGCGATGGCGGGAATAAAGCGGTGCAATTCGCCGTAGAGTTGCACGTTCTTCACCACCTCGCGGCGATAGGCCTTCAGCGAGCAGCCGTAGTCGTGCAGGTGCACCCCCGTGACCTGGGAGATGAGCCAGTTAGCGAGCATCGAAGGGAGGCGGCGGGTCAGGAAGGGGTCCTGGCGGGGCAGCCGCCAGCCGCTGACCACGTCGTGCCCCTCCTCGATCTTCTCCAGGAGCAGGGGGATGTCGGCGGGATCGTTCTGGAGGTCGGCGTCCATGGTGATCACCACCTGGCCCTGCGAGCAGTCGAAGCCAGCGGCGAAGGCCGCCGTCTGTCCGAAGTTGCGGCGGAAGCGGATCACCTTGAGATGGCCATCATCCTGGTGAAGCCTCTTGAGGACCTCGAAGCTCCCGTCGGTGCTCCCATCGTCTACGATGATGATCTCGTACTCTCGTCCTGTCCCCTCCAGGGCTGCCTTCAATTGCTCATAGAGCGGTACCAGATTCTCCTCCTCGTTGTAGAGGGGGATGACAACGGACAGATCCATCTATTTGCACCTCGTGGTATTGATTTCGCAGCCTATGGCGTGAAGTTCTTGAGCACCAAGGGCAAGTAGATGCGGTAGGCAGGCGTCGTCGTGGGTGTAGGCGTGGCTGTGGGCGCGGCAGTGCTGGTCGCAGTAGGCGTAAGTGTCGCCGTTGATGTGTTGGTCAGCGTTGGAGTCAGCGTGTTTGTAGGCGTTGGTGTGTTAGTCGGTGTTGAGCTTGGCGTGGCGGTAGAGGTTGATGTAGAGGTGGGCGTAGCCGTGGGCTCTTCAGCGATGCGCAGGATGAACAGTCCACCAGCCCCATCGGCGACGTAGGCGTAGTCCCCCACGACGTGAACGCTTTCTGCCCGGCCTGCGGTGTCGAAAGAGGCCAACCTGGTTGGATTCGTCTTGTCGGCAACCGAGAGGACAAGAAGTCCCACCCAATCGTCGGCGACGTAGGCGTGGTTCTCCACCACCTGGACGTCACAGGGCAGGCCTGTCCGGAAGAAGCCCACCTCGGCGGGGTTGGCCTTGTCGGCGACGGAGATGACCCGAAGGCTGGACATATCGCAAACGTAGGCATAGTCCCCCACGACGTAGACGTGCTGAGCACGGCCCGCCGTGTCGAGAAACCCCACCTCGGTGGGGTTGGCCTTGTCGGCAACTGAGATGACGCGCAGACCGCTCTCCCAGTCAGCGATGTAGGCATAGTCTCCCACCACGTAAACGTCGTATGCATAGCCGGGCGTGTACAGGAAACCGACCTCGCTGGGGTTCGCTTTGTCCGCAACCGAGACAACCCGCAGGCCCTCTCCATAGTCGGCGACGTAGGCATAGTCCCCTACCACGTGAACGCCCTCTGCATAGCCAGCGGTGTCGAAGAAGCCCACCTCGGTAGGGTTGGCCTTATCGGCAACGGAGATGACACGAAGGCCACCGTCGTAATCAGCGACATAGGCGTAGTCCTCCACGACGTGAACGTCCCTTGCCTCGCCGGGCGTGTCGAAGAAGCCCGCCTCGGTGGGGTTGGCCTTGTCAGCAACCGAGATGACTCGAAGGCCATCCCCGAGCTCGGCGACGTAGGCATAGTCCCCCACGACGTGAACACCGTATGCATAGCCAGCCGTGTCGAAGAAGCCTACCTCGGCAGGATTGGCCTTGTCAGTAACAGAGATGACCCGAAGCCCAGTCCACGCAGCGGCGACGTAAGCGTAGTCCACCACGAGGTGAATATCATGTGCCTGGCCAGGTGTATCGAGGCGGCCTATCTCGGTAGGATTCGCCTTGTCGGCCACCGAGATAACCCAAAGGCCATCATACACATCGGCGACGTAGGCATAGTCCCCCACCACGTGAACGCCAAATGCCCTAGAAGTGTCGAAGAAGCCTACCTCGCTGGGGTTGGCCTTGTCAGCCACCGAGATGACGCGCAGGCCCTCGGCTTCATCGGCGATATAGGCATAGTCCCCCACCACGTGAACGCCGTATGCATAGCCGGGCGTGTCGAAGAAACCTACCTCGGTGGGGTTGGCCTTGTCCGCCACCGAGATGACGCGAAGGCCATCACCATAGTCGGCGACATAGGCGTAGTTCCCTACCACGTGGACAGCCCTTGCCGAGCCAGGTGTGTCAATAAAGCCCACCTCAGCGGGGTTGGCCTTGTCCGCAACCGAGATGACCTGAAGACCAGCCCATGCATCGGCGACGTAGGCGTAGTCACCTACGACGTGAACGCCATATGCACAGCCTGGCGTGTCGAAGAAGCCTACCTCCGTAGGACTCGCCTTGTCGACAACTGAGATCACACGAAGACCGTGCAAAGCAGCGGCGACATAGGCGTAGTCATCCATCACGTGAACATCCTCCACAACGCTGGGGAGCACGTCGGTGCGGCCCACCTCGGTGGGGTTAGCCGGGTCGGAGATGTCCACGATGACCAGCCTCGGCCCCTCGCCGATGTAGGCGTAGTTCCCCACCACGTGGACGGCGTAGGTTGACCCCCTGAGTTGACCCACCAGTTCCAACGTCACACCATCCTGGGCACCCGCTGGTTGAAGGGGTGGCCCGGAAAGGGAAGTGGCAACCAACATGAGCCAAAGGCTTAGGACGGCCAGAGCAACCTTCCAAAGATTTGTCCTTTTCATTTTGCACCTCCTGCTTGTGTTTGAACCTATTCCGCGAAAAGCTGTAGGGGCGATCCCTTGCGGTCGCCCTGGGCGGGTGCAAGACCCGCCCCTACCTCCCAGACGCGCAAACCGAAGCGACTGAGGTAGATGGGGATATTCTTGAAAAGCGGGCTTTCCTGTTCGATTTCGCGGATCATGGCTCGCTTGACGTGGGACAGAGGCCCACCCAGGATGGTCAGCGAGCCGCCTGCCCCGCCCGCACCGTTCACTTTCCAGCCCAACGCGCCGTGAGCCTGGGCGATGACGATGACCCGCTGGGCCTCGGGACTGACCAGATCGGGGTGCAGGTCGCGCTGCGCCTCGGTGTTCTGGATCATGGCCCGCCCCAGAGCGGGGAAATCGCCCGCGTACAGGGCATCACGTGAAGGCTCGGCGGTGGCCCGCAGCGCTTCGAGTTGCCTGGCCGTTGGCCCGGCGTCCTCCAGGCGGCGAATCACCTTCTCGTGGATCTCCGACGAGCGATGGGATTTGCCCAGATAGATCAGCGCCAACCGCCGCTCTAGCTCCCACCAGATGGAATCTGGCACACGAATCTGGGACACCGTAGCGTACGGATATTGAAACATCTCAATAAAGTTGATGCCTCCATAGGCGGCACACAGTTGGTCCTGAATGCCGCACTGTTGTTTGAGCATCTCCGTTTCGATGGATTGGGCCACGTAGGCCACCTCGTGGGGGGTCAGGCGTCCAGGGGTGAGGCAATCCAGCGCACCAACGAGGGCCACGGTGACGGAGGCCGACGTGCCGGTGGAAGCGCCGGCAGGGGCTTCGGAGTAAATGCTAACCTGAATGGCGACGTCGTCGGGCACGCCCATGCGCTCGATGGCCGCCTCCAGCAGCGGATGGCGGTCCCAGCCTGGGCTTTCGAGATGCCGCACATACTGCTCGCCATAATTCTCGGCGTAGATGGTGATGCGCTCTTCCTGGTCACGGCAAGGGTAGACCTCGATCTGCACTTCGGCGTAGGGATAGACGCCGATGTTGAAGACCTTGCCGTGCTCGGCGAACCAGGTATCGGTCCAGCCCCCGTTGTCACAGATGCGGATGGGAGCCACGCTGTTGATGATGCGTAGCGGTTGTTTCTGCTCTTTCATCCTCTATCCTCCACATATCCCCGTACCCCCTCGAACGCATACAGCACCCCGCCGATCAAACCGCTGGCCACGTTCAGGACGTAGAACAGGAGGGACATGGCCAGAGCCAGGGGGGCGGAGACGCCGGCCTGGGCGAACAGGTAGACGTATCCCCCCTCCCGCACGCCCAATCCGCTTAGCGAAATGGGTAGGATTAACAGAAAGGAGATGAGTGGAATGAATAACAGGAAATACCAGAGAGGAATCTCCACTCTCAGGGAGAGGGCAATCAGGTAGTTGACGGCGATGAGCAAAACATTGAAGACAAGGGAGATGGCCAGCGCGCCGCCGATGGCCTTGAGGCCGCAAGCGGTTATTGATTCATAGAGCTCTCTGATCTGTTTGATCTTGGCCATGATCCTCAGCAGGCCCCACCTCTCCAGCCAATCCCGCCGCAACATCAATCCCAGCCCGGCCCAACTCCCCAGGCAGAGGAGCAAAATCGCCGCGGATACGTTGGGTGCGATCAACTGGTAGCTGAACGCAAGGGCCATCAAAGCGATCAGGAAGAGCATCAGGAGGCCCGTCACCCGGTCCAGCAGCACCGTGCCGACGGACTCGATGGGTCGCTTGCTCTGCCTGGAGAGCTCGTAAACCCGCACCACGTCCCCTCCGATGCCGGTGGGCAGGAAGCTGCTGAAGAACGTCCCCACAAAGTAAAGCACTGTCAGCCTCGCTAGTGGGGTGTCCATCCCCAGCGCGTTGAGCAGGATTTGCCAGCGGTAGGCTCTGACGACGATGCCCACCAGGTAAAGCGCCAAAGCTGCTGCCAGGTAGGAGAACCTCGCTTTCCCCAACGTTTCAAGGGTTTGCTGCCAGCCTATTTGCCTGAGTAGCAGAGCAAGCAGGGCCAGGCTGAAGCAGACCTTGAGCAGATTCAGCAGCTTTTCTTTTCCCATCCAGCGCTCCCAGCAACGCACGCTTGACGGAATACGCAATACGAAATACGAACGTGTTGCGTATTGCGTATTCCGTTCAGGCGCTAATGATGCTTTTCGAGAGGATCGCCTCATAAAGCGTTTTTGTCTTCTCAGCGATCCTATCCCAGGTGAAATCCTGGGCCAATCTGGCGGCGCCCTCACCCAGGCGGCGGCGCAGCCTGGCATCGCCGGCCAGCCGGGCGATGGCCTCGGCCAGCCCGACGGGGGCGTCGGGGGGAACGAGGAGGATGTTCTCCCCATGCCGTAGCTCGGGCACATCAACTCGTGGGCGGGTGCTGACGATGGGCAAGCCATGCGCCAGGGCAGCCATGAAGCTTCCTCGTCGGAAGGAGGCCCCGTCCCGGTATGGGAGCACGCAAATATCGGAGGCCAGCAGGTTGGCCGAGACCTCGGGCCGGGGCGTGTAGCCTGTCCAAAGCACCCTGTCGGTCAGGCCCAGCTCTTCGATCAAACCTTCTACTTTCTTCAGGTAGGCTATGTTGGTGGGATCGTTGGAGCCCACCTTGCCTCCCACCATCATCAGTTGGAGGTTGGAAGTTGGAGGTTGGAGGTTGGAGGTTGACTGTACCTCGTATCCTCTTTGCACCAACCTGGCCAGGGCGCGGATCAGGGTTTCGGCCCCTTTGCTCTCGTTGAGGAAGCCGAAGTAGGAGAGCAAGAGGTCGTCGGGTCCCATGCCCAAATTCGCTCGCCAGCTCTCCCGATTATAGCCTGCCGGAGGTTTGGGGCTGATGTTGGAACCGATGGGGATCAGCGATAGGGAGCGGATAAACGAGTAACTTGACAGCCTGGCGAAGTCCTCGGCGTTGGTGGCGATGACCGCGTCGCTCCAGCGGGCCAGGGCCAGGTTCACCCACCAGCGTAGAAGCCCCGCCTTTGGTAAGAGATAGGGCACCTTCAGGTCGTGGAAGGTGACTATGGTCAACGGAGGGCGTTTGGCAGAACGGGATGTGACCTCGTGAGACGTGAAACGTAAAACGTGAAACGTGAGACGTGAAACGTGAGACGTGAAACGTGAAACGTGAAACGTATGACTTAACGTACGTGACAAGCGGAGGCGCAGCGGCAGGAGGTTGATGGCCGGATGCATTCCGTAGGCGGCTGTTTGATACTGGATGTTGACGACGTCGGGGCGGATTTCGCTCAGAAGCCCGATGATGTCGTGCCAAGAACCCCAGTCCCACCTCTCGATGATAGGGAAAAGTGACAAGTGACCAGTGACAAAGGGCGTCCCTAGTCCCTTGTCCCTTGTCCCTTGTCCCTTAACCGAGGTGATAACGCTGACTTCAACTCCCAATTCTGCCAGCGCCTTGCCCAGTTCGTGCGTGAAGTCCCCCACCCCACCTTGGTCGGGGGGATACTCGCCGGTGATCAGACAAATACGCATTTGCTCACTCGTTCAGAAGACAGTGATTGCAGGATTCAACGGATTTGCTCGCGCAACGGCTCGGTGCGAAACTTAGCAGAGGCGGCTCCCATGCCGCCGATTCGCGGGCATGGGAGCCCGCTCTGCTTCAAAATTACCATCTACTGAGTCTCGAACTTAACACCTGCCAGTAAGACTTAACCCGCGCAGTTCGCAGCGGCCTCTTGTGCCCTACCAGCCACTTGAGGGCTTCCACGATCAGTTGGTAGAGATAGGTGGCCAGGATAAATAACTGCAATACCTCCGCTTGCCACGAGCCATGATGCTTGCGGAAATAGCGGATTTTGCTGCGCTGAAATTGGATGTGCTGGAAGGATTTCACCTGCTCGCTCGATTGCGCTCCGTGGTGGATCACTCTGGCGGTGGGC
>VGOG01000093.1 GCA_016875995.1 Chloroflexota bacterium
TACGGGAGACCGAACAATGCCGTGCTGGAAGCCTGCCGTGAGCTAGGACGACAACTGGCAAATGCCACGTAGAATCGGCGTCGTCCATGCCATCACCGTTGGCATCAGCAGGCGCGAACAGCTTTTTGAGGTAACTACTCAGCCTCTGTTGTCATTGCGAGCGTTTTTTGCGAAGCAATCCCCAACTTGCGAATTGGAGATTGCTTCGTCGGCAAAAACCGCCTCCTCGCAATGACAGCCTGAGTAGTTACTTTTTGAGAACGTAAGGCTGGTCGAAGAACTTGCACCGCAATGTCCGCTGCGGGGAGGGAGCAGAAACACAGGAGGTGAGGTTTGGAAGAAGAAAAGCATCTGGCCGGCGTCTGCGGCCTATATTGTGGCTTGTGCCCCCGCTTCCAGTCCCAGGCCCAGAGCAGGTGCCTGGGTTGCCAATTGGGCGAGCAACATTCCTACTGCAGCGTCTACCGCTGCTGCGTCGTCAAGCAGGGGATTTTCACCTGCGCCGATTGTGACGAGTATCCCTGTGAGAGGTTGTTGAGAGTGTTAGGCGTGGAGGAGGGACTGGACAGCTTCCTGAGTCACAAGCCGGCTCTTCCCAACCTGAACAGGATCAGGGAGGTCGGGCTGGGGACTTATCTGGAAGAGCAGCGGGAGCGACGGCTCTTGGTGGAGCACCTCCTGGCCAATTACAACGAGGGCCGTTCGATGAGCTTCTACTGCGCGGCCTGCGCCCTCATGCCTCCCGCTCTGATCCGCCAGGCGATAGGCGAGATGGAGAGGACGCTGGCCAGCAACCAGGTTGATGGTTCGGACCTGAAAGCCAGGGCCAAAGCTATGAAATCGTCCATTCACGGATTGGCCTCGCAAGTTGGCATAGATTTAAAGCTGAGGAAGGGGCCCAAGAGGTGACGGTGGATTCCAGGCCACTGAATCTGCGAGTTATCGCCATCACCTCTTTCCTGACCGGCCTGTTCTCCACCATGACGCGGGCCGTTTGGCAGCCCTTCGTCCTCAGCCTGGGCGCGCCGATGAGCACCCTGGGCCTCCTGGAGAGCCTGGGCGATAGGAGGGGGATTGTGACCGCCCTGATCCAGCCCATCGGCGGCTGGCTCTCCGACCGCCTGGGGAGAAAGCCTCTCGTCGCTCTGGGCAGCATCCTGGGTCTCATGGTGATGGTATTCTACCTTTTGGCGGCTATCACCGGCGACTGGCGATGGCTGCTGCCGGGGGTGATCTTACTGGGGGGCACCCTGGCTTCCAGTCCAGCCGAGATCTCGTTGGTCGCCGAATCGGTGCGGGCCAGCCAGCGCGGCATGGCCTACAGCCTCCAGTTGACCTCTTGGGTTGTGCCCGGCGTCTTCGCCCCGGCCCTGGGCGGATTCATCGCCGACCACTGGGGCTTCAGCCCGGTTTTTCTGACGCGCTTCGGACTGGAGGCCCTGCGCCTGCTCATCATCCTCTGGTTCCTGCAAGAGACACTGAACCGAGTCAACGGACGGATCCCCCTGGGCGAACTCAAAGGGGTGCTGGGCAGAATGATCGTACCTCCCGGAAAATTGCGGGGCTTCTACTGGGCCATGGCCCTGGACATCTTCGTCTGGGGCCTGGGGGGCGTCCTGCTCTTCGGGATGCTCAGCCAGACCTACGGGTTCACCACTTTCCAATTGGGGGTGATGTCCGGGGTGCTCTCCTTAGCCTGGGCGGTCTCCCAATTGCCCATCGGGAGATTGATAGACCGTTATGGCTGCAAGCCCTTCCTGGTGCTATCGGAGGCGCTAGGCATCATCGTCGTCGGTGGCTGGCTCTTCAGCACCAGCTTCGTGGCCTTCGCCGCGCTGCACGCCCTCTTCGGGCTGGTGGCCGCCACCTGGGCGCCAGCCCTGCGGGCACTGCTGGCCAACAGCGTCCCTGGGGAGCAATTAGGGGAAGATATGGGACGGCTTTCCGCCTTTCGGGGGCTGATCGGCTTCCCCGCACCTTATATCGGCGGCCTGCTCTACGACCGCTTCGGGTTCCAGGCCCCCATCCTGGCCAACCTGGTGGGCGTGGTTATCGCCCTGGTGACCATCGTGGTGGCGGTGAAGGAGCCGGCCAGGGAGTGAATTGGGAAACTGGTAGATTGGGAAACTGGTAAATCGGGAACACAATCTACCGATCTACCAATCTACCAGTCTACCAATCTACCAAACTCACCACCGGATTGCGCAGCGTGCCAATCCCCTCGATCTCCACCTCCACCACATCGCCCGGTTGCAGCGGCCCCACGCCGGACGGCGTGCCGGTGAGGATCACGTCGCCAGGCTCCAGGGTCATGACCTGCGAGACGTAGGAGATCAACTCAGCCACGCTGAAGACCATGTCGGCGATGGTCGCGCTCTGGCGGATCTCGCCGTTTACCCGTGTCCGGATAGCTAGATGGGTAGGATCCAGGTCGGTGACGATGCAGGGACCGAGGGGGCAAAAGGTGTCGAATCCCTTGGCCCGCGTCCATTGGTCATCCCGCCGCTGCAGGTCGCGGGCCGTGACGTCATTGCCGCAAGTGTAGCCGAGGACGAAATCACGCGCCTTCGCCGGGGTCACATTCCTGGCCCGCCGTCCGATGACCACAGCCAGCTCCCCTTCGTAGTCCACCTGTTGCGAGAGGACCGGGTGGACGATAGGTTCGAGGGGACCGATGACGGAGGAAGGGGGCTTGAAGAAAAGCAGGGGCTCCGGCGGAACGTCCATGCCGGCCTCGGCGGCGTGGGTGCGATAGTTGAGGCCCACAGCCACGATCTTGGTGGGCTGACAGGGAGCCAGAAGGCTGACCTCGGTCAACGCGGCCACCTCCTCCCCTTGATGGAACTCGCCAAAAATGGAACCCTCAAGGGCGCAAATGGCTTCCCCCTCGATCAGGCCGTAGCACGATTGGTCATTCTTCAGAAATCGAACCAGCTTCAAGGGTGAACCTCCTTCCGTGGAAATCCCGTGCTATAGTCAAAGCGAGGGCACTCGGCATCGCCAGCGTTCAGGTTCCCCCGCTCGTGCCAGGCCAGGCAGCGAGCTCCGCCGCACAGATGGGAGACTGGGCAGCCTTCACAATGCCCGCCGGGCAAGGCCGATGGATCCCGTAGCTCCTCCCAGCCCTGTCCGTCTCGCCAGATCAGAGTGAAGGGTATCTCCCTGGCGTTCCCGGCGTTGAGCTGAGGCAAGAAGGAGCAAGGCGTCACCCGTCCATCAGGCCAGACAGTGCAGATACGTCGCCCGGCCGCGCAGCCGTGCGCTGCCCGACGCCGCAAGAGGCCCGGCCGCACGTCGCCCATCAAGCAGACCAGGGCGCTGTCCACTTCCAGATGCAGCGTCCCTTGCCAGGTATCCATCACCCGTCGCAGATGAATCAAATCGGGGCGGCGCAAGCGATGGGTGGCGTACCACGATGCGTCGCACCCTGGCTTGGGCCGCAGCATTGTCACCTGGCGCACGCCCAAGGCGTGCAGACGGCTCAGGACGTGAGGCAGGCTGGTGAGCAAGGCAGGCGTAACCAGCAGGTTCACCCCCACAGCCAATGACGAGGATAACAAAAGATGCAAGGCCTGCAGCGCAGTTACGGTCCGCTCATCGCCGTCTCTGTTCGCCGCGGGACCGTTCACACTGACGTTGACCCGCCCCACGCCAGCTTCCTCCAACAGATGCACGATTTCTGGTGTGAGCAGCGTGCCGTTGGTGGTCAGATTAGGCACGATTCCTCGCCGACGGGCATAGGCCAACACGTCGAACAGGTCGTCCCGCAGTAGCGGCTCGCCTCCGCCCACGGCCAACTGGAAGACGCGCATCTTCGCCCACTGGTCAATTAGCCCTCGTAATTCGGCGGTGGTCAGTTCCGGCCCAGCGCTTGAGCGCGGGACGTAGCAGCCGGGACAGGCCAAGTTGCAGCGAGCCGTAATCGCCAGGTGTACCGTCTCCGGCGCAGAGAGCGTGAAGCCATCACCCGCTGGTAGGGGCAAGGCTTGCCCTTGCCCGGTGGGGGCTGACTGTTCCTGCCCCGCGCCAATTTCCGCCGGGCACAGGAAGCCCAGGCGCACCAGTTGCGGCACCAGGTGTGCGGCAAGATGGTCAGGCGAGGGCAGTGGGCGCGGTGCGAGGCAGGTACACAGAAACTGGTACGCCTCTGTGTCCACTTCCAGCGTGACGCCGCGCTCACGATGGAAGGCCATTCCGCCAAAGGCTTCAGGCCGCAAGCTCACTGCCTCTGCCAGTTGCCAGACATCAGTCAACGCTAATAATTCTCCACGATGTTCAGCAGCGTTCTGCCGCTGGCGGATAGTGGTTCCACCGGTTCTGGTTCGACGTCTGGATAACCACCGTAGGTTTGGTACATCGCCCACGCCGTACTCAGATCGCCAGCCACCAGTTCGTCTCGTACCGTCCCGAACAGGTCGGCCAGCCCCTCGAAGGCATCTTCTCCAAACGTGCCGTACGTCGCGCCGTAGTCCAGTTGCATCCCGAAGTAAAGAATCATCCGCTCTTCGACCACCTGCAGGTCGAAGCCGTTGCTGTCCGATTCGCACTCGTACTGCCCCAACCGCTCCAGCAAGGCCGGGTCGTGGGGCAGTGAAAGGTGGACAGCCCACCAGTCATAACTCTCGCTGACCAGGATGTCGTAGCCCAGTGTGAGCAGCTTGTCTGGCCAGTCGGAAGGGATGTCGTTCCAGTCACCCCAGTAGTGAAAGCTGAGATGGCGTCGGGGCGACTCGCCGGTCAGCTCCTGCACAGCCGCGCGTTGCTCCGGCGTCAGCCGTTCGATGGCAAAGAATTCGTAGGTTGAAGAACTGTGGTCTGCATTGAGACCCTGCCGTATGCTCAATACGCGCATTGTCCGCTCCTCCTTTCAACAGACTTTGTCCAGAATATCCTCGATGCCACTGGAACTGTCCATAGCCCGGAACTCCGCCTTGCTCCCTTCTACGTACACCTTGAGCAGTTCCAGGTCGCTGAAGTCTCCGGCCAGGATGTTATCCTTGATGGTCATGCAATAGTCAGCGAAACGAATATAGGGGTCGTCCGGGTGCACTGCGCCGTAGTCGAGATGGACGCTGATGGCGATGTCAATCTCGTCGCCTCGCTGCTTGATCCACAACGAGTAGTCTCCTGAGGCATTGTACGGGGCGATCTTCTTGAAGAGTTCCTCATCGTAGGGAATGGAGAACTTGCAGGTCCACCAGTCGTAGTCCTGGGTAACGGTGAAGCCGTGGATGTACTCCGAGTGAGTAGAACTGTGATCCCCTTCAAAGCCACGTCGCACACTGATGATGTTCATGTAAGCCTCCTGTTAGTTTTTTGACGATCTGACGAGAAACTGGTATACTATTGTCAGAAGCCGGGTGGTGTAGTGCCCTCACGGTATCCAGTCCGTGGCTGGAGCTACACATTACTGCGCAGCAGGCCCCGGCTTTTCTTTTGGGTTAGCAACGCCACGAACTCCGCCAAGATGATGGCCGTCGCCCCCCAAACCTTGTGCTCGCCCACTGCGTAGAAGGGCACGTGCAGGGGCGCGCCGCGCCAGGTCCAGTCCTCCTCGCGCCGGTTGGCGAGATCCAGCAACAGATGCAGAGGTACATCCAGCAACTCGGCCACTTCTTTAGGATCAAGATGAAAGGCGGGACGCTGGGGGGCATAGGCGACGAAAGGGTGAACCATGTAGTTGCTGGGCGGCACGTAGATAGGCGTGAGCGGGCCGAGAAGCTCCAGCTCGTCGGCGTCAATCCCGATCTCCTCCTGGGCCTCGCGCAGCGCGGTCTCCTGGAGCGATGCATCCCCCTCCTCCCACGCGCCGCCGGGCAGCGAGATCTGACCACGGTGGTGATCTAGATCAGATGTGCGTACGGTCAACACCAGGTGAAGCACGCTTTGGATGGGGTACAGGATCAGCAGCACGCCGGCCTGTCGGGCCTGGACGCCAGGAGGCGGACTGAAGGGGCGCGGGCGCGGCGCCATGGTGATCTGCGCCTCGAAGCCGGGCAGTGGACCACGCATCGCGGTGCGGACGCGCTCGATGGTAAGAGCCGTGGCCGTGTTGTTCGTCATTCTTCGCTACATCGCTACCCGGGCCACGGCATTGAAGCTGGGCCGCAACGCCGGATACAGGTCCCGGTACAGCGGGTAGACCTCCCCGTAGGCCACGCTGGCCGGACCGGGTGGGATGCTGCCGGTGAGCCGGATGGTCGCTGCGCAGGCCGAATCCACGTCGGGATAGATGTCGGCGCCGGTCGCCGCCAGCAGCGCCACGCCGTAGGCTGCGCCTTCGGCGGTGTTGACCGTCACCAGCTCGACGTCCAGCACGTCGGCCAGGATCTGCCGCCACAGGGCGCTCCTGGCCCCACCGCCGGAGATGCGCACCTGGCGGATCTCAGCCAGCCCCACCGACTTGATCAGCTCGAAGCTGTCGCGCAGGCCAAAGGCCACGCCCTCCAGTACGGCACGGGTCAGGTGGGCCTGGGTGTGGCGCACCGTCAGGCCCACAAACGCGCCCCGCGCCAGTGGATCGGGATGCGGAGTACGCTCGCCGGTCAGGTAGGGCAAGAAGAGCAGGCCCTCGCTGCCGGGGGGGACGTCGGCCACTGGGGTCAGCAGCGCGTCGAAATCCACGCCGGCGGCCAGGGTATCGCGGTACCAGCGCAGGCTGCCCGCTGCCGAGAGCATCACACCCATCAGGTGCCAGCGGCCCGGCACGGCGTGGCAGAAGGCGTGCAGACGGCCCTGCGGCTCGATGAACGGCTGGCCGGTGCTGGCAAACACCACGCCCGACGTGCCCAGGGTGAGGGCCACGATGCCCGGCTCCACTGCGCCAACGCCCACCGCCTGAGCCGCCTGGTCGCCCCCGCCGCCCACCACGGGCGTGCCTGCTTTCAGGCCGGTGGCCTCGGCCGCCTCAACAGAAATGTGCCCGGTGACCTGCGGGCCTTCGTGGGTCGGGGGCAGCCAGTGGGCAGGGATGTCCAGCGCGTCCAGCACTTCGGGCGACCAGTCGCGAGCCTTGACGTCGAACAGCAGCGTGCCCGCCGCGCCCGCCTTGTCGGTGGCGAACTGGCCAGTGAGCCGATAGCGGACGTAATCCTTGGGCAACAGGATGTGAGCCGCCTGGGCGTAGACCTCCGGCTCGTGCTCGCGCACCCAGAGGATCTTGGGCGCGGTGAAGCCGGTGAGGGCGTCGTTGCCGGTGAGCTGGATGAGCCGTTCCTTGCCCAACCGCCGTCGGATCTCGTCGCACTGGGCGCCGGTGCGCTGATCGTTCCACAGGATAGCCGGGCGCAGCACTTCGCCCTCCGCGTCCAGCAGCACCAGGCCATGCATCTGGCCCGTGAGCCCCACGCCCTGGACGTCGGCGGGGTCCACCTGCGTCCGGGTCAATACCTGGCGGATGCCGGCAACAGTTGCCTGCCACCACAGGTCGGGACGCTGCTCAGTCCATAGGGGCTGGGGTGTCTCGTAGGTGTATTCCGGCGAGGCCACGCCCAGCACCTCACCGCCGGCGTGCATCAGCAGCGCCTTAGTAGCCGTGGTCGAAGCGTCAATACCCAAGAAATAAGTCATGTCACCATACCTCCAGCAACAATTCGTTCACTTTTATGATCTACGACCCGGTACTCCGCGTCGCTCGTCGCTCCCAACCCCAGCTCCACCGCCCGGCGGATCATGGTCAGCTCCCACGGGCTTTTGTTCAGGCTGTAGCCTGGATAACTCTGGATGACCTTCAGGGCCTCCACGTCTATGGCGATGCGGTCGCCCGAAGCCAGGATCAGGTTGGGCTCTCGTAGCTCTCCCTTGGCCGGGCCGCCAGCGATGAAGCAGCGACGGCCGTCCACGATGATCAGGTCCGGCGCGATGATCAGATTGACCTCGGCCAGCTTCTCGCTCAATCGCCAGAGGTGCATCCCCACCCGGTCGCGGCGCCGGACGAAGCCCATGGTCAGCTTGAGGCTCAGGGTGAAATCCGCGTAGCGATGGGTCTTGAGGCAACAAACGTACACGATCTTCTCGGCTTCGAGTCCTGCCTTGGCCAGAGCGACCTTCCTGAGATAGCGCCCGCCGGTCTCTACCGTCACCCACTCGTCCGCATCGAAGATCACCACCTCCGCTCCCGCCTCCTCGGCCGCCTGGAGCATACCTGTCTGGCGCAGAACCTCTCTGGTAGACAGGCTGATCATCGAGGACTCGCCCAGCACGACCCTTCCCGCACCGTGCTCGTAGAGCAGCTCGATGACTGATTTGACGAACTGGGGGTCGCTGGAGGCTGGCGGCGGGTCGGCGGTGTTGAAGTTGGGCTTGACCAGAATCGTGTCGCCGGGCTCCACCAGTTTCTGGAAGCCACCGATGGCGGCCACGGCCTGGCCGATGTTTTGCTTCAGGTCTCCGTTGCCCCGCACCTTGCTGACCAGGGCCAGCCCTTTGTTGGTGAAGATTGTTGCTTTCATTGTGGCTCTACAATCCCATTTCTACTCGACCGCTGAGTAAGTATACCGGATTTCGCCTCCTTTGGCAACATCCAAAAAAGCCACCTGTGCAGTTCAGGCAGGTGGCTTTTCCACTCCGTAAGTCATAGGTCAACCGACAAAGCTCTCGATGTACTCCAACGACTGGTGCCGGAAGTAGGTATTGTACAGCTCGGCGTAGTGGCCGCCCCGGGCCATCAAGTCGTCGTGGGTGCCTTTACTCGATTGACGCCAGGACAGACAGGAATTCCGGCCCTCCCATGATCTGGACACCATACTCATCGCCCATCTTGGTCTTGAGGGTCTGATCACCTTTGAGATCGTCGTCCCCGGTTAGAAGGTAATCAACCCTGCCAGCGATGGCCACATCCAGGAAAATGTCATCCTTGTGGTCCCGGCACAGTGCGACGTGGACTGTTGGCTCTACGATCTCTGCCTGCTCGTAGATCAGTTCACCCAGTTCCCGCACGTCATCCTTGGTGAAGTATCGGTTGAACTTAGGGCGGGCCAGTACCTCGAATAGCTCAGCCATCAACTTCTCTGAGGTCACGAGCTTGAAGCGGTGTTCTTTCCACGCTTGCATGAGCGGCACGGTTACTGGACCCTTGAGCAAGCCACGAACGAACAAGTTGGTATCAATTACTACCCTGGGCATAGATGGCTGTTCGAGCAAGCTCGACTTCGGCATCAACTTCTTCCTCGGTGATGGGATAGCATTCAACGCGGGCCCAAACGCGAGCCAACAGTGTCTCAAGGCGCTGACTCCACGGTTTTGGCTCAATCGCCCGCCGGATTACCTCTCGTTCCTCAGGTTTCAGTTGACGTACAACGGTCAGAACCTGATCCAGGGTAAGATCGAGCTCGACTTGCTGCGCAATCACTCTAGGCATGAATATCACCTCCCGAAACCAATTATACCTCAGTTGACTACTCAAGGCAAGACGAAGGGCCACCACTCTGCCGCGATCCAAATACCTCTAACCGACAAAGCTTTCGATGTACTCCAACGACTGGTGCCGGAAGTAGGTATTGTACAGCTCGGCGTAATGGCCGCCCTGGGCCATCAGGTCGTCGTGGGTGCCTTCTTCGATTATGCGGCCGTGGTCCACGACGACGATGCGATCGGCGTTCTTGACGGTGGACAGACGGTGGGCAATGACGATGGCCGTGCGGTGGCGCATGATGGTCTCCAGTCCCTCTTGAATCTGGGTCTCGGTAAACGGGTCCACGCTGGCGGTGGCTTCGTCCAGGATGAAGATGGCCGGGTCTTTGAGCAACACCCGCGCCAGGGCGACCAGTTGCCGCTGCCCCATGGAGAGATTGGCGCCGCGCTCACCCGCATCAGTGTCCAGCCCATGGGGTAAATCGGCCAGCCAGTCCCCATTGCCGATGTGCATGGCCGCTTCGTACACTTCCTCGTCGCTCGCCCCCGGCCGACTGTAGCGGATGTTATCCCGCACGGTGCCGGAGAAGAGAAACGGCTCCTGGGGAACCAGCCCGATGTGCTGGCGGTACTGGCTCAGGTCCAGACGGCGGATGTCCCGACCGTCCACCAGAAGCTTTCCCCCCTGGAACTCGTAGAACCGCGCCACCAGCCGCGCCAGGCTGCTCTTGCCCGCGCCGGTGTGGCCCACCAGCGCCAACGTCTCCTGGGGCTTGATCTCCAACGTAAAGTCAGGCAGCACAACTTCCTCGCCAGTGTAGGTGAGCCTGAGTTGACGGAATTCTATGCGGCCATCCAGCTTCTCCACTGGCTCGGACGCTGCCTGGACCACCTTGGGCTCGGCGTCAATCAGGGCAAACACCCGTTCCGCGGCGGAGAGCCCATCCTGAAACTGGCTCCAGAAAGAAGCGATGCTCATCAGCGGATACCAGAAAAACCCCACCGCCTGCATGAACAGGTACCAATTGCCGGGGCTCACCGTTCCGCTGCGAGTCGCCAGTCCGCCGGCGTAAATCAGTGTGGCCACCCCCAGGCCAGAGGCAATGCCCATGGCCGGGAAGATGGTGTTGAGCGTCAGGCCACGCCGTAGCCCCACCTGGTAGGCCTGCTGGTTATTGGCATCGAAGCTGGCATAAACGGCGTGTTCCTGCCGAAAGCTCTTGGCCACCATGATGCCGCTGACCGACTCCTGTATCTGGGCGTTGATCTTGGCCGTGACCCGTCGGGCACGTTGGGTAACGGTTCGCGCCACGCGCCGGAAGCTGAGGGCGATGAAGGTGGCAATCGGCGCCATTCCCAGCAACAACAGGGTCAACCAGACGTTGATTCTGAGCAGCCACACGGCCAGGATGACGACCAACAGCACCTGGCTGAGCAGGTCCATGACCAGGGTGACAGTGGTGGAAAAGTCCTGCGTGTCCGACGTGACGCGGCTGACGATCTTGCCGGAGGGGTGCTCGTCGAAAAAGGACAGGTCGTGCCCGACGGTGGCATCAAAGACATCCTCTCGCAGTTTGAGGACCACGTCTCCCACCACCCGCGCCGAGAACAGTTGCCGAATGTAGTTGAAGACCCAGGCGGACACCCCCAGCAGAAGCACGCCCCCGGCCAGCAGCAGCATCTTTTCGATGGCTGGATCTTGCGCCACCAGGTCAATGGCTTTGGAGATGAGGATCGGGCTGCCCGTCCCAGCCGCCGAGCCCAGGGTGATCATGGCGGCCACCAGGGTCATTTTCCGGCCATGCGGCCGGAAATAGCCGATGATGCGGCGCAGCAGCTCCCGGTCGCTGTATTCGCGGTCGTATGCCTCAGTGTCGAGGCCGTCAAGTATAAAACCCATGGTCTCCTCTAGAAGTTGGGGACTGGAGGTTGGATGTTAGAGGTTGGAAGTTGGATGCTGGATGTATCTCCAGCCTCTAACTTCCAAGTTCCAACCTCCAATCTCCAACCTCCAACCTCTAATCATACCTCGCAAATATCCGCCGATACGCCTCACACCGCCCCATCAACTCCTCGTGCGTCCCCTGATCCACCAGCTCGCCCCGCCGCAAGACCAGGATGCGGTCGGCCCAGCGGATCTGGCTGAGGCGATGGGTGATGAGAAACGTGGTCCGCTGGCGGCTGATGCGGCGCATGGCCCGCTGAATCTGGTCCTCGGTGGCGCTGTCAATGGCGCTGGTCGAGTCGTCGAGGATCAGGATGCGCGGGTCGGTGAGAAAGGCGCGGGCGATGGCGATGCGCTGCCGCTCTCCGCCAGACAGGGTCACGCCGCGCTCGCCAATCTCGGTGTCGTAGCCGTCGCTGAAGCTGGTGATAAACTCGTGGGCCTGGGCTTCACGAGCGGCCAGCTCGATGGCTTCCTGACCGGCCTCGGCGCAGCCAAAGGCGACGTTCTCCGCCAACGTGCGGGAGAAGAGGAACACGTCCTGCTCGATGGTGGAGATCTGCGAACGGAGCGATTCCAGGCTCCAGTCGCGCACGTCCACGCCATCAATCAGCACCCGTCCGCTGTCCACGTCGAAGATGCGGTTGATGAGCTGGGTGAAGGTGGTCTTGCCCGAACCGGTCTGCCCCACGATGGCGATCGTCTCGCCGGGCCGGGCGGTGAAGCTGATGTTTTTCAGCACCGGCGTCCCCCCCAACTTTGAGGGGGATGAAAGGGGGGAATAGCCAAAGCTGACGTCCTCGAAGACCACTTCTCCCCGAATCGGTCGGGCGACGCCGGCCGGGTTCTCGTCCAGCTCCGTCTCTGTGTTGATCAATTCCAGAATCCGCCTGGCGCTGGCGATCCCCAGTTGGACCAGATCGAAGGAAAACAGGGAGATAAACGTGGGAAAGCGGAGCGTGCCCAGCAGCCCCATGAAGGTGATCACCTCGCCCAGGGTCATGGTGCCGCCTCGCCACAACAGCAGCGCGTGCAAGAAACCACTGGCCCAGGCCAGGCTGAACATCAACATCGGCCAGTAGCGGGCCTGGATCTCCCCCTGTTTCACGAAATAATCGCGGAACAGGCGGGCATCCTGAGTGAATTTTCGCCACTCGTATCGTTCCTGGACGTTGGCCTTGACGACTTCGATCCCGGCGATGGCCTCCGCCAATCCTGCGTTCATCGTCCCGAACTGCTCGCGCTGAGCGTTGCTGACCGGCTTGAGCCGCCGGTTGTAATCGGTCACCGTGATGGCCAACAGAACGATGAAGATGAGGGGGACGAGCAGCAGTTCAGACTTGAGCCGGCCAATGAGGGCCACAGGGACGATGGTAGCCATGGCCGAATCGGTGATCAGCATCACGCCGGGACTGAACATCAGGTTGAGCATGCGCACGTCGTTGGTGGCGCGGGCCATGATGTCGCCGATGCGCTGCTGGCCGTGGAAGGTCTGGCTCTTGCCCAGCAGACTGACGTACAACTCGTCGCGGGCATCCCGCTCCACCCGTTGGGCCGCGAACTCGATGCTGAAGTTGCGAATCAGCCCCGTCAGGCCCTGCCCGATGGCCGACCCCATCACGCTCGCCGCCAGCGCCAGCAGCGAGGCGGTCTGCCAGCCGGGGGTGGTAATCAGGTCGAAGGCCCGGCCGACGAAGACCTGGATGAAGCTGTAGAACGTATTGTTCAATACGGCCGCCAGGATCATCGCCAGCGGGAAAAGGGGGTAGCGCATGACGTGGGAGATGATCCAGCGCACCGGCCCGGTGCGATTGTAGTGGTATTCGTCTTCGAGTCGGAATTCTCTTTTGGTCATTTGATTGCTCCGATAACCAGGAAGAGCGGGATGCGGGCGGCGGGAGCCCAGGCAGCAGGGTCGTTGGCAACCAGTTCTGGTGACGGACAAGGCTCGATGAAATGCGTCAGACGAAAATCCAGTCCCAGGAGCGTCTGCATGTAATCCGACAGTGGGCGATGGAAGCCCGTAGCCGTGCCCACGGGCTCCCAATGCCAGCTCTCCCAGGTGCGCTGGAGATAGCTGGTCACCTGCCAGTGCCAGCGATCCTCCGGACGGGTGCTGTCCACGGGGTGGCGTTCCCAACCACAGCCGGGCGGCGAGGCAAAGCAGGGGTGCATGATGGCCAGGGCCAGGATGCCGCCGGGCACCAGCACCCGATATATCTCCCCCAGGGCCTCCTCATAGTCCCGGGTGTCCGTCAAGACACAGACGGATACTACCGCTTCAAAGGAGTCATCGGCCAGAAAGGGCATAAGAGCGATGCTGCTCACGTGGTACTCGATGCCCAGTTCCGGCTCCCGGCTACGGGCTATCTCGATCCAACCGGAGGCCAGGTCCACGCCGACCACCTTCGCCCCTCGCCGGGCCAACATGCGGCACAGATAGCCGTTGCCGCAGCCAGCATCCAGGATGCGCTTGCCCGCCACATCGCCCAGGATGCCCAGGAGCGCGGAGTTGAGAAGATACACGCGCCATCTATCGCCCTGCTCGCCATAACGGGCATCCCAGTGCGAGGCGATGGCATTCCACTGGGCAGCCATGCTTTCGTCGTCGGGAGCTCCCTCGTCGAAGGGGCGGTGCTCGGACCAGAAGACGCCCCGGAAGTCGGTTTCCTGGCTCAGGCCCAGCCGTCGCCGTTCGGCCCCAGGGAGCACCTGCCAGGGATGGCGACCCTCGTACTCCAGGCGATCCAGTGCCGGGTGACTGGCCCCACAGTGGGGGCAGGAGATGTCCCAGTAGTAGTCCCAGCCCCAGAAGGGCTCGTTGACCTGGCGATAGCCGCTGGCGCAGTGCAGGCAGGTGAACTTGCCGGTCTCCGAGCACCAGGTCAGGCCATTGAAGTGAGAGGGCTGGCCGCAGAGGTCGCAGACGTAGCGCCAATGGCGATGACAGCGGGGGTAGTCGGTATCCAGATTGTGGCGGGCGCGGCGCCGTGAATAGGCCGGGTCGTGGTGATGAAACTCGCGACAGTAGCGGCAAGTAGGCATGGCATGGGCTCCACTTTTCACACATTTTAACCGAAAGGCGAGCTTTTGGCAAGCTGATACCGGTGATCTATCCAGACAAAGAAAAAAAGACTCTCTCTGCCCCGTGAGGCAAAGGGAGCCCAATTATTCGGAGGGTGGCTTCTACACCTTGAGGGCCACTCTCAATTGCGCCAGGCTCAAGTTGCCCCCACTGAGGACGAGAGCCACCTTGCGCTCCTCCAGTCGTTCCTGCATCTTCATCGCCGCCGCCAGAGGCGCCGCCCCGGCTCCCTCGGCCAGGTTGTGGGTCTTCTCCAGATAGAGGACGATAGCGCGGTAGATCTCCTCCTCGCTCACCAGCACGAAGTCGTCCAGCAGGTCCCACAGGATGCTCTGTGGCAGGGCGAAGGCGGTGCGGGTGGCCAGCCCCTCGGCCGCCGTCTCCATCTTGTCCTCCACCAGCCGCCGCTCCTTCCACGAGCGATAGGCCGCTGGGGCCTTCTCCGCCTGCGCGCCGATGACCTGAATGGCCGGGTTGATGGCCCTGGCCACGATGCACGCCCC
>VGOG01000094.1 GCA_016875995.1 Chloroflexota bacterium
ATCGCTGACCTGTTGGAGATAAAGGGGGAGATCATCTACAAGTCCGTGGCGTACAGGCGGGCAGCGGATAACGTCCTCAATTTGGGACGAGATATCAATGACGTCTGGCAGGATGGTAAACTCAGGGAAATACCCGGCGTGGGTGAGGCCCTGACTAAGAAGCTAGATGAGCTGTTGCGCACGGGGCGCCTGGAGTATTACGAGGGGCTGAAAGAGGAGATCCCGCCCGGCGTGGTGGATATGCTGACCATCCCCGATGTGGGCCCCAAGACGGCCAGGCTGCTCTACGAGAGGTTGGGGCTGACGAGCGTGGCCGACGTGGAGCGAGCAGCCCGGCAGGGCAAGCTCAGGGAACTGCCGGGATTGGGCGTCAAGTCGGAGGCCGACATCCTGGCCGGCATCGAGGCCCTCCACCGGCGCGGCGATCGCATCCCTTGAACACTGCCTAATCAACAGTTGTCGTCCCTCAGGACGATGTTCTGACGTTAGCTCAGTCAGTCTTCCTGCGATGTGCTGATGGAAGACAAGCAATAAACAGAGAAAGGAGCATCAAACATGTCTGACTTCGACACCCAAGACGATTATTACGAAGAGGAGGTTCCGCGGCAGACGCAAACAAAGGGTCGGCGCGGGTTGCCCCTGTGGCCTCTGCTGGTCATTCTGCTGTTGATATTGGCCGTGTTCATCACTCTTTGGAACCCCTTCGCACCGTCACCGCTGCCGACTCCAGAGATTATACCTACCCTGACTCCCACTCTGCCGACGTTGCCTCCGCTCCCTACTCCCACCCCTACTCCCAGGCCTACGCCTACCCCAACTGTTCCCACTGAGATCACCGTCGGCGGCTACGTCAAGGTGGTCGGCGCCGGAGCCGCCCAACTGAGCTATCGCTCAGGTCCTGGCCTGAACTACGCTCGCCTCAAGCTCGTCGAGGACGGGACGATTCTCAAAGTACTGGGGGGCCCTGAGAAGGATCCTGAGGGTGGTATCTGGTGGCGCCTGGAGGACCCTGCAGAAGAAAACCAGAATGTGAAAATTGGTTGGGCGGCAGAAGAATTTCTGAAGCCGACTCTGCCATGATGTGATGGTCTCAGAGGTCTGACTCATATTTCCTGAAAAAAGCCCTGAGCTGATGAGTTTTGAGAATTTATTCCAGTAACCGTGGGGCGGTTCAGATGGCGAGCACTACAGCTTGAAAGCTGTAGTCTGGGGCATTTCCCATCGTTGGAGAGGCTGTTTGTCGCCCAAACTACACCATTTCATGGTGTAGTGCAGTTATCCGTCGCCGTCCCATTGACTGAATTATTTTCTCAAACTTCTAAAGCTCAGGGCTAAAAAACCAAGCCCTGCGGGCTAAAACTCCAGCCCCGCAGGGGCTCTGTTCTCTCAGCGCGGGGACTTTAGCCCCACGCAGGCCTAACCGCACGGAAAAAGCTTATTATTGTCCCCGATGTCAGGCATCCTGTAAATCTTCGTCCTCGTCGAATTCCTCCCAGTCTTCTTCGCCATACTCGTCCAGTGACCCGCTGTACAGGTACCACTCCTCCAAAGCGAGCTCTGCCGTGTCTCGGATCTCCTCGTCCTCGCTAAAGAAGGCCAGGTCATCCAGTCGCTCGAAGGCTCCCTCCCAACCGGTCTGCCCCAGGGACCAGATGGCTTCTAGCTTCACATCCCGGTCGTCAGAAAAGGTCAACCTCCACAGGGCCTTGCCAACCCCATCGAAGCCGGCTTCCCCTGCGGCCCTGATGGCCTCAAGCTGCAGTTCTTTCACCGGGCTGTGCAGCTCATCCCGGATGGTATCCTCCCAACGCAAGTTGCCGTTACGGCCCATGGCGAAGATGGCACTAATCTTCATCTTCTTGTCGGGATGGGCATAGGCTTCTTCGATGACCTCGAAGACTTTGGGATCGGATAGGAAGCTCAGAGCTTCGACGGCGAAACGGCGCTCGTCCAGGGTTTTTTCCTGGTCTCTATAGAGACTCAAGAGGAACCCTTTCACCCGCAGGAAGTCCTCTCGGGGCAGCTCGTCCTCGCGCATGATCTCTTCCATCGCTCCCCAGTCGAAGTCGTAGTCGGCCATCTCGCCCTCGTACACGTAGCGCCCCAGGGTGATGATGGCTCTACAGCGAACCTCTTCGTCGGGGTCGTTTTTGGCCTTGTCGAAGAGTACTTCGATCATCTCCGGATCAGGATACTCCCAAAGGCCGGCAATGGCCAGCGCGCGCACCTCGGCCTCCTCGTCGTCTAGGAAATCCTGGAGCACAGGCAGATAGTCGGTAAAATAGTCACTGCCCTCGACGATGCGATTCAGGAACTGGATTTTCTCCTCTTTGCTCAGTTGGTCTTTGCTATTCTCCATGATCTTTCACCTCCCAGGCTGATGCGGGCTTTTGGCCAACTCGATCTTGGCCTGGGCCCTGTTGCGATTTTCGGCTAGGCTAACCGTCGTTGCCAAACATACGGGCTCAGGAAACCAGCCAGGGCATCGGCTCCCGACGTGGCTCCTGAGGACAGGATGCGCCCGGCTGCCCGCTGTACTCCCAGGGCTTCCCCCCTTGCCAGTTCTGATAGCAAATCATGCCAATTCTCTCCGAACAGACCCTCTTTGGCGCCGTGCAGGAAGGCCTGGCTGAGGAGGGTGGTCTTACCCTCCGTCGCTTCGAGGATGATCTGACAGGCCTCCTCGGGCGGTACCCCGCATGGGCCTGGCCAGATCCGAAGCCCGGCCATGAGTCCCACCAGGTAGTCATCTCCCGCTGGCGTCAAACCCGGCCCCAGGCCGGCCAGCAGCGCTGCGCTCTCGTGGATGCTCGACCGGTCGCCATCTTGCAGCGCCCGCATCAGCCCTTCGATCCCCGCCCACGCTATTGTCAAGAAGGCCCGCTTCTGTGGCGAACGAGTCTTATCCTCACACCCTCTGGCCTCTTCCCCTAAAACCAGACCAGGTAACCCATCAGTAGTGTAGCTTTGGGACAGCCAACTGCACAACGCGGCCAGGTTGTCTTTCAACCTCATTGGCCGAGTTGTCAAACATCCCCAATTCACTTCGGGGCTCCACAACCGGGCGCTGCCCCACAGGACAACCAACGAATCGCCCAAAGCGAGTTGGCCATCGGAGAAGACCGCTGGCCACCCGGTCTCCACGTGCTCGAAAACTCCGCTTCCCTCGATCACAATGTTTAGAGGGCCGTTGCCGATGGCTGGGCCAACCAGAGCGATGATCTCCCCCGCGGAGGTCACCAGGTTACAGGCACGACGGTAACTGGCAAATACCCGGCCTGTCAAGCCAGCCCTACTCACCCTGTCAAAAACCGGTCGGCTGATTGACAGGGCCTTCACCCGCTGGTTTCTCATCCTGCCACACCGTCAGATAATTCCCTCGAACCTGGATTCGCTCCGCCACCCTTCGCCAGGCTCTCAGTCCGTCCCCTCCAGTGGGGCCAAGTCTACCACCTCTTCGCATTTGATACACCTGGCTTTATCTTTACCAGCCACTGTCAGTAGACCACCGCAATTGGGGCAGAGCTGAGGCAGGGGTTGGTTCCAGGTGGCAAATTCGCACTCCGGATAGCGGGAGCAGCCGTAGAACGTCCGTCCCCTGCGCGTCCGCTTCTCCACCAGATCGCTGCCGCATTCGGGACAGGCCACGCCGGTTTTGATCTGGTAGGACTTGGTGTTGCGACACTCCGGGAAATTGCTGCAGGCAATGAACTTACCGTAGCGGCCGAACTTGACGATCATGGGATGGCCGCACTTCTCACACATCTCGCCAGTGAGCTGCTCGCCGAGGTCCACATTTTCCATGGTGCGCTCGGCTCGCTTCACCGCCTTCTCGAAGGGGTCATAGAACTCCCGCAACACCGGCACCCACTCCCGCTCACCCGAGGCGATGAGGTCCAGGTCCTCCTCCATGCGAGCGGTGAAATCCACGTTTATGATGTCCGGGAAGTGCTTCACCAACAGATCGTTGACGATAAAGCCTATCTCAGTGGGGACCAGGCGCCTGTCCTCGCGCTCCACGTAACCCCGCGTTTGGATGATGGAGATGATAGGCGCGTAGGTGCTGGGCCGACCGATGCCGTACTCCTCCAGGGTCTTGACTAAGCTGGCCTCGCTATAGCGCGGCGGCGGCTTGGTGAAGTGCTGCTCAGGCAGGAGCCGCAGGAGGTCCAAAATCTCGCCCTCGGAGAGCGGCGGCAGAATCTTGCCCTCGCCCTCCTCAGGGGCCGCATCCTCGTCTTTGGCTTCCTCGTAAAGGATCAGGAAGCCTGGGAATCGAATACTCGATCCCGTGGCCCGGAAGAGATAATCCGGCTTATGGCCGATAGCTGATAGCTGATGGCTAGGAATTGCCGTAAGCTCGCTATCGGCTATCTGCAATCTGCTATCTGCCACTACGTCCACGGAGATGGTGTCCAGGATGGCCGAGGACATCTGGCTGGCCAGGAAGCGCTTCCAGATGAGATCGTACAGGCGGTACTGGTCGCGCGTGAGATACTTCTTTATCGCTTTGGGCTCGCGACGCACCGAGGTGGGTCGGATCGCTTCGTGGGCCTCTTGAGCGCCCTTGGCTTTGGTCTTGTAGTGGCGAGGTTCGGCCGGCCTGTAGTTAGCGCCATACTTTTCGGCGATATAGGCGCGGGCTTCCTCCTGGGCCGCCTCAGCCACGTTGACGCTATCGGTGCGCATGTAGGTGATGAGGCCCACCGAGCCCTCCTCGCCGATCTCCACTCCCTCATAGAGTTGCTGGGCAATCCGCATGGTGCGATTGGCGGTGAAGCCCAATCGTCGGGAGGCTTCCTGTTGCATGGTGCTGGTGGTGTAAGGAGGCGAGGGGTTTCGCTGCCGCTGGCCCTTGCGCACCTCGGTTACGACGTAGGTCGCCACCTCCAGCTCATCTACGATCTTCTGGGTATCCTCTTCGCTCTTGAGGTCCACCTCCTCGCCGCGAATGCGGTGCAGCGTGGCGGTAAAGCTACGGCGCTTCTTCTCCCGCTTGGCCAGCTCGGCATCAATAGACCAGTATTCCACTGGCACAAAGGCCTCGATCTCCCGCTCCCGCTCGACGATGAGGCGCAGGGCCACCGATTGCACCCGTCCGGCGGAGGTGCGGTTGCGCACGTTTTCCCAGAGAAGGGGGCTGATTTTGTAGCCCACCAGGCGGTCCAGGATACGTCGGGCCTGCTGGGCGTTAACCAACTTCATGTTGATATCGCCGGGGTGAGAGAATGCTTCATCAATGGCATCGCGAGTGATCTCGTGAAAGACCACCCGCCGAGCCTGATTCTTGCTGATTTTGGCCGCCTCCATGAGGTGCCAGGCGATAGCTTCCCCCTCGCGGTCGGGGTCTGTAGCCAGGTAGACCTCGCCAGCCTGCCTGACCTCCTCTTGCAGCTCTTTGACTACCTCCTTCTTCTCGTTGGGCACGCGGTAAGAGGGCTCGAAGTCGTTCTCCACGTCCACGCTGAGGCGAGACCTGAGCAGATCCCGCACGTGGCCGATGGAGGCCCTGACCCGATAGGGCTTGCCCAGGAAGCGGCCGACGGTACGGGCCTTGGCCGGCGATTCCACGATGACCAACTTGCCGTCTTTTGGGGGTGGGTCAGGCTTGGGGAGCCCGGCGTGGGCGGGAGTTTCGCCCATGCGGAACATGGTCGTTCCACAGACAGGGCATCTCCCCCGTGTCGCTGGCTGCCCCCTCTCGGTGTATACCGGCTGCGGTTCCTGCATCTTTCGTTTTGTTTTGCACTTCACACAATAAGCAACGATCGAGTTATCGGTCATAATCCTCCCCTATTTGGCTTTTTCTAGCCGGACGCTGATGATGATCCTGGTATTCTCGTCCACAGTTCAATCCCTTCTCTTTCGATATTGCGATACAGCGGGGCGCGGTGCCGAAGGTGCCACTCGTAGTTATCCAGGCCCATAATCAACGACGAAATGACCACATCGTACTTGAGCATGAGTTCGGTTTCGATCTCCACGATGTCTTCCCACAACTGGCTATTCCTGTTTTCGACTACGAGCAGCACGTCTATATCCGATTCCTCGTCGAAATCACCGCGCACTTTTGAGCCGAAGAGACTAACGAGCACCACCTCGCTTCCATGCTGCTCCCGCAACCTGGTCAGGAACTCCTCCAGTGCTGCTCGCTCTCGATCAGTTAAATGTCGCAACCTTTCCCCATTCATCACTTTTGTAGCTTATTCTTCAGCTCTCACCAGCTTATACCCATCTGGCTTGTCAATCAGGAGAACCTGATTCCTTTCTCGGTCGAAGATCACGACGAAACGATCGAGGACGTCCCGACCGAGAACGGGGAAACGTGTTGCGTGAGGGTCTAGAAAGACGTTGATCTCGCCCCCGAACAGTCGTCTCTGTCCTCCGGGGGATTTAAGCAGAAGCTGGCTCTGCCATTGGAAATAGGGCACGCCTGTTCCTCCAATGCCACTCGCGTCAGTTCGGACATCCAAGCCTGAGGTGTCTATGCCGAGAATAGCGATGCTACGTTGAGGCAGGAAGGTTTCGTCAGCACCCGTATCGACGAGAAAAGAAGCTTTGACCCACCCCCCTTGAGACGACAGAACCCAGGCCGTAATAAAGGGACGATGGGCTCCATGATGAAAACGATAGGTGCCGTAGAAAATCACAGGATTAGGATCTCCTTTTTGTAGGGAATGTGATCAATGAAAGGTTCCTCATTGGGGTATTTGGACTTGGCTTGCTCGTACACCTCGTCGTAGCTGTCCCCTATTAAGACCTCTTTGTTGATCACTGTCAGATACTTCCCTCGATACTTGGCTTCAAATTCATGGGCGTGCTCATTCCACCATGTGATATCCTCTGTGTCCCGTCTTAATTCCTCCAGCTCTTCCGTGCTGGCCTCTCCGATGACTCCTAAGTCTTTGAGAGCCATTAGAAACCTCCTTCTCCACTCTGCTGTTTCTATAGATACTCTTCCCTACCGCTCTCCTTGAGCTTCTCCACTAAATCCCTCACCTCTTGAGCCCGCTCTTTGGGGCAGACAAGCAGGGCGTCCTCGGTATCCACGACGATCATACCCTCCAGGCCAACGGTGGTCACCAGACGGCGGGAGCCGTGAATCAGACAGCCCGTGGTGTCCAGCCCAACGTGCTGACCGACGACGACGTTGCCCTCCCCGTCGGCGGGGAGGAGCTCGAGCAACGTGGCCCAGCTCCCCACATCGCTCCAGCCGATGTCCACCGGGATAACGGCCACGTCCTCGGCCCGCTCCATGATGCCGTAGTCAATGGTCTCGTTTTCCACCCGGGGCCAAACCCGTTCTAGCGTAGCTCGCTCCTCCGCTGTGCCCAGGGCGGCGTCAATTTCCATCAACTGGGTGTAGAATTGGGGCATGAGCTTCTCGAACTCTCGCCAGATGGTTGAGACCTTCCAGATGAACATGCCGCTGTTCCAGTAGTACCGGCCGCTCTCCACGAAAGCCTGGGCCGTGACCAGGTCGGGCTTCTCGGTGAACTTTTCGACCTGGTACACGTCGTGCCCGTTGACCCGTGCCAGCTTCTCCCCTCGCTCAATGTAGCCGTAGCCCGTCGCGGGACGATCTGGTTGGATGCCCAGAGTGACCAGGTGACCCTCCTCCGCCACCTGTGCCGCCGCCCCCAGCGCGTGCCGGAGCTCATCCGCCTTCTCGATGTAGTGATCGGCGGTGAGGACAGCCATCACCGCCTCCGGGTCCAACCGCCTGAGGTACAAAGCGGATAGGCCGATGCAGGGTGCTGTGCCGTGGCCTTCCGGCTCGCCGATGATATTGGCCGCTGGCACCTGCGGGATCTGCTGACGGACAACGTCGGTGTAGGTCTCGCTGATCACCACAAAGATTTGATCGTCAGGGATGAGAGACGCAATGCGTTGACAGGCTTCCTGCAGCATCGTCCTCTCGGACAGGAAGCCCAAAAACTGCTTCGGACGGGCTTCTCGGCTATAAGGCCAGAGGCGAGTGCCACTGCCTCCGGCCATGATCAAGGCGTACAATTTCTACCTCCACTTCTCAGTCCACCACGTACTCCACCCTCGCCTCTCGCGCCAGGACATAATTCATCCCTCCCACCTGGCGCACCATGCCCTTGAGCTCCATCAAAGCCAGGGTGCTGGAAACCTGGGCGATGGGCAGGCCGCTCTTTTGCCCGATTTCGTCCACGTGGACTGGCTCGGAGGTGATGTACTCCAGCAACGCGGCCTCCGTCTCGTTCTCCGGGACGATGGCCCGCACCTCCGCCTGCTGACTGACCATGGTCAGGTTGAGCTCCTCCAGGATGTCCTCCACCGAGAGGACCGCCTTGGCCCCTTGCTGGATGAGCTTGTTGGTGCCCATGCTCTTCTTGCGGAAGATGTTGCCGGGCACGGCGAAGACCTCCCGCCCCTGTTCCAGGGCGAAGTCTCCTGTGATCAAGGCCCCGCTCCTCTCCCCTGCCTCGACGATCACCACCCCCAGGGACAGCCCACTGATGATGCGGTTGCGTGGGGGGAAGTTGCTCGCCTCTGGTGGGGTGCCCAGCGGGTACTCGCTCACCAAAGCCCCTCGTTCGACGACCGTTTTGGCCAACTTACGGCTCTCCGCCGGGTAAATGACATCCACGCCAGAACCCAGCACGGCGATGGTACGGCCACCAGCGTCCAGAGCGGCTCGGTGGGCCTCGCTATCTATCCCCCGCGCCAGGCCGCTGACGATGGTGATGCCGTTGCGGGCCAGATCGCCAGCTAGCTGTCGCGCCGCCTCCTTCCCGTAGACCGTGGCCCCCCGGGTTCCGACCATCGCCACCGCCCACTGATCATCATCCACGATCTCGCCCTTGACGTAGAGCACCGGCGGCGGGTTGTAGATGTTCAGCAAGCGAGGCGGGTAGGCGGGATCGTCCCAGGTGAGCACCCTGGCTCCCTGGCGCTCGATCTTCTCCAGTTCCTTATCCAGCGAGATCGTAGAGCGCGCGGTCACGAGGTTCTCCAGGGCACGCTGATCCAACCCGGCTTCTTTTAGCTCCTGGGCATCGGCGAGCCAGGCCGTTTCCAAATCGCCGAAGTGATCGAGCAAGGCCCTGAATCTCATCGGCCCTATCCCGCGAACGCTGCTAAAGCCAACCCAGTATTTGACCTCGGCCATCGAAACCTCCTAAATCAACCCCTCCATCAGTTCCACCACCAGCCGTCTCTGAGACAGGTCAATCTCCAGCACCACGTCCTCGATGGCTGGGATCAGAACCTCCCGCCCCTCATCCCGCACCACGTAAACGTCGTTGGATCCGGTGGAGATGACTTCGTCCACCGTGCCCAGGTATTCCCCGCCCACCGTCCAAACAGCGAGTCCGACGATTTGGTGCTGGTAGTACTCATCTTCCTCCAAAGGCACGGCCTCCTCAATCGGAATCTGCACCAATTGCCCCCGCAGTTTCTCGGCTGCGGCCCAATCATGGCAACCTTCCAGTTTGAGGAGGGCGGCCCCTTTGTGCAGACGGAAGCTCTCCAGGGCGAAAGCCATGGCCTCCGGCCCCAGGTGGACCTTTCGCAGCAAGGAGAAGCGGTCCGGGAAGTCGGTCATGATCTCCACCTTGACTTCGCCCCGTGTCCCCCAGGGCCTTGTTACCCGGCCGATAACCAGGTAACGAGGCCCGGCCTCGTTACCTGCTTTCCCAGGTTGTGAACCCGTCATTCCCCTGCTACCTGAAGTTCAGGGAATCAGTAATCAGGGGAATCAGGGATCGGTAGTCCCGATTTTCTGATTCCCTGGTTTCCTGATTTCCTGATTCCTTAAACGATCTCCAAAGTAACCCGCTTGCCCTGCTTGGCAGCGACTACCCTTACCAGGGTGCGCATGGCATTGGCCACCCGTCCCTTCCTGCCGATGATCCGTCCCATGTCCTCTGCAGCCACGTGCAACTCCAGGACAACAGAGTTAGTGCCCTCGATCTCGTCCACACGGACTTGTGAGGGGTCATCAACCAGCGATTTTGCGATGTACTCAATCAGCTCCTTCATTGGATCGCCCTCCTTTTGCTTGTGATATTGCTAGTCAGCTTGTTCGCCTGTGGTCTCTTCGATTGCCTCCTCACGAGGCGTTCTGTGAGCTCTTCCTCAGAAGGTATTCCCTAATCAGCTATAGCCACCTCCTCAGTGAGTTCGGCCTCAGCGGGTGTAGCCTCCTCCACCGGCGCTTCGTCCGCAGCCACCTCCTCAGCCACGATTTCCTCTGCCACCTCCTCGGCCTCGAATTCTTCTGCCGCCACTTCCGCCAGCAGGGATTCCAGGTCCCCCCCCTCCTTCAAGCGCGCGAATCGGTCGAGGGTACCCTTGCTTCTCAACAACCTGGCCACTACATCGGTATACTGAGCCCCTTGCGATAGCCAGTAAAGAGCCCTATCCTCTTTTATCTGAACGGTAGGCGGCTCGGTGCGGGGATTGTAGAATCCGATGGTCTCGATGAAGCGCCCATCGCGTGGTGATCGGGAATCGGCCACTACCACCCGGTAGCTGGGTTGTTTCTTCTTGCCCATGCGGCGCAGTCTGATTTTTACCATATTCTCTTCTCGTGAACTCCTTTCGATTTGGTGTGGGTGTGTTCAAAATCGGTTGTAGGGGCGGGTCTTGCACCCGCCCAGGGCGACCGCAAGGGATCGCCCCTACAACTTGTAATCCTCCCGCGGTGGGGAGAAGGTGTCAACGACGATGGTATGCTGGAGAGCGGTCGCCCCGTGCTCCACGTCGGACGGGAACAGCAAGCTATCCCCTGCTCGGAGAACATGGGTCTGCCCCTCGACCTGCATGGACAGCTCTCCTTCGACGATATAGGTGATCTGTTCGTGCGGATGGCGATGGGCCGGAACAACCGCTCCCTCCTCCAGTGTTACCTGGACGACCATCAATCGCTCCCCCCAGGCGAGGGTGCGCCGCCACACACCTGGTACCATCTCCACCGCCTCGACATCTGTTGCTTTGATCGCATCTGCCATCTCAGTACCTCCTCCTAATGTAGTCAGTTACCTCGGCTAACACTATCGGTACATCAGCCAGTGGATCACCACTTAGGTTGGAGGGGTATCTGGTGTCCGTATCATCGTGAAAGTGGTGAGGAAAGTTGGCCAAGCTTGGGTGATGAGGTGCATCGTCCCATCGCAACACCGGCTTAGTGGTAAAGAGCTGATAAGAATACGCTGTTTCCCCTGCCTTCAGGCGGAGGCGGACTTGGAAGAAACAGCCTTTAGGCAAATCGCATCTGATCTTATACATCAGGACGACACCGGCATCAACCTCATATTCGATGATGCGAGGATTGCTGACTTCTGGCCAGCTAGTCAATATGTCCAACAGGTCAGTTGTGGGCGGCAGCATGACTAACTATCGCCTCTCGACTCTTCTTCCTGATCTCCAGGATTATCCTAGCATCGTCCCACTCCTCCCAGTCTATTTCCTCCTCCATCGTCGCCCGATTGCGCAGGTAGGCCGTGAACTCCTCAAAGCTCATCCCATACTTCGCTTCCAAGGCAGCGATCCGCTCTTGATACTTCTCAATCTCGCGATCTAACTGGGCTAAGGCCAGGGCCTCCACAGCTTCCTCTGGCGAAGCATATATGCCGGTCATCACCAGTCTTTCAGTAACAGAAGTGAGAACGTCAACTGCATGATGATTTGTGATAGTCATATTCATCACCTCCTCCACAAACAGCAGTATGGCCAGTTATTGTTACTCGAACCTGAACCGCCACACCGCCAGCCCAAAGAACACCACGGCATAGGCCAGCAGGATGCCCGCCGGGAGTAACACTGAATCCAGCCCCAGCCTGCGCAGGATGATGTTCTGGAAACCATCCATGGCCCAGTTCACGCTTCGGCCTCCTCAAACAGCGGTAGCAAAACCCTAACCGTGCTGCCCCTTCCTTCTTCACTTTCCACTTCAATACTGCCCCCGTTGGCCTCCGCCAGGTTCCTGGAGATTACCAAACCCAACCCCGTGCCCCGGCTCTTGGTGGTGAAGAGGGGCACGAACAGCTTCTTCATGTTCTCCTGGGAGATGCCGCAGCCAGTGTCGGCTACGGAAAGAGTCACCCACCCCTCCTCCACCTGGGCGCTAATGTTCAGATCGCCCCCCTCTTTCATCGCCTGATAAGCGTTGGTCACCAGGTTGACCAGCACCTGTCCCATCTGCCAGGGATCTACGTACACGAGAGGCAGATCGGGGGCGACATCAGTGGTCACCTTCACCTCCTCCGGCGGAGGTCGCTTCTCCAACGTCTGAGCCACCAACTCGGAAACCACGACCTTTTCTTTCTCCGGAAGCCTGAGGCGCGAAAAGTCCAGGAATTCGGAGATGATGACCTCCGCATTGCGGACCTCGTCGTGGATGATCTTCAGGTGCTTCCTGATCGTCTCGTCGGCATCGGGAAGGGCCATTTGCAGAAAGTACACGGCGTTGGAGATCACCCCCAGCGGGTTGCGCAGTTCGTGGGCCACCCCGCCAGCCAACCGCCCCAGCATCGCCAGCTTCTCCCGGCGCGCCAGTTGCTCCTGTACCTCTCGGAGCTCGTTGGTAAGCTGGTCTACCCTCTCCTTCAACGCCGCCTCTGCCCGCTGATGCTCGGTGTCTGCTGCCTTCAATTTGGCAACCTGCTGGCGCAATTCCACCAATTCGCCGATCAGTTGCTCTTTGGTCTTGTCCTCATCTCGTGTCCAACGTACACGCTGAAACATCCTAGACACCCAATTGCCTCAACATCGAAAACGGGCCTCGCCCGCTGGTGAGCTGTTTCATCACGCGCTGCATCTGGCGGAATTGGGCCAGGAGCTGGTTGATCTCCTGGACGGTGGTGCCAGAACCCCGCGCGATGCGTCGCTTGCGGCTGGCGTTGATGATCCTGGGATTATGCCGCTCCTCCAAAGTCATGGAGTTGACGATAGCCTCGACCCGCTTCATCTGCTGGTCGGTGAGCTCCGGCGACACTTGCTGGCTGACCTGGGAGAAGCCAGGGATCATGTCCAATATCTGACTCAGAGGCCCCATCTTCTTGACCTCGCGCAGTTGCCGCCGGAAGTCCTCCAGGTCGAACTCACCCTTGGCCAGCTTCCTGCCTACGGCCAGAGCTTGCTCCTGATCGAGGGCCGCCTCTGCCCGCTCGATCAGGCTGAGCACGTCGCCCATGCCCAGGATGCGCGAGGCCAGGCGATCAGGATAAAAGGGCTCCAGGGCGTCGGTCTTCTCGCCCACACCCAGGAATTTGATCGGCACGCCGGTCACAGAACGGATGGAGATGGCCGCCCCACCGCGGGCGTCGCCATCGGCCTTGGTCAGAATCAGGCCCGTCAACCCCACCCGCTGGTTGAAGTCCTCCGCCACCCTCACCGCATCCTGGCCGGTCATGGCGTCGGCCACCAGCAGCACTTCCTGAGGCGAGACCCTCTTCCTGATCTCGACCAGCTCCTGCATCAACTCCTCGTCAATGTGCAACCGCCCGCCGGTGTCCAGGATGACGGTGCTAAGGACAGACTCCTCCGCCCGCTTGACGGCGTTGGCACAGACCGTCGGGGGAGGTACGTGGGAGCCTTCTTCATAAACAGGGATGTCCAGTTGCTTTCCCAGCACTTCCAACTGAGTCACCGCCGCCGGCCGGCGGGGGTCGGCGGCCACCAGGAGGGGCCGATGGCCGGACTTGCGCAGACTCAGGGCCAGCTTGGCCGCCGTAGTCGTCTTGCCCGATCCCTGGAGGCCCACCAGCATGATGACGTGCGGCGGCGCACCCGTCAAGTCGAGCTTGCTGGGCTCGCCCAGGGTGTTGATCAGCTCCTCGTGGACGATCTTGACCACCTGTTGGGCCGGCGTGAGGGTCCGCATCACCTCTGCACCGATGGCCCGCTCGCGCACCCTGGCCACGAAGTCCTTGACCACCTTGTAATTGACGTCGGCCTCCAACAGAGCCAGCCGCACCTCGCGCAGGGCGGCGTCAACGTCGCCCTCGGACAGCTTGCCCCGCTTGGCCAGTTTATCAAACACACTTTGCAGCTTACCCGTCAGGTTCTCAAACATCTTGCCCTCAACGTTTCACGCTTCACGTTTCACGCATCACGCCGTCATTGTAGTTTACTTTGGCGATTTCGTCAAGTAGAGACCAACCCGCCACCCTTTACCACCTTATCCACCGGGTTGACCCCGAAGCGATAGGATAGATGGCGGTAATCCGGAATGTCCAGGACGAGGATGTCGGCCTGCTTGCCGACCTCCAGACTCCCCACCCAATCGCCTGACCCGACGGCGTGGGCCGCGTTGATGGTCGCAGCGACAATGGCCTCGGCGGGGGTCATTTTCATGAAGCGGCAGGCCAGGGCCATGATCAACGCCATGGACTCGCACCAGCAAGTGCCAGGGTTCAGGTCGGTGGCCAGGGCCAAAGCGCCCCCGGCGTCTATGATCCGTCGAGCAGGGGTGTATTCGTGGTGCCCCAGGCCGAAGGGCGTGCCCGGCAAGGCCACAGCAATGGTGCCCGACCCCGCCAGCAGCTCGATCTCCTCGTCGGGGGTGCAGACCAGGTGGTCGGCCGAGACCGCCCCCAGCTCTACGGCCAGCCTTGTGCCTCCCAGCGGCTTGAACTCGTCGGCGTGGATCTTCAGCCCGAAGCCCAGGGCCTGTGCCGCCTCCAGCACTCGCCGCGCCTGCTCCAGGGTGAAAGCGCCCTCGTCGCAGAAGACATCGCAAAAGGGTAACGAGTGACCAGTGACAAGGGACAAGGAACTAGTGACAAGGGACAAGGGACTAGGAACTGCCTTGTCCCTTGCCCCTGATCCCTTGTCACTTGCCACCTTCGGCAACAT
>VGOG01000095.1 GCA_016875995.1 Chloroflexota bacterium
AACATGACCCGGGCGGCAGACGTTGTTGGCTTAGGTATATTTGTCCGCTTTGCTTGTAATGATTTCGTAGGCGCATTGATTGGTCACGCCCTTGATGTCGATGCCGATGGCCTCCAAATATCAGACGTAGAAAGTCCCGAGATGATGGAAAAGATCGTCCAGGCAGCCTACTACGGACCCCGTGGCAGTCGTAGCATCTATCCCGTTAGTCGGGCCGGCAACTTTGGTTGGCGGCCGCTTCCAGATCACATCAAGAGGGCCAACGAGCGTACGGTGGTTTTGATCCAGTGCGAGACAACTCACGGCGTGGAACATTTGGATGAAATCCTCGAGAACGATGGGCTAGATGGGGTCTTCATAGGTTCGATGGATCTTAGTCAGTCCCTGGGCCTCACGCTTCAAGTCCAACATGAGGAAGTTCAAGCAACAATCAATGAAATCGCAGACAAAGTCCTGGCCGCTGGCAAGGCACTTGGCTATCGCATAGATACCCCAGATCAAGCCAAATACTGGCTAGATCGCGGCGCGCGGATACTGTATCTAAGCGGGGGCAATCTGTGGAAACCCTTTGGCGACCTTGTGCACTCGATTCGAAAGGTCGTCGATGAGTAGACTTTACCTCCTAAGGTGTTGGGTATGCAGAAGAACCCGCTTCGACAGGTCCTGGCTGAGGGACAAATCGTAACAGGAGCGTTTACAGGCTTCACCAGTCTGGGCCTAGTAGAGATCTTGGGATACGCTGGGTGCGATCTTGTGATTCTGGATACCGAACATGGCCCACTGAGCATGGAGACGCTAGAGGCCCTGATCTGCGCAGCCAATGCGGCTGGCACGGCGCCAATCGTGCGCGTACCAGGGCCGGCCCCCAGCATGATCCTACAAGCGTTAGACCTTGGCGGATGGGGCGTGCATGTGCCCAGGGTGAACAATAGTGAAGAGGCTCAACGAGTTGTGGAAGCTGCGCGCTACTATCCTTTAGGGCAGCGCGGTCTGCACGCCGCCGTGCGGGCCGCGCGTTACGGTTTCACCCCGCCAGCCGAGTACCTGCGCTGGGCCAACGAGGAGCCCTTGGTCATCATTGCTATCGAGAGCGTGGAGGGCATCGAAAACTTGCCCGAGATTCTGACTGTTTCAGGGATCGACGTGATCTTCGTTGGCCCCGCCGATCTCTCTCACTCTCTGGGCGTTCCTGCCCAGTTCAACCATCCGCGCCTCATTGAGGCTATGGAGGAAGCCATCTCTCGTACTCTTGATGCCGGCCTGGTTGTTGGCACCTTTGTCATAACACCGGAACAGGCCTGGCGATGGATGGACAAAGGTGTGCAGTTGATCACCTTTGGCATTACCCCGGTCATTGCCCGTGGCACTCGGGACATGGTCCAGGCAATCCAGGGCAGAGGGAGGGTATAAGTGTACTGCGAACAGTACATGATCCGCATTGCTATCTATCGAGGAGGGACAAGCAAGGGCATCTACCTTCTCGAAAACGACTTGCCAGCCGACCCCGCTCTGCGTGACCAGATCATCCTGGCCATCTTTGGCAGTCCGGATCCGCGCCAGATAGACGGCCTGGGCGGCGCTGATCCACTGACCAGCAAGGTGGCTATTGTCAGTCGGTCTGATCGTGCTGGGGTGGACGTTGATTATACTTTCGGGCAGGTGAGCATCACTACCCCCCGCATTGATTATTCAGGCAATTGTGGCAACATCTCAGCCGGGGTGGGCCCCTTTGCCATAGATGAGGGTTTGGTCAAGGTTGTCGAACCGGTAACCTCGGTACGCATCTTCAATACTAATACGGGGAAGCTGATCGTGGCCCACGTGCCGGTCGTGGGTGGCAAGGCCGCTGTGGAGGGAGATTGTGTCATCGCTGGAGTTCCAGGGAGCGCCGCCCGCATTCTCTTGGACTTTCTTGACCCAGTGGGCGCAGTTACCGGAAAGCTATTGCCTACAGGCCGAAGCCGTGACGTCATTGCTATCGAGAAATACGGTTCGCTCGATGTCTCCATAGTTGACGCAGGTAACCCTGTGGTTTTCGTCAGAGCTGAAGACATAGGGATGCGAGGCTCCGAACTGCCAAATGAACTCGAATCCAACCCCACTTTGTTGAGAGCTTTGGAACAAATCCGTAGTGCTGCAGCCGAGATGATTGGCCTGGTGGAAGAGGTCGGAGGAGTTAAAAAGGTTAGCAAAGCCGTGCCCAAGATAATCGCGGTTGCTCCTCGTCAGGACTACCATATCTTGGATGGCCGAGAGGTCAAGGCCGACGAAGTGAACCTTGTGGCTAGAGCCATGTCTATGCAGCGAGCACACAAGGCCTATCCGATCACCGGAGCCATCTGTACCGCAGTAGCCGCCCTTATGGAAGGCACAGTCCCTTCGGAAGTAGCGTCTGGCCTCGAGTCGGGACAAGTATGCATAGGTCATCCCATGGGCGTGTTGCCTACCGAGGTTGCCATCAACAAGGAAGGGGATGGCTATCACATCGAGCGTGTCACCCTCACCAGGACGGCTCGGCGGTTGATGACAGGGTATGCATATGTCCCGAACTCTGTGTGGATGAGGTGACAGGCATGGGTCACACCATGGCCGAGAAGATCATCGGCGAACACGTGGGCCGCGAGGTGAACGCCGGCGAGCTCGTTGTGGTTGAAGTAGATGCCTGTTTGATTCATGACGGCACCGGGCCTGCGGTCGTGCGTGAACTGGAGCAACTGCAGGAGTTACCGCGAAGGGGTTTGGAACGCACAACGGTCTGCTTAGACCATGCAGCCCCCAGCCCTCGCCAAGAACTTTCTAACGAGCATACACTATTACGAAACTTTGCTCGGGAAACCGAAGTGCGCATTTTCGACGTCGGTGAGGGTGTGTGCCACCAGCTCAATGTCGAGTGGATGGCAAATCCCGGCGAAATCATCATCGGAAGTGACTCTCACACTTGCATGGCTGGCGCTCTGGGTGCCTTCGCCACAGGCATGGGCTCGACTGACGTCGCAGTGGGTATAGCTCTAGGCAAAACCTGGCTGCGAGTTCCGGAGACCTTTCTCATCAAAGTCGAGGGCGAGTTCCCCAAGGGAGTCTACGCAAAAGACGTAGCCTTACATCTGATCGGTTTGCTGGGGGCGGATGGCGCTACGTACAAGGCGCTGGAATTTGTCGGCAGTTCAGTGAGCCAAATGAGCGTGGGGGAGCGTTTTACCTTGACAAACATGGCTGTGGAGACCGGGGCGAAAACGGGGCTGTGCGCTACAGACGAGAGGGTACGTCATTACCTGGAGCAGCATGGTAGAGGAGAACGATTTCGATTCATCGCGGCTGACGCTGACGCCAACTACGAGCAGGTGATCGAGATTGACGTTTCCCAACTGGCCCCGACCGTCTCCAAGCCACACGTTGTGGATAGCACAGCTCCAGTGGAAGAGGTTGAAGGCGTCAGGGTAGATCAAGTGGTTATCGGCACCTGCACCAATGGTCGTCTAGAAGATCTGGCCGTTGCAGCCAGGATATTGAGAGGAAAACGACGACATCCCGACACGCGCTTGCTGATAGCGCCGGCCTCAATGGAGGTACTGGTTCAAGCCTATCAATCGGGCTATATCCAAACTTTCATCGAGGCCGGAGGGGTCATTCTGCCTCCGGGTTGCGGTCCTTGCATGGGCGTTCATCAAGGGATATTGGGCGACGGTGAAGTCTGTGTTTCCACCCAGAACCGCAATTTCAAAGGGCGCATGGGAAACCCTAAGGCCTTAATCTATCTGGGTAGCCCAGCGACGGGAGCAGCCACGGCCATCACGGGGCGGCTCACGGACCCACGACACTTTGTGTGAAAGTAGGGTGTACATGTTAAGAGGCAGAGCCTGGAAATTCGGCCACAACGTCAGTACAGATCAGATTGCTCCTGGAAGGTATTTTCACCTGCGTTCCGACCTGCCGGAATTGGCAAAGCATGTTCTGGAGGATGCCAACCCGGAGTTCGCCAGGAACGTGCAGCCAGAAGATTTAATCGTCGCTGGTCGAAACTTTGGGTTAGGGTCCAGCCGAGAACACGCTGCCTCAATCATCAAGTTAAGGGGGATTTCGGCTGTCCTGGCCCAGTCCTTTGCCCGTATCTTCTTTCGGAACGCTATCAACATCGGCCTGCCAGTGATTATCTGTGACACAGATCGCATTGCCCAGGGAGATGTGTTGGAAGTTGATTTGCTCAAAGGGAGGGTACGAGACGTGACCAGGAATATCGAGCTGGACCTCGAGCCCTTACCTGGGGTGATGTTAGCCATTTTGCAGGATGGTGGATTGATCAATCATGTTCAGAAGCACGGCGATTTCAGCCTGTATTCCGACAGAGGGAAACCCAGTTCAGATCAGGCAGGGCCGTCTGAAAGTTCCTGACAACCCTGTTATCCCTTTTATCGAAGGAGATGGGATCGGGCCGGACATCATGCGAGCCGCTCGTCGCGTGTTGGACGCGGCAGTGCAGGCGGCTTATGATGGCCGCCGTCGCATAGTGTGGATGGAGGTGTATGCTGGGGCAAAATCTCAGGCAAAGTACGGTCAACTTCTGCCTGAGGAGACCTTTGAGGCCATTCGCAAGTTTGTGGTAGCCATCAAGGGGCCTATCATTACTCCTGTGGGTGCAGGATATCGTAGCCTCAACGTAATCCTGCGTCAAGAGCTGGACCTATATGCCTGCGTGCGGCCGGTCAGGTACATCGTTGGTGTGCCCAGCCCCATGCGAGACCCCGAGAAGGTGGATGTGGTAATCTTCCGTGAGAACACGGAAGACGTTTATGCCGGTTACGAGTGGGTCGCAGGTAGCGATGAAGCACGAAGACTCATAGCATACCTGAACAGAGAGTTAGGCACACGCATTGCCCCCCATTCGGCCATAGGCATTAAACCCATGAGTGAGTTCGGCAGCAAGCGTTTGGTGCGAAAGGCAATCCAATATGCGATCGAGCACAGGCGGAAGAGTGTCACCCTGGTACACAAAGGCAACATCATGAAATACACTGAGGGAGCTTTCTGCGAGTGGGGCTATCAGGTGGCGCGTGAGGAATTTGCTGATTGGACTATCACAGAAAGGGAAATCCACGACCACTATGACGGTCAGGTGCCCGAACGACCGATTGTCATCAAGGATCGCATTGCCGATAACATGTTCCAGCAAATGCTGACGCGCCCGGCCGAGTACGATGTCATTGCCACTCCCAACCTCAACGGTGACTACCTCTCAGACGCCATTGCAGCTCAAGTGGGGGGCCTGGGAATGGCGCCAGGGGCCAATATCGGTGATCACCTGGCCCTTTTCGAGCCCACCCACGGTTCCGCTCCCAAGCATGCCGGCCTAGATAAAGCCAACCCTAGCTCATTGATCCTGTCCGGGGCTCTGATGCTGGAATATCTGGGGTGGAACGAAGCGGCGGATCTCATCACAGATGGTTTGATTAGAACCATCCAGCGAAAGGTGGTCACCTATGACCTGGCTCGTCAGATGAGCAATGTGAGCCCGGTCAAGACGTCAGAATTCGCGGCCACGGTGATTGATAATCTGGGGTTCCCGCCTTCTCTCTGACCAAGAACTTTCTTCTATTCCCCTGTTTCCCATCCCCCACTTAGCCGCCAGTTTCTCTAAACTTCTGGCTCTCCTCTTCTGCGTCTTTCCTCTAATCTACTACTGCCGTTTCCTTCTGCCGCTACGGACTTGGCAAACAAAGAGCGGGAACTTCTTCCCGCTCCACCTGGCTCCTCGGGCAGGACTCGAACCTGCAACCAACCGGTTAACAGCCGGTCGCTCTGCCACCTGAGCTACCGAGGATCGCTATTTTATTATACACAACCTGGCCCAATTAGTCAAACGTCCCCAAATAGTCTTGCAACTGACGGCGGCGGGTGGGATGGCGGAGTTTTCTCAGGGCCTTGGCCTCGATCTGACGGACGCGTTCCCTCGTCACCCCCAGGTCCTCGCCCACCTCCTCCAGGCTACGACTCTGCCCATCTTTCAAGCCAAAGCGCTTCTCCAGCACCTCGCGCTCCCGATCCGTCAACTGACCGAGCATGTCCTTTAGCTGTTCCTTCAACAACTGATGAGAAGTGGTATCCACAGGGCCAGGAATGGTCTCGTCCTCAATGAAATCGCTCAAGGAGCTCTCCTGTTCTGACCCCATAGGCATCTCCAACGATATGGGCTCCTGAGCCATGCGGAGGATGTGCCTGACCTCGGCTGTCTCTCGCCGTAACCTCCGCTGGAGAGCCGAGTCAAGACGTTGGCCTGCGGCCCAGGTTTCCCTAATAACCTGCTCCTCCTGATTGGATAGCAGCCCCATCTCCAGAGCGATTTCTTCTAAAGCGGGCTCCCGCCCCAATTCCTGAGTTAGACGACGTGAGACCCGTAACGCCCGGTTTACGGTGTCTAGCATGTGCACCGGGATGCGGATGGTGCGCGCCTTATCAGCGATGGATCGGTTTATGGCCTGTCGAATCCACCAGGTGGCATAGGTACTGAATTTATATCCCTTGGTGTGATCGAATTTGTCCACTGCCTTGAGCAGACCTATGTTGCCCTCCTGGATGAGATCCAGGATGGATATGCCGCGCCCCATGTATTTCTTGGCCACACTAACCACTAAACGTAAATTAGCCTTGGTCAGTGCTTGTTTAGCCTCCTGAGAACGCTGGCGAATCTGTGACATCTGCCTGGCTAAGCCGCGTTCACTCCCTAACCCTTCGACGAAAACCTCAACCGACGGCAATAGACCAGTTTCCTTACAGCGATTTTTCAGAAACCGCAAACTCCTGTAAGGTATGATGTATAATCCTGTGCAGACACCACACAACTTGCCTGTAAGCTCGTCCCATTTCCCGTTACCCCCCTGCTCCTTCCCGTCGAGAAAGGGATAGAGGTAAGGTTCTTGATCCCCAACGGAACTGCTACGCAGGGCTTTGGCCTCCTTAATCATGGAAAGCATACTTGGCGGTGTTATCGAAAGCTCTCTACAAGCCTTCTGCACCGCTTCCCAGCCGCTGGCCAGGGACCTGAACACCTCGGCCATCACCTCCGACCCTGTCGGAGACCGCTTCAACTTTTTGGCCAGTTGTTCCTGCATTCTCTCCAGGTAATTCTCAGCCGCTATCTTAATGGCCAATCGCATCTCTTGATTAGCATCGAGCAAAGGCACCCTACCGATTTCCCTCAAGTACATCCTGACCGGATCATTCGTGAACTCTGGGCCGGTCAGTGGCAGAACTTCCAGCTCACTTTCAGCTTCACTTTCCAATGCCTCTAGCTCAAAAGCGGCTGGCTCCTCCTCTGCCTCATCGGTCAATTCCTCCTCGGCCAACTCGCCGGGTTCCATGATCTCGATGCCCATGTCAAACACACGACGATAGAAAGCATCGAGCTCGTCCAGGTTCGACTCGGCTTCGGGAAAGACCTCCAGGATTTCCTCCGTGGTCAGGTATTTCTGCTCAGCACCTTTGGAGAGCAGTTTTTCCATGTCCGGCTTTTCTTCCAAGGGCTCGGCCATCGCTCTTTTTACCTACGCAGGTTCAAGCTACCAGTCCAGGGATTCTGGCTTCCCGACGCCCAAAGAATGAACGGGCAGCCAGGGCCCGAGAGATGCCCCACAGAGCACTCCGATAAGAGTCAACCATCTGGCCATACTCTTCGATTACAACCTCTCCCAACTCTTCAGCGTCCGTTTGCAGGAAACGCAATTCCTCGACCAACCTCTGAAGCCGCCGCTGGCGTAGACGCAGCCCTCCTTCAATTAAGGCTCTTTCTGCCTGGTCGTCATCGAGGGGTGGGGCACCTTTTGGCCCTGCTAACAAAAGGTCGAAGCGCGGATGCAATGTCGGGTCGAGCTTCTCTCGAAAGCTCTCCTTCAGTTCTAAACCCTCCCGCCAGGAGGCGAATATCGCCCTGTTCTCGGCCTGGGTGAAATCATCAACGTTCAGCCCGTCCACCCCCACGTCCCGCAGCGCCTCATCCAAACTACCAAGTAAGTGTGGCCTTACGAATAGAATCGAGAGGCAATATTCTTCCGGCCCAAAGGTGAATTCGTCTCTGTCCGGCCGCGATTCCTTTCCTTCGCTTCGGCTCAGGACAGGCTTTTCCTCGTACCTTTTTGCCCTTTTATCTTTCATCCCAGCCTGATGCAGCAGCGTCTTCTCGTCCACCCGAACCAGGCGCGCCAACTTCTGGATATAGTGGGTGCGTTCGACGGCGTTACCGATCTCCTGGATGATAGGCATGAGCCTGCGCACTGCTTCTGCCTTGCCTTTCGGCGAATCCAGGTCCAGCTCCGAAGTGATGGCCTTGAAATAGTAATCCACTATCGGCAGGGCATTCTCAACCAGCCTGGCCCACAGAGCAGGGTCCTCCCTGATCACCTTGTCGGGATCCTGCCCCTGGGGCAGGGTGATGATGCGGATGTCCACGTCCAGGTGGCTCTCGTATTTGATCAGGCCGCGAGGGGTGGGCACGGGCACTACCCGTTCGGACAGGGTCTCGTGGGCCAGGGTCATGCTGCGTAAGGTGGCCTGATAGCCGGCCGCATCAGCGTCCAGGGCCAGGGCCAAGCGCTTGCTGAATCTTCTCAGCAACCTGAGTTGGGTCTCGGTCAGCGCCGTGCCCATGGAAGCCACCACGTTGGCTACGCCGTGCTGGTGGGCCATCAGCACGTCCATGTAGCCTTCGACGATGATGGCCAGTCCCTCGCGGCGGATGGCCCCTTTGGCCAAATCCAGGCCGAAGAGTAAGGCACTCTTATCGAAGACAGGGGTCTGAGGCGAGTTGATGTACTTGGGAATGGAATCATCCAGCGCCCTGGCTCCAAAGCCCACCACCCCGCCCCGCTCGTCACGGATGGGAATGATGAGCCGTCCCCGAAAGCGGTCGTAGTGGCCGCTGCTGTCCTCCCGGACGACGATCAGCCCCGCCGCCAGGATGTCTTCTCGTTGGTATCCCCGCTCTTGCAGAAAATCGCCCAGGGCCTGCCAGTCGTCGAGGGCGTAGCCCAACTGGAATCGGTTGATAGTCTCCCGATTGATCTCCCGCTGGGAGAGATAACCCAGTGCCGTCTCGCCCGCGGTCGAATTCAACAGCAGGTTGTGAAAGTACTGGGCGGCGGTCTCGTTGATTTCGCGCAATCGTCTCTGGAGTTTATCCTCGGCCAGGTCAGCCTCGGTGCGGGGCTTCAGGCTCACCCCTGCTCGCTGGGCCAGGAGGCGCAGCGCCGCGGAGAAATCCAGGTTCTCCTGCCGCATGACGAAGGTGAAGACATCACCTCCCGTGCCACAGGCCCCGAAGCAATGCCAGCTCTGGGTATCTGGGAAGACGATGAAGGAGGGTGTCTTCTCGGCGTGGAAGGGGCAGATACCTTTGTAGTTCCGCCCCGCCTTCTTGAGGGTGACGTAGCCGGAGACTACTTCGATGATGTCCAATCTCTGCTTGATTTCGTCAACCACGCTCACCTATAGACACCTTTCTTCTATCACTGCCTGAGTGTCCTATGGGGTCAGGGCATACGCACTCGTATGCCACGTATACCAGGGCTGCTTGAATATCCTCTGGTTTGAGTGTTGGATAATCTCTTAAGATCTCTTCAGGTGTAGACCCTTCTGCCAAGCTGTCCAGAACGATGGACAGCATCACCCGGGTACCCTTGAAGCAAGGCTTCCCATGACAAATGTTAGGGTCTACACTGATGCGCTCCAGCAGTTCACCCCGCATCATATCTCTACCTCCACCATCGCAGATTCTCTCACTTTGCCCGCATTGCCCGTCCACGGGTCACTTCGTGGCGCTACAGATCAACGATCAGTCGAAAGTCTTGCACTTGATATTTTATCACAAACAATGTGCTAAAGCAAACTGACATCAAGCAAAACGGTGGCAGCCCTTGCGCCAACAGGGACTGCCACCGTCTGGTCTTTGTCCAGGCCGGGAAGCTACTGCTTGCGACCGTACTCGTACAGCAATGCCGCCTGGGCCGCTGATAGGCGAGCAGGAGGTACGCGGAACGGCGAGCAAGAGACATAGTTCAACCCCAGGAGATGACAGTATTCAATGCTGGCATGATCTCCACCATGCTCTCCGCAGATGCCAACCTCCAGATCGGGCTTGGTGGCGCGGCCCTTCTCCACGCACATCTTCATCAGCACGCCCACGCCGTCCCGGTCCAGCACCTCGAAGGGATTGTTAGGCAGAATCTTGCGATCCACGTAATCCAGCAGGAATTTGCCCTCGGCGTCGTCTCTGGAGATTCCATACGTCATCTGGGTCAGGTCGTTGGTGCCAAAGGAGAAGAAATCGGCGTATTTGGCGATCTCGTCGGCGGTGATGGCTGCCCGCGGGACCTCGATCATGGTGCCGAACTTGTACTTCACGTCCACACCCTTCTCGGCTACCACCTCTCTGGCTACTGCTTCCAGCTTTTTCCGCTCCTCATGTAGCTCGTTGATGTGGCTGGTGAGGGGGATCATGATCTCAGGATGCACGTCCACGCCCTCTTGGGCCACGTTGCAGGCCGCTTCGATGATGGCCCGCGTCTGCATCTCGGTCAGACCCTTGTACATAATGCCCGCCCGGCAGCCGCGCAGACCCATCATAGGGTTGGTCTCCCACAAAGATTTGACTACCTGGAGCATTTTCTCCTTTTCGGCCAGCTCATCGGGGTTCTCGTTGTTGCAGCGCAGGCGAGTTACCTCCTCGATAAGCTCCTCTCGCGGCGGCAGGAACTCGTGCATGGGCGGGTCAATGAGGCGGATGATGACGGGACAGCCATCCATGGCCCTGAAGATGCCCTCGAAGTCCTTGCGTTGGAAGGGCAAGAGTCGGTCCAGATACTTTTGGCGCTCCTCCTCGTCCTCGGCCATGATCATCTTTACCACGTTCTCCCGCCGGCTGATTTCTTCCCCTTCCTGGTCGAAGAACATGTGCTCGGTGCGGCATAACCCAATGCCTTCGGCTCCGAAAGCGCGAGCGCGGGCGGCATCCTGAGGGTTATCAGCGTTGGTCCACACACCCAGCTTGCGGACCTCGTCGGCCCAGCCTAACAAAGTGACCAGATCGTGTTCTTCCTCAAAGCGAGGCCGGATGGTGGCGATGGAGCCTTCAAACACCTCGCCGGTAGCGCCGTTGATGGAGATGTAAGCTCCTTCTCTGATCTCCCTGCCATTTACACTGAACTTGCGAGCAGCCAGGTCAATCTTGATGGCCTCGCAACCAGCCACGCAGGGCTTGCCCCAGCCGCGGGCGACGACAGCGGCGTGACTTGTCATTCCCCCGTGCTGAGTCAGGATGCCCTGGGCTGCAACCATGCCATGTACGTCGTCGGGGTTGGTCTCCGGGCGGACCAGGATCACTTTGATTTTGAGCGCTCGCGTGTTTCCTCTCTCATCTTTGATCTCCTGAAAAGCCTCTGAACCCAATTGCTTTGCCCTCTCCTCACCGATGAGGGCACGAAGCTGCGCCCCTGCTTCTTCTACTGGGAACTCCGGCCTGCCCCACTTCCCAGCCGTATCGGCATCGAAGATGGCAATGCCGGTGGCCGCGCCTGGGGAGGCGTTGAGTCCCACCGCCAACAGATTACCATCCTCTTTGGCCTTCAGTATTGCCTTCGGATCGAATCGGGGGTGTAGGAACTGGTCCACTTGAGCAGGAGTGACCCGCATCAGAGCTTCTTCCTTGGTAATCAGTCCCTCTTTGACCATATCCATCGCGATCCTGACCGCTGCCGCCGCAGTGCGCTCGCCTCTACGGGTCTGGAGCATCCACAGCTTGCCCCGCTCGATGGTGAACTCCACGTCCTGCACGTCGCGGTAGTGACGCTCTAACAGATCGCATATCTCCAAGAACTGTTCATAGGCCTCGGGAAGCTCATCTTTCATTTCGGCTATCTTGTGTGGGGTGCGGATGCCTGCCACCACATCTTCGCCCTGGGCATTCAACAGGTACTCACCATAAATCTGCTTCTCACCAGTAGCCGGGTTGCGGGTGAAAGCTACGCCGGAGCCTGAGTCCCAACCCATGTTGCCAAAGACCACGGTTTGCACATTGACGCCGGTGCCCCAATCGTGGGGTAGCCCCTCAGTGTTGCGATAGGTCACCGCCGGCGCGCCGAACCAGGAATCAAAGACAGCGGCAATGGCCTGTCGAAGCTGTTGATAGGGGTCGTTGGGAAAGTCCTCGCCCAATTCTTTCTTGTAGAGTGCTTTGAAGTCCTTGACCACGTCCTTGAGCATATCGGTGGTCAGGTCGGTATCCTTGCCACCCTCGGTCTTGGCTTTGTATTCGTCCAGGATGGCCTCGAATTTATGCCGGGACACCCCCTTGACGATGTTGCCAAACATCTGGATGAGACGGCGGTAGGCGTCCCAGGCAAAGCGGTCGTCGTCGACCGGTTCAGCCAGCCCCACAATAGTGTCAAAGTTGAGGCCGATGTTGAGCACAGTGTTCATCATGCCCGGCATGGAGGCCCGCGCCCCCGAACGGCAGGAGACCAACAGCGGGTTGGAGGGGTCGCCGAACTTATTGCCCGTCTGGTCTTCCACCTTCTTCATCGCTGCCAGCACCTGGTCCCACATCCCTTCGGGAAACTGCTTGCCGGCGTCGAAATAGGCGTTGCAGGCCTCCGTGGTGATGGTAAATCCTGAGGGCACCGGCAGCCCGGCGTTGGTCATCTCGGCCAGGCCAGCCCCTTTGCCCCCCAAAAGGTTGCGCATGCCTTCGTTGCCTTCTTCAAACAGATAGACCCACTTCTTCGTCATGTTGATTAAACCTCCTCAGATTTGGTTTATTAGTGCGCCGGCTATGGATAGAGCCTGGCGTTTATTTCTCGTAAGACATCTTGCTGGCGCTGAAAAATCTCGTAGGTGCCGGCCCAGGCAATGTAGTCCTTGGCGTCTCCCATTTCACCCCGCACGAATTTCTCATAGAAATCCGGGGTTTCCATCCCAAACTTTTCCTCGTAGCGCGTAAGCCGTTCAACTGTGGCAATGAGAGCATCAACCGGCGATGTGCTCCCTATCGCCTCGCGCAGCGCCGCCTCAAATCTCTCTGGCGGCCAGTCCCTAATATTGTCAATGGTTATTGTCGGCATCTTGTATCTCCTTGGTCGACGATAATGGATCATGAGTTCAATCTGATTGCCTTATCCCGGATCCACATTTCAACCTCTTCCTTGCCCAAGACGGAGGAGGCCACGTCAACGGTGAACTGATAGAGCTCGTCGTTAGTGGCGTCGAGGGTGTAGCCGTTTCGCTCCAGGAATTCGATCAAAGCAAGAGCCGCGGTTCGCTTATTGCCGTCAACGAAAGCGTGGTTCTTGACGAGCAAATAGAACAGGCTGGCCGCCTTCGAAAAAAGGTCGGGATACAATTCCTGGCCAAACATCGTCTGGCGCGGCGCCGCGATAGAGGCTTCCAGTTGCCCAGGACCCATCAGGCCAAAAGAGCCACCGAATTCGCGGATAGCGTGGTCGTGAATAAGCAAGACCTCATTAGAGGAAAGGTAGCGGACTTCCACAGTCAAGAATCGGCCAACCGTTCCAGAGCTGAGTGATACCGTGCTGAAGCGGCACGCACGCGCTCCATCATCGTTGGATCAACATCCCCCAACCGCTGTACGATGATCCCTTTCCCCTCATCAAAGGTGAGTATTACCACGATGGCCTTGCTCTCATCAAGCCCTTCGGCCTCTAGCCACCTCAACATGTTCAATGGTAACTTCTCCCGTTCCACCACCACACTGGTCATCGCTACCTCCTGGCCTGAATTATATCCCCATCAGCCGATTTTAGCAAGGCTTCGCCCTGAGGCTCAGGCCGAAGGGTTAGAATCCCTCCACCCTGGTCAAATCCACGATCCCCCCCGTCAGGGCGGCGACGCGCTGCAGGAGGGCCAGGCGGTTCTCCCGAAGCGCCTGATCCTCGGCCATGACCAGCACGTCGTCGAAGAAGGTGTTGATGGGCTCCACCATCGGCTGGAAGGCGGTGAAGAGTGTGTTGATGCTGCTCTCAGGGCCCACCTGTTCCCGGCAGATCAGATAAGCTTCGTAGAGGCGCCGGGTGGAGGGTTCGACGAATTGGTCCGGCTGCAACTCGAACTCGGTCTCGAAGTCCCGCACGATGCGCACACAACGAGCATAGGCGTTGAGCAGAGTCGCCCAATCGTCGCGCAACGTCCAGGGAACGAACTCTCGCACGGTCTGATACGCCAGGTAGGGGTCGTGGCCGCGCTCGGCCAACACGGCGTCCACCAGGTCATGGCGGAAGCCCTGGTCGAGAAGCCAAACTCGCAAGCGTTGCACGATGAAAGCTAACGTATCGGCCTGGGCCACCTCGTTGGCGGCCACGGGAAGCAGGACCACTGCCTCGCGCAAACCGTCTCTCAGGTCGAAAGAGATGCCCCCCGCGGCCAAAACTTGCACCATGCCCAGGGCCGCTCGCCGCAGACCGTAGGGGTCGGCTGAGCCGCTTGGTTTCAGGCCGACGGAGAAGAGACTCACCAAGCTGTCCAGTCGGTCGGCCAGCCCCACGACGATACCAGGTCTGGTCTTTGGTAGTTCATCACCAGCGAAGCGCGGCAGGTAATGCTCGAAGATGGCCTGGGCCACGGCGGGGTCCTCGCCGGAGCGCAAGGCGTACTCCTTCCCCATTTCCCCCTGAAGCGAGGTTAGCTCCACCACCATCTGGGTGGCCAGGTCCGCCTTGCAGAGGCGAGCGGCTCGCCTGGCCGTTGCCGTCTCCGCCTCCGAAAGGCCGAGCACGGCGCTC
>VGOG01000096.1 GCA_016875995.1 Chloroflexota bacterium
TTCCAACCCGCGGGTGGTTAAACGCAAGATGTCAAAGTTCAAGCTGAAACGGGAGGAACATCTCCGTTGGCCCCAACCCTCCAAACCGTTTTGCGAGGCCATCGTTATCCTTAACTAAACCGTATTGGATCTACAGCTGTATGCGCGGGTCAAGGGCGTCACGCAGGCCATCGCCCACAAAAGCGAAACCCAGCATGGTAATCCCGATCATCAAGGATGGAAACAGAGCCAGATGCCAATAATAGCGGATATAATTCAGGCTTTGGCCTACCATTTGGCCCCAGCTTGGCGTGGGGGGATTGATGCCGAGGCCCAGAAAACTTAGGCCAGCCTCTACGAAGATGGCCTGAGGGATACCCAAGGTTGTAGCCACGACGAGGGATCCCAGGATGTTGGGCAACATGTGCACCCAGAAGATGCGCTGGCCGTCGGCGCCGATGACCTGAGCGGCCACCAGGTACTCGCGCTGCGCCTGGGCCAATACCTCGGCCCGAGTCAGACGACAGAGAGGAATCCAGCTTGTAGCCCCCAGGACGATCAGCACGTTCCCCAAGCCGGAGCCCAGGAGCATCATGATCAAGAGCGCCAGCAGGAGCCGCGGAAACGACCATAACACATCCACCAGGCGCATGATCAACTGATCTACCAGGCGTCCCTGCATGGCCGCTATGGCTCCCAGGGGCACCCCCACCAGAACTCCCAGCATTTGCGAGAACACTCCTACCAAAAGGGATACGCGAGCGCCATAGACGATGCGCGACCATAGATCTCGACCGATGGCGTCGGTGCCCATCCAATGTTCTGAGGACGGGAACTGCCAGGCCTCGTCGAAGTGCGCCTCGTCGTAGCTCTGGGGGGCAATCCAATTAGCAAACAGGCCCATCACCAACAAGGCCAGTACCAGAACCAGCCCGAATAAAGCCAGGCGGTTGCGCAGAAAGCGTGCCAGCGCCATCTGCCAAAGGCCCTGCTGCCGTAACTCGCTGGCCCGACCTGGTCTGGGCACAGGGTTCTGGACGATGGTCTGCTCAGAGTCATCTTTCATTTGAGTTCCACACGCGGGTCAATGGCAACATATAGAAGATCCGTCACCAGATATGTCAGGCTGACGAAGGCGGCCGACAGGAGGGACAGCCCCATAATCATGGGGTAGTCGCGCTCAAAGATGCTGCTGACAAAGAATTTGCCCATGCCTGGCACCCGAAAGATGGCCTCAATGAAGATGGTGCCTGTGAGCATGGCCGGCACCAACGGCCCGATGACGGTGACGACCGGAATCAGGGCATTCTTGAGCACATGCCGCAGCATGATATAACCCTCCCCTAGCCCCTTGGCCCTGGCCGTACGCACGTAGTCAGCATGGAGGGTCTCCAACACGCAGGCCCGGGTGTAGCGGGTAATGGTACCGAGGGGAAAGAGAGCGTAGGCCAGGACAGGCATCAGCCAGTGTCTCGGCGTATCCCATCCCCCAGGCGGCAGCCACTGGAGGCCACTGCTGAACACTACAACGAAAAGGATGGCTACCATGAATTGGGGCAGCACGATGCCCAGAGTAGAAAGCAAGGTAACGGCATGGTCCAGCCAACTGTTCTGGCGGCTGGCGGAGAGAATCCCCAGCCCGATACCGCCAACCAAGCCCAGGGTCAAAGCCATCACTCCCAGGTGGAAGCTCACCGGCCACACCCGGCCGATCACGGCCGTCACGCTCTCGCCCGGGCTCTCGTAGGAGCGGCCAAAGTCCAGATGCGCCGCGTTCCAAAGATAGCGAAGGTACTGTACAAGGATAGGCTCGTCCAGCCCAAAACTGCGCAGGATGGCGGCTTTGACTGCTTCTGGTAGCCGCATCTTCTCTTCGTCGAAGGGCCCACCCGGTATGGCGTGCATGATGAAGAAAGTCATCGTCAGGAGAATGTAGAGTACGGCCACCATCCCGGCTAGGCGCCAGAGAATGTACCGGATCATATCACACTCTCGCTCTTGGCTTGGGCCCTCGCTGGTGCTTCCTCGATTTGGTGGGGAAGGGCTACCCAAGCGATCATGGTCCCAGCCACACAGAACAAGCCGGTGGTAAGAAAGGTAGCACTCAGCCCATGCGCCTGGGCCACAATACCGCCCACAAATGGCCCCGCAAACATGCCGATAGCGTACACGGCCTGGTAGATACTCATAGCCGTGGCCCGTTCCGCCTCAGGGGCTGTTCGCACGGTAATGCTCATCAGTATAGGCGAAGACAGCCCCCAGGCCGCTCCGGTTGCCATTTGGGAGAGGGCCAGCAAACAGAAGCCCCGCAGGGCTGGCAGCGTCAGGATGGTCACGGTCATCAAACTCACACCCGCTAGCAAGGGAACCCGGTCGCCTCCCCGTTGGGCCAGGGGGCTGGAGACCAGCACGGCAACACAATAGAGAATCTGAGAGAACATAAGTAGCTGTCCCAGTTGGGCCCGAGAGGCACCCTGTTCAGCAGCATACACGGGCACGAAACTGTACGTCGTGGTGTATAGCCCGTATTGCATCACGATACTCAGGAAACAGGCCACTGTAAAGCTACGCTTCCCAAGGCTGACCAGGGGCCATAGGTGCGGTGAGGTCCCGGCTAAGGGGGCCATGTCTTTGGCCGGAAGCTGGACGACCAGTGAAACGAGACCGAAGAGAGTTCCCAGAAGGAAGGGAGCCTGCCAGCTCAATGTCTGCGCTAGCCAGCCACCCAAGGCAAATTCCAGGGCGTGGGCGATACCTACCGAAAACGTGAGCAGGCTCATGGCCCTGGTTACCTGTCCAGGCGGGAAGTAGCTGGCGAAGAGGATAGGATAGACCAGCCACGTCGCCGCACCGAGCCCCGCAACCCCCCGGAAGACCACCAGAAACTCTGGGCTGGCCGCCGTCCCCAGTCCTAGCCCGCCTAGGGAAGTCAGGACGAGTCCTCCTAGCAGGAAGGGCTTGCGCCGCCGCCAACGGTCCGAGGCAATGCCCATGGGCACACGTACCAGAAGTTGCACCAGCCCATAGATCCCGCCGATCAGCCCCACCATGCTAAGAGATGCGCCCATCGTTTCTGCGTATACAGTCAGGATGGGCACATAAGCGTATAGCGAACAGGAGAAGAGAAAGGTCCCGAACCAGAAGAGGATCGCCTGGGACGCTATTCGTCGTAAGTGTAGAGAGTATCGAGATCCCATGTGCTGAAGTCTTTCAGAAAATCAGCCACGGCTTGAGTAATCGCATCCATGAAGCGTTTGCCCTTCTCAGGCGTGGACAGGGTGGGATCGCCGAAGACGCCATTGCGGGTGAAATCGGCCACCTGGTGTCCCAGCATCACCTTCCGGCCATAGATCAGATCCATGCCGAACCAGGGTGTGCGCCACTTGGGGATGTTCTTCTTTATGTGCTCGGTACGCACCAGATCGGGCCGCAGGTGCATAATGAGCGAAGTCTCCAGTTCGCAGGCGTGGGCTATGCCACCAACGCCCGATTCGCGGATGGCCTTGATCTGGTCGCCCGCAATCTGCCAGAATGAGGCGACGGCCATGCAGACCTTTACCTGGTTGCGCACGTCCCTGGCCGCCACGCTGAGACAAGGGAAATTACCGCCATGCCCATTGAGCCAGAAGATGTTCTTGAAGCCATGATGAACAAGACACATGGTCAGCTCGATGATGGCGGAAAGAAAGGTCTGGCTGCTCAGGGCCATGGTGCCAGGGAACTCCATGTGATGTCCGGAAATGGCATAGCTCTGCAAGGGCGCCACCAGGACCGGCACGTCGCCGGTGGCCTCTGCCGACCGGTGGGCTACGGCCTCGGCACAGCGGGCGTCCGTGTCAATCGGCAAATGAGGTCCATGCTGCTCGATAGCTCCCACGGGCACCATAACCACAGTACCTGGCCGGGCAAGCTCTTTGACTTGAGGCCAGGTCATCTCACCAAGCAGGTATTTCACGATAACGTTCCTCCTTAAATAAAATACTCTCTTTCTCTTGCCAAAGGTTCTAAGCCATGCCCACGCGGCGCCGGGGGTTCAAGGCATCCTGCAGCCCGTCACCCACTAGGTTGGCAGCTAGCACCGTGAACATTAAGGCCAGGCCGGGCCAAGTGGGCAGCCACCAGGCTGTGGAGATATACTGTCTCCCCTCAGCCAGCATCATGCCCCAGGAGGGCGTCGGTGGTTGGATGCCCACACCAATGAAGGAGAGTCCTGCCTCGGTGAAGATGACCACCGAGAACTGCAAAGTGCATAGCACGAACACACTGGGCAGCAGGTTGGGCAACAAGTGCAGTGCCATGATCCGCCAGTTATGCGCCCCCATCGCGTGTGCAGCGATAATGAACTCCTCCTCCCTTAGTGACAACACCAAGCCGCGCACGATTTTGGAGTAGATGGGCCAGCCTACTACGATGAAGACCGCGATAATGTGACCGGGGCTGGAGCTGAGCACCGAGAGCAAGAGCAGGGCCAGGACGACAAAAGGAAAGGCCATCTCCGCCTCGGCCACGCGCATGAAGAGCTCGTCGGTAATCCCTCTGTAGTAGCCTGAGGCGAGACCGATGATGATGCCCACCGCAGCCGAGGCCAGGACGGACATCCAGGCAATGACCAGGGAAAGGCGAGCGCCGTGCAATAGCCTGCTGAGCACATCGCGCCCCAACTGATCCGTACCCAGAAGGTGGGCTGGGTCGTTGCCTCCTAGTAAGAAAGGAGGCGTAAGCCGTATATCGATGTCCTGGGCTATGGGATCCGCCGTGAAGATGAAGGGCCCAAGGGCCACCAAGAGAACGATGACCACACTGAGGATGACACCTGTGATCACCGCCAGGTGCCGCTTGGTCAGCCAGGCGAGTTCCTTCCAGTGCCTTCGCCGGCGACTGGTGACGGTCATAGTCGTCAACGATGGTCCTTCCTTTTTCCAAAGAACCGCTATCTATTTTTGATAGCGTATGCGGGGATCAATCAACGTATAGGAGACGTCTATCAGCAAGTTCACCACAAGGAAGAGCAGCGCAAAGACCAGGACGCAGCCTTGCACCAACTGGTAGTCACGCATCTGCACCGCCGTAGTGGTGAGTGAGCCTAGTCCAGGCCAAGAAAAGACTGTCTCGACGATGACGGCCCCACCCAGGAGCCAGCCAAAGCGGAGGCCCGTATCGGTGACCAGGGGGATCATCACATTGCGAAAGGCATGACCATACATTACCCGGTTCTCGGCCAGGCCTTTTCCACGGGCAGTGCGGACGTAGTCGGTACCCAGGACCTCCAACATGCCTGATCGCACAAAACGGGCCACCCGGGCGACAAGCCCCAGTCCCAAGGCTGTTGTGGGCAGGATCACATGTGCCAAAGTGCCGCTGCCAAACGAGGGCAAGAGGTCGAGTTTCACAGAGAAGACCAGGATCAACATAATCGCCACCCAGAAAGTAGCGGCGGCCTGGGTGAAATACACCAGCAGGCGCATGATGTAATCGGCCCAACTGCCCTGGTGGCAGGCCGTGTAGATGCCGATGGGGACACCCACCAGCAGGATCCAGATCATCGTAACGACAGCCAACCCCAGGGTTGCTGGCAGGCGCTCCACAACCATGCCCATGACCGGTTTGCCGTAGAACACCGATTTGCCCATATCTCCCACGGCAAGCCCTTTGAGGAAGAGCACATACTGGACTGGGATAGGTTGGTCCAGACCCATGATCTTTTTCAGGCTCTCGTATTCGTAGGGTGTGGCAATCTGCCCCAGCATGATCATGGCCGGATCACCGGGCACGATGCGCACCGCGGCGAAGACGATGGTGACGACGATCACCGCCAGCACGAGCAACTGAATCAGCCGGCTGACGAGATATCTAGTCATCCTAACCTCTCAGATGATCCCGTCTACAGGATAACGACCTGGCCTGTTTCTATAGACTGGTGTACCGCCTCAATAGTGCGACACACTTCCTCGGCCTCCTCCAGGCTGACTATAGGTGGGACACATCGCAGCAGATGATCTACGAAGGTGTCGAAGAACATGAACTCACGTCCCATGAGCCGCCCGGCCACCTTGACCTCCGAGATGACACTGGGGTAGATGATCTTCTTGGCAGTACACTTATGGATACCCTGATCGTGAAGATCTAGGAAGAGCGCTCCTTCTGAACCGATGATCTCGCTGTGGGAGTACACCAGATTGGGCATGGTGTTGGGAAGAATCCAGGAGCTTTCGAAGACGCCGTCCGTCCCGTCCTCGTATTTGATGATGGCGTGGATCATATCGTAGGTGTCGATGCCCATTTGCACGAGCTTCTGCCTGACGCCGGTGCTGTAGACCAAGCGAGCCTTGCGTTTGGTGAGCCAGTTGGCCAGGTCCATGCCGTGGGGCCAGAGGAACCAGGCTGGCGTGGAGCGTGCGCTCCAAGAGAGCATGTCGGTGGCTACCCAGAGAGTATCGTTGGCGCGAAAGTTCACGCTGAGGATCTGGCCCAGTTCCCCAGCCTCGATAGCCTCCCGGGCCCGCAGGTAGTAGGGATTGAAGCGGTTGATCAGGGCTACCGTGGCCTGCACACCTGCCTGCTTGACCGCCGCCCGGATGGCCTGGCAGTCCTCAGTAGTCATGGCCAGGGGCTTCTCTATGAAGAGGTGCAATCCCGCCTGGGCAGCCAGGATGGCCGGCTCCCGGTGGGCGAAGTCAGGGGTACAGATGCAGGCGGCGTCTAGCTTCTCGCGCTCCAGGAGTTCGGCCCAATGGGCATAACCTGGGACATTGAACTCCTGGGCAGTGCGCTCCAAGACCCGAGAGTTGATATCCGAGATGGCCACCAGCCTGGCCTGGGGGTTCTGGCGAATGGCCTGGGCAAAGAGCTGGCCACGAATGCCCATGCCGACGATAGCGAAACGGATTATCTCCACTCTCAGCCTCCGAAAGTGAGGCCGGAGGGCCTGCGCCTTCCGGCCTCGGTTGGTCACTAAGAAGAACGCCGCGCCAAGAGAGCCTATCCCTTGTAGACCTGGAACATATCCACGATGCGACTTGCCGTGGGTTTGAAGTTCTTCACATTGGCACGCACGCCCCAGACGTCCATGGAGTGATAGAGGGCCATACGGGTGGGGAAGTTCCACATATATTCTTGCGCCTTGTAATACGCTTCCTGGCGTTCCTTCTCATCCAGGGAGTAGCGGCCCTTCTCTATGAGGGCGTCCAGGTCTTTGCCGTAGTCGTACTTGCCTGTTCCCTCCCGGGAATTGGAGGAGTGCCAATTGCGCCAGAAGGGCATGTCGGCGTCCAGGGTGTAGGTGGTCCAACTGTTGTAGAACATGTCAAACTTGCCGGGTTGCAGGAACGTGCCCCCCACCGCAAAGTCTGGGAAGACCCGTACTTTGCACGTTATGCCGATCTTCTGCAGATCAGCGGCTACCGCCAGGGCCAGATCGGCGATCTTGGGCAAGGAGCCGTTGACGTACATCAACTCTGCCTCAAAGCCCGCCTCCTTGCCGGCTGCCTTCATCAGGCTCTTGGCTTTCTCCACGTCGTAAGTAACAGGCCCAGGTGGTAGGTTGGGGTTGAAGCCGAAGACCATAGGGGAGATCACGGAGCGCGGCATCTGAGCAAATCCGTAAAGGATCTTCTCTATCATCGCCTGGCGGTTGATGGCGTAACTAGCAGCCTGGCGTAATCGGTGATCCTCAAAGAGTTTAGTCTCTTTGCCGCCGATGGAGAGCACGTGGGTGTCGCAACTCAGTATCTTCTCCATCTTGATCTTCTCGTCCCCTTCCAGCAACTTAACTTGGTCCACAGGGACGGTGAAGGTGACGTCCAGGTCGCCCTTGCGCAGCGCTGCGATCCGCGTGGCTTCCTCTGGGATGGGGAAGTAAGTGATCTTCTTGGCCTTAGGGGGACCACCCCAGTAGTCCTTGTTGGCCTCCATCACCAGTTTTTGACCGCGAACCCACTCCTTGAACACAAAGGGGCCCGTGCCGATGGGTTCGGTACCAAACTTGTCTTGGTCGTACGCCTTCGGTGGCAACATGCAGCCGATGGCCAGGTTCCGGATCATGGGGCCGTTAGGCTTATCGTTGATGATCTGGACGGTGTATTCATCCAGGATTTTGACGGTCTGCACAGGTCCCCACAAGAAGGCCTGGATAGATGCGCGCTTGGGATCCTTTAGCCGTTCAAAGGTGAATTTCACAGCCTCGGCGTTGAAGGGTTCGCCGTTATGGAACTTCACCCCCTTGCGCAGCTTGAACTCCCAGGTCAGAGGATTCACTGACTTCCAGGACTCCGCCAGATCCGGTACGATCTTGCCCTCAGGGTCCTGCTTCACCAGGCTATTGAACATGCACGGCCTGATCAGAACCAGCGTGGGGGTCATCGTGGTCATGGTGGGATCCATAGTCAGGTTCTCCTCATACCAGGCGAAGCGGATGTGATCTGCCTCCGGTTCAGCTTGGCCGCATCCCAGAAGGGGTAGAGAGCTGAACGCGGCTGCCGCCCCCGCAGCCAGGCCCACTTTGATCAGTTCCCGCCGGGTGATTTGTTTCGACAGGAGACTGTCTACGCCAATGGAATCATTGGTATTCATCTTATCCTCCTCTGTGTGCCTTCCAGGTAACATGGCGGGTATCCGCCACTCCATGACCCGGGTTCCAAGACCCCCCTCAGTAACACCCCCTTTCTTCTGCTTTCGAGATTAGCTGTCTGGCTCTAGCAGATAGGGCCATACGGTGGCGTGCCCTTCTCAAACACGAACCTTAGCTCCTTGAACTGCCCCACGAGAGCAGCCACGTCCTTGGCTACTCCCGACGGTTCTTCACGGTTGACCACCACCCGCTTAAGCAGATCGGCTACCGCCTGCATATCTCTCTCCACAAAGCCGATGCGGGTCAGCTCCTGCGTGCCCAAGCGCAAGCCTGATTTGGTCTTGCCATCGCTGGGGAGGTCCTTGGGGATAGCACCCGCTCCGGTGATGATATGGGCCTCCTGAAGACGCAGGGCGATCCCGGAGGCATCACCGTGGCTGGATACGTCCACCAGAACCTGGTGCGTGGTACTGAAGCCTTTGTGGGCACAGAGACACTCTATCCTCCGGCTGTGCAAGGCCTGACCCAAGGCGGCAGAGTTGCGGGCAACCTGGCCGGCGTAGGCGGGACCGAACTCCAGCATCTCTAACCAGAGTGCAGCCAGCGCGGGTATACGCTCTGGATGATGGTTCGTGACGATGGGGGGGTACAGGGCGCGGCGCACCTTCTTGTAGATCTCCTCCTGGCGAGTGAAGTACATGCCGCCCTGGGGCCCCGGCAGAGCCTTGTGGGTGCTGCCAAAGACAACGTCGGCGCCATTGTCCAGGGGATTGGGGAAACAGCGTCCAGCCAGGAGGCCCATGACATGCGAGGCATCATAGGCAATATAGGCCCCTACCTTGTCGGCTTCATCTCGCACCTCGCGGATCGGGTCAGGGAAAAGAATATGCGCCCGACCGAAGACGACGAGCCTGGGCTTCTTCTCCAGGATCATCGCCCGCAGCTTAGGCACGTCAATGATGTGTTCGTGTGCATCGTAGGGCAGATACTCAACGCGCAGGCAATTCCGTAGGGCGCTAGCCTGGATCAGTTTGCTGCCTATCTGCTGACCGCCGTAGCAGTTGCCGGTCTCCAAGAGGAGATCGCCGGGATTAGTCAGGCCGGTGATGGTAGCCACTCCGGCCATCTGGCCGCCCAAGGGGCGAAAGTCCACAAACTTGGCATCAAAGACCCGCTTGGCCAGTTCTTGCACCTGGATCTCCAGTTCGGCGATGTACTGATTGCCCAGATAGTTGCGCACAGCAGGATCATCACCATAGGTGGGATAGCGGCCGCCGAAGTCGCAGGTGAGATACTTGCGTACTGTGGCGCTAGGGATATTCTCCGAGGCAATCATGTTGAGGCTGGTGCCCCGGAAGCGGTCATGGTTGTCTAGGATACGCTGGATATCGGCGAAGGATTTGACGGTAAGCTCTGCCATTTCTATTCTTCCTCGCTGCTGGATTTGTGTCTAGCCATCGCCCTCCGACAGACCCTAGGTCAAGCATTCCAAATCTGTGTCCTCTTACCCTCCGCGAACATGTCTTCTAATCCTGCTCTTAGGGGGTAACGAACCTGGTAGCCCAAAGCTGCCTGAGCCTTGGATATGTCCATGTAGAACCGGTATGAGCATTCAGGCCAAACCGAAGGCACAACGACCCTGGATGAGGCCGCTTGAACTACGGCTACTACGGTGGCTGCCAAATCCTCGATAGCTATCTCACGACCACCTCCTATGTTGTACACTCCCTCTGCGTTTGAGAAGCACGCTTGGACAAAGGCTTGAACTACATCTTTGATGTACACCCAGTCCGCACTCCTCTTGTAGGTGACAGGGACCTCCAGACCTATTCCTCTACTGGCCTGCACCATCCATCTGGACAGAAAGTGTTGTCTGTTCATGCCTGCCCCATAAACCGATCCTAACCTCAGGACGATGGTTCTTAGCCAACCTGACTCTGCATATCTTCTCGTGAAGATCTCGCCCAGCAACTTACTTGCCCCGTAGAAACTCGTCGTTCCCAACGGGTACGTAGGATGTTCTTCGTCAACAGGCAAGTAGCGCGGATGAGCGTAAACCACCTGCGATGACGCATAAACAAAACGTTGTACACTGCGATGTCTAGCCCATTCCAATATCTGCAAGGTACCATTTGCATTCGCACTGAGGCAAGTAAACGCGGTCTTCGGGTCGGCATAGTCACGAGGTATGTAGGCCGCCAGATGGAACACCACATCTACATCATTGGGTAGTTGCTCCAGATCTTCGGTTTTCGTGATGTCAATCCTCAGGGCGCTAACACAGCTAAGCGACCGTTCGTCAATGGACCTGGAGACGGCAACCATGGTATGACCTTGGCTGGCTAACTCTCGTGTTAAGTAACTGCCGATGAATCCGCTAGCCCCAGTCACGAGTATTGACACCTTTTCCTCCCAACCCATAACCCCCAATGCCATTCCAACGAAAGAAACAGAAAGAAGGCTATCATCTGGTGCTCGTTCTGACTCTCGGGCTGAGCGTAACCTGTAGCCCATCGCTGAGAAGGTTCGCGCCCAGCGCGGCTGCCATCAGCCCGATACCTGGTAGAGTGGCCAACCACCAAGCATTGGACAAATATGCGCGGCCCTCACCCATCATATTTCCCCAGGAGGGCTCAGGAGGCTGGATGCCGATTCCCACAAAGCTGAGACCTGCTTCCGTCACCATCATGCCAGACAACTGAAGCGGCGCCAAGACGATAACATAGGGTAGGACATTAGGCAGAACATGACGAAGGATTATGCGAATGTCACTGCAACCAATAGTGCGAGCTGCCTCAATGAACTCTTTTTGGCGGATAGACAACACCAGACCGCGAGTAACCTTAGCAAATATAGGCCAGCCACTTATCGTAAACGCCACAAACATGGGAATAAAACCTGCACCAAAGACCGCCATCAGAATGAGCGCCAACACAATGAAGGGGAAGGCCATTTGAATCTCTGCGACCCTCATAGCCACATCATCGGGTGCTCCTCCAAAGTATCCTGAGATTAGCCCTAGAGCAAAGCCTACAAGACCTGCTGATATAACTGTACCAATACCTAATGAAAGGGACACGCGCCCCCCATACAGGAGTCGGCTGATCATATCTCTGCCCAACGTATCCGTTCCCAGGAAATGGTCAGGGACTCCTCCTGGGTACCAGGCTGGTGGTTGAAGCCGAGCTTCAAGATCTTGCGACAAAGGGTCACACTGAAGAATGTATGGCCCGAACACAACCCCCCCAAGGATTGCTATGAGGATGACAGCACCGCTCGCAATCCCGAAACTGCTCCTCATAGCGCCCATCACTTGTGTTATCATCCATATCACCTTGCCTTATGACCATTCCGAAGGGCTTTCAGTGATCTTCTTGGCCCAACCGCCTTCAGTAGTGCCCTACTGATAGCGAATCCGGGGATCCAGCACAGCATACGAAAGGTCGATGATCAGATTAATAAGCAGAAAGATGAGACCCAGGAAGATAACGCAACCCTCCACCAGCGGGTAGTCTCTAGAGTAGATGGCATTGAGGGTTAACGCTCCAATCCCTGGCCAAGCGAAGACAACCTCGACGATCATCGAGCCCCCGAGGAGCCATGCAAACTGCAACCCGGTGTCAGTTACAATAGGAATGAGGGCGTTGCGAAACCCGTGCCGATACACCACGGAACGCTCTGGCAAGCCCTTGGCGCGCGCGGTCCTTACGTAGTCCTCATGCATCACCTCAAGTACCGCAGAACGCACGAACCGCATAACTCTAGCCAAGCGTGGGAGGGCCAATGAGATAACCGGCAGAACAAAGGCGCTAGGGCTGCGCCGTCCAAACGCGGGAAAGAGGCCAAGACCCACGCTAAACGCAAGAATGAGCATTATAGCTAGCCAAAAACTGGGCATTGCCTGGCCGATATAGGTGATCGCCCGTGCAATGACGTCAGGCCAGGAGTCACTATGGGTAGCAGAGTATACACCGAGGGGAACGCCAACCACGATTACCACCATCATGGAGAGCAGAGCGAGTTGAAAGGTCGCCGGCAAGCTTTCCAACACAAGAGTCACAACAGGGGCATTATAGAAGAGCGACTTGCCTAGACTGCCATGGAGCACATCATAAAGGAAAATCACGTACTGCTCATATATCGGCTTATTCAGTCCCAAGGCCTCTCTCATCTGTTGTAGCTCTTGCTGGGTTGCGAGCGGCGAAACCATCCGCTCGGCGGGATCGCCCGGTGCGACGCGCATGGCTAAGAAGATGATAACCGACATTCCCAGCAGCGCCACGAGGAGTTGTAGCAGCCGACGCACCAAGTAGTTCCCCATTAATCTAGAGTTCCTTCCACCACGTTGGGCTAGGAACCGCTGGCTCAAGTGGCTCCTAGCCCTGGTCTTGCGCTGTACCCGGCCTAACCTTCCACTGAAGCGTCCTTAAGCACTATGGTTTTGTCCGGGCGAGGTTGCCAGTTCTTGACCCTCTTACTCATCGCCCATACATCACCCACATCATGGATCTGGATCCTGGGCATATCCTCCCAGATAGCCGCCTGCACCTGGCGGTACAACTCCCTGCGCTGGTCTTGCTTGGAAGAAGCCCTGGCCGCCTTGATGAGGCGCGTCACCTCTGGATTGTTGTACTTCTCCCGTGAGGTCTCAGGCATGTAGTCTCGGGAGAAAGCCATATCCCCGTCCATGTTCATAACGGCGCCGCCCGAGTAGAAGAATTCATAGGGCACTCGCCTCAGAGGCCATGCAGAACTCTGCTCCACGAGCCTGACCTCCAAATTGATGCCGATCTGCTTCAGGTATGCAGCGACGGCTTGGGTGATTTCCGCGTCCTTGGGATAGAAACCGCTGGGCACTACCAAGTTTGAAGAGAACCCATCGGGGTATCCCGCTTCGGTCAGTAGTGCCTTGGCTTGTTTTGGATCGTACGGGTAGGGCGTCAGATTCGGGTTAAAGAAGGGCAGAGCAGCAGATACCACTGATCTGGCCACTGCTCCCACTCCCTGGAGAATCTTGCTGACGATCTTCTCTCGATCAATAGCCATCAGCATAGCCTTCCGGACCTTGGACTTGATCCGGGGCTTGTCTCCCTCTAGATAGGCAATCACGCCAACACAGTCGTTGCTCAGAACGCTGAACACCTCTAGCTGCGGCATGACTTTGAGACCGGCTATCTCCTCTGGAAGTATTCCATAGGCGATGTCTACTTCACCGGTCCGTACCGCAGCCATGCGAGTGGTATCTTCGGCGATTGGGTAGTAGATCACCTGCTTCAGTTTGGGGGCTCCTCCCCAATACTCCCGATTCGCTTCCATCACTAATCTTTCGCCCTTCTTGTACTCCACGAAACGGAACGGCCCCGTTCCCACAGGATTCGTGGCGAAATCATCGCGCTTGGATGCTTCAATCGGTACTATGGATACAAGCGTGAGGTTGGGTAGCAGCGCACCCGATGGCTCTTTGGTGCGAACCAGGACGGTGTATTCATCCTTGACTTTGACGCTGTCAACATCAGCGAGGAGAGAAGCGCCTCCAGCCTTGTAGTTTGGATCCTTCATCCTCTCAAAGGAGTATTTCACGGCTTCTGCATTGAACTTTTCCCCGTTGTGGAACTTGACGCCCTCTCGCAACTTGAACTCCCAGGTCAGGTCGTCTATAGCCGTCCAAGAGAGAGCCAGCCCTGGTACGAAGTTGTACTTGTCGTCATAGTTCACCAAGGGATCAGCAAAACACCTGTTAGTGAAGCCGAGAGATACTATCTGATACTCCTTCTGGGGGTCCAGAGAGAGCAAAGTCTCCCGCATGGCTATTCTTAGTGTACCGGCCGGTCCCGTTAGCACAGCAGTCGCGGCAACAGTGGGCACGGGTACCTTGGTCGGGATCGGAGGTACAGTAGGGGCCTGTGGCGGGACCGGGGTCGGCGATGCCAGCGGGGCGCATGCCTGCAAAATCGTGCCAGAGGCGGCGAGACCGGCTACCCCGGCAGCCCCCTTAAGAAAATCCCTTCGGCTGATCAAGCTTGTTTTCTTCGGACTCATTTGGAACCCTCCCTTCAACAATCTCGGAAAAGCCTCGTGCACTTTAGTAGTACAACGATAGTTCGCTTTGCGTTTTGACCGATTTGTGGTATCCTTCAGGTGCCTGGTAACAGATTATCACTCATGAAGGAGCCACAATGATGCTTGCTACACACGGAGTCTGCCTTGCG
>VGOG01000097.1 GCA_016875995.1 Chloroflexota bacterium
GTAGGGCCGCACGATCTCGGCCCAGTAGGCCACCCGCGCCTGCACCTTCGGATCCGGCGTGAGAGTGTTATTGATGGTGATCAACTGGTAGCGGTCTATGGTCAGGGACCTGGTGGTAGGGTCAATGCTCACGTCGGCCCGACCCAGCCAGCGGCCGTAGAAGCCAGCGCACACAATGGCCGTGTCCCCGACCATCACTGGTGCCGAGAGCGCCTGGTGCTGGTGGCCACCGATCATCAGGTCCACCGGCTTGCCGGCAGCAATCAGCTCCTGGGCCACGGTCTTGAGACCCTTGTACGGCCCGCTATCCTCGGTGCCCATGTGAGCCAGGACGATCAGGGCATCGGACTGGGCCTTGACCTCGTCGTAGTAATGCAACACGGTCGCGGTCAGGTCCTTGAACTCTAACCCCTCTGTCGTGCCCTTGAGGGTGACCTGCGGGGTCTCGTCGGTGATCAGACCGATGATGCCCAGGTCCACCCCGCTCTTGCTCAGGATGACGTAGGGCTCAGTCCAGGTTGGATGCTCCCACTCGGTCCCCTCCAGCACGATGTTGGCCCCGACCCAGAGGAATTCCGACTGCGTCGTACGGGTCTGCAGCACATCCTGCCCCTTGTCGAACTCGTGGTTGCCGTAGGCGGCGACGTCGTAGCCGATCATGTTGTAGATGTCAATGGCGCTCTCGCCCAACAGCAACTGCGAGATAGGCGCCGCGCCCAGGTAGACGTCGCCCGCGTCCAGCAGGAATACGCTGCCCTCACCAACCTCGGCCCGGATGTCGTTGATCTTGCCGGCCATGTAGGCTGAGCCGCCGCGACCCCTGGCGTCGGTCTCCAGATAGCCGTGGAAGTCGTTGGTGTGCAGGATGGTGACCTCGAACGGCGGGACGTAGGTGTAGCTCTTGAAGATGAGCGGCAGGAAGATTCTGGCCGTGACCGTTACCGTGTCGGCCTCCTCTACCTGGAATACCTCCTCGTTATCGAAGAAGTAAGCTGCCACGTCAACGTCGCCGCCGCCGACCGTTACCTCGACGGAGAAGCCGAAGGGATCAGCTCCCTGGCCAGTAGCCAGGCTCTTGATCCAGACGATAGAGCCCACCTTGCCAGTGGCGCTGGAAGCCAGCTCCCTGACAGCTCCCCACCCGCCGTAGGCGTATACCTTGGCCAGTTCCTCAGGCGAGAGGCCGCTGGGCACAGGCACCGCGCCACCGAACGCGCTCCTGGGCACGTATTCGACCTTCCTGGTATCCAGCGGGATGACGACGAGAGCGTCAACCTTGCTGCCGATGTTCTTCTCGATGTCGCAGGTGTAGGTCAGCTCATCGCCCTTCTCAGCCTCGGTGGTATCCACCTCGAAGGAGACGTCCAACTCCTTCAGGCTGTTCCAGATGCGCACCTTGCCCCAGGAATCATCGGCTGCCTGCTCGATCACCTTCACGTGCCAGCCGTACTGGGCGTCGTAGTCGCCCGGATTGCCGGTTCCACCATCGTAGCCCAGGCCGGTCCTGGATCCGAGCCAGTAGCAGCCCAGGTAGCCAGTGTAAGGCCCACTCAGGTAGGGGATGCAGTTAAAGCGGAACTCTTGATCCGTCGTGTTGCCGGTTCCCTTGTACCCTGGGGACTTGAGGGGATAGAATCCCGTGGCCGGAACGACGGCGCTGGCATCCCACTGCTTGGTTACCCACCTGTAGGCCGCGGCAGGTGTGTAGGCCGGGCCGCGCGATACGTACTCAGCGCCCGGATAGTAGCCCATGGAGTCGTGGAACTCCCTCACTGCTGGCCGGCCGGAGAACTGTGCCGTCTCTTGCACGTAAGGTGGCTTCATCGTGAAGTCCACCGTGTCCTCTACCGTGAACGGCGCATCGCGCATCTGGGAACGGTGGGTCACGTTCCCGCCCTCGTTGTTGTAGCCATAGGCTACCTTCCACGGATCACGGTACGGGTCGGGGTGCGCGTCCACCACCAGCATGCGTCCCTTGGGCCCGAAGCTGGGGTCGTCGAACAGGTAATGCCAGACTTCGTTGTCGGTGTAGAAGTTGTTGTTGTACCACACCAGCAAGTCGGAGTTGGCCGGGCCGAAGCGCCAGCGCGGCTCACCCAGGGCCCTGTCGTAGCCGCCATTCTCACCCACGTTGCGCCACTGCAGGTAGAAGTTGTGGGTGAAGGTCTGCGTGCCGTCGCTGCGCTGCCAGGGATCCTGGTAGTCCCACTTGGCGTCGCCAGCTTCGGCGTCATCCTCGAACAGGACGGTGGTGTCTGCCGTGACCTTCACGTTGTCCACGAAGGCGCCGCTGTAGAGGCTAGCCCAGTCGGTCATGTACCAGAAGCGCAGGTAGATGCTCTGGCCGGCGTACGCGCTCAGGTCGAACTCCTGCACCTCAGGATCGGGCCAGTTCTCGTTGTAGCCGTAGAAGCCGCCTATCCCAGCGCCACATAGATCCACGGGGAAGCCGTAGTACCCGCCGATCCAGCTCGGATCGTGCTCGCACTGGGTGTTCTCGTTGGTGAGGGTATCCCAGTCAACACCAGAAGGCTCTGGCGAAGGAACGGTCGAAACCTGGATCCACAGGAAGTCCCACTCGTCCTCGATGTCGTAGACCAGGTCGAAGGACAGGGTGGCCCCTCCAGCGGGGATGGCGATGGGGTCCACGGTGGTCATCATGGCGTTGGCCAGGTTTTCCTTGCCGCCCCACCAGTAGTAATCCCCCTGCCAGACAGGCACCGGCTGGTCGAGCACGCCCTCAGGCAACACGATCTTGACCCCACGGTACATGTCTTCTCCACCGGGGAAGCGGCTGGCCTGGCCCAGGATGACCTCGTAGACCTGGTCGGGGTCGGTGATGACGACGGGGTCGAGCCAGCCCCAGTTGTCCAGATGCCACGGATCCACCGCCGGCGGCTCAAAGCCGATGGGATAGCCCGTCCAGTCGTCGGCCATCAGCGTCCAGAAGCCGGCCGAGGTCTCGCCTTGGTCGTAGGCGTACAGGTCGTCCGCGCCCAGGTTGTGGCCGTACTCGTGGGCAAAGACGCCAATGCCACCGTTCTCCGGCATCATGATGTACGGGCCAGCGGAGATACCTGGCGCTACTTTGTAAGGCGGAGAGATGGCACTGGAGTGTGACCACAGGGAGGCCTCGCTGTAGTCGGTGCGGTTGAGCAGCGTGGTGCTGTCCTCCTCGCCGTAGCCGGAGTGGACGATCCACAGGCGGTCAATGATGCCATTGCCGTCCAGGTCGTAGTTGGCCCAGTCGAAACCGGGGATGGTATCCTTGATGGCGTTGACCGCGTCCAGAGCGTCCGTCACCAGCGTCCTGGCGCTGCCTGCACCGGGGATGGCCGCGTGCCAGCGTCCTCCGCCGGAGCGAGCGCCGGGGCACTCGTCGGCCCCGTACCACCAGGTGGAGTGAGGCAACTGCAGCCAGCCGATGACGTCGCCGGTGATGGTGTACCTCCCATCGGACAGGTCTTCGAAGTAGTCCCTCACCGACTGGCCGGTGAAGTCTTCATGGACCAGCGAACCATCCACGCGGGTATAGTGGAAGGTGACGCCCTCACCGAACAGGAAGCCCTCGAACCACTCGGGGCTGAAGTCCTCGGTCCAGATGGTGTCACCTGACCGATCTTCCTCCGAAAGTGGTCGTGGGATGTCGTTGTGCGCCGGGCCGGTGTAGGTGAACACCGTGGTCTGGGTGATGATGTTGGAGCAGTTGCCGACGATAACGTTGCCCTGCGCATCATACACCGCTTCGTTCGGGTTGGCCCTGCCATACGGGTCCCAGGTGGAGACGCCGGCTTCCCAGGTGAACACGTCGGTGCCGGCGAACTCGACCAGGATGACCAGCACGCGGTCGGTGCCCTCCAACTGCAGGGCCTGGGCCTCCGCCGTCTGGCCAGCTTCCAACAGTCGTTGCCGTTGACGGTTGCGCAGGTAGTCCTTGACGTTGGGCTGGTCAATGGGCTTGGCCCGACGGACGGCGGGCCTCAGGCCTACATCCTCCGGCGGTTGCACTATAACCGGCGCCTTTTCCCCTTCAGGGAAGGGTGGCTTGGCCAGAGCCGGGGTGACCATGGCTAGCACCATAATCACCGCCGCCGCAATGGGTAATAGAGTTAACAGTCTTTTACGCATTTCTTTCTCCCTTTCTTAACTAACTTTGATCTTCTCGGTAGCGTGTTGACTTTGTTCCTAAAAGTGCCAGCTATCACCCCCTTTCGCCAAGTTAGACACACGGGACTGAAAACAAAAACGCGCCAAGGCAGGCAAAGAAACACCCCTCATGGCGCAAGTTCACTTGAGGAATCATCATGGGCCAGAATTGAGCTTTTACGCTGGTGAAGATAGGATAGCGAGGATGGTTGACGGCCTCGGGTCCCCATAGTTGTGGACCTCCTCGAGCTTCTTGATGGCACTCTAATTATACTAAACTAGTAGAAATTTGTCAATTGCCCTTGAAAGCCCGGTGAATTTTTTAAGGTTCTGCTGGCCCCCAATCCGAAATGCACTGAGGTCCTTCCCAGTTTGATTTCCAACGGGTTTTGTGCGATAATATAGAAGACTGGGGGAGATGAATCACGATGACTAACGAGTCTGAGAGCCTTACCGAACGCGAACTGGAGGTCCTGCGACTGGTAGCCACCGGGGCCAGCAATCAACAGATCGCTCGCCAGTTGTTCATCAGCGTCAACACGGTAAAGGTTCACCTGAGAAACATCTTTGCCAAACTGGGGGTGCAATCGCGCACCGAGGCCACCCTTCACGCTATCAGGGAGGGATGGATCGAGGGCGTTGAGCTCGCCGAGGAGGCAGAAGCGCAACCACCACGGCCTCGATTCACCTGGCAACTCGGGATGGCGATCGTAGCGGTGGCCTTGCTGGCGATGGCCGTAATCTCCCAGGCGGTTATTCGTCCCCCTGCCAATTCGGCTCTGCTCACCCCTGAAGCAATTGCCGCCACGGTGGGTGCTTCGGTGCAGCGCTGGAAGGCCCGCGCTCCCCTGCCCATCCCCCGAAGGGGACTGGCCCTGGTTGCCTACGAGGGCCGCGTTTACGCCATCGGAGGGGAGTCGGCCGACGGGGTGAGCGGAACTGTCGAGAGGTACGATCCTCAGACCGATAGCTGGACGTCCCTGGCCGACAAACCCACGGCGGTGGCCGACGTAGCGGCTGCCCTCATTGGGGGCGAGATCTACGTGCCCGGCGGCCGCACCCTCTCCGGAAACTCAACCGCCGTCGTAGAAGCCTACCACCCGGAAACCGACACCTGGAAGCGCAAGGCTCCGTTGCCGGTGGCCCTCAGTGCCTACGCCCTGGCCGCGCTGGAAGGCAAGATGTACCTGTTCGGCGGCTGGGATGGTTCCGCTTACGTGGATTCCGTCTACGAGTACGACCCGGCTCAAGACGTTTGGACAGCCAAGACCCCCATGCCCACCGCGCGGGGATTTGCCGGCGCCGCCGTCGCCGACGGCAAGATCTACGTGATCGGGGGGTACGACGGCCAGGAGGATCTGGCCACCAACGAGGAATACGTGCCCAGCCAGGACGGTGGGCAAGGGAATCCCTGGACGGTGAGGTTGCCCATGCCAGTTGGAAGGGCCGGATGCGGCGTCGCCGTGGCCGCCAACATCATCCACGTCATCGGCGGCGGTTGGGAGAGAGAGGTGGCGGACGGAGTCAAGTACAACGTGCGTACCGACGAATGGGAGACCTTCGAGGTTCCCGTGAGCGGTCAGTGGAGGAGTTTCGGCCTGGCCCTGGTAGATACCAAGATGTACGCCGTCGGTGGTTGGAATGGGGACTACATGGACGCTAACCAGGAGTACACGGCCATCTACACCATTATCCTGCCGATGCTCGAATCACGGTGAGCCACCAAGGAAGGTGGGTAGTGACGGCTTTAGCCGTTCTGACGACTGAAGTCGCTACTACATCCCGCAGATTTTGGCCAGGCTCATATAGAAAAAGTCCCTGAACCTGCAAAGGTTCAGGGACTTTTTGATCTAGCAGAGCGGTGAGGTTGGCCCTATGGTGCCAGGCAGTTGTAGCTGTACTGCCAGTCGCCGTCGTTCCTGGCTATGTTCTCCTCATTGACCACGCCCATGATGGGGGCAGCGGAGCTGGTGACGGTAGCCGCGCCGCTCCAACCGGCAGCATGGGCTTCCAGGAACTGGAAGAACTGAGCGGACTGACCGGGCAGTACGTTGGTGGCTGAGGCCGACAAACCATCGGAGTAGCTGACCGAGATGTTCGTGGCCACTGTGCCGACGTTCATCACCGTGAGTGCGGTGTCGTAGCCGTAGAAGGACTTGAACAGAGCCGGCGCGACAATGGTCATCGCCCCACTCGAAGCAGCGTTGTAGTTGGAGGCCTTGACAGCCGAAAGCTGGGCGACCACAGCTACCACATTTGTTGCGCTGCTGGTAACAGTAGCAGACCCGGCCCATCCAGAGGCATGCCCCTCAGTTGGCTGATAGAACATGGCAGACGAGTTCGGCCCCACGCTGTTTACCGTCTTAACGATGCCATCGCTGTAGGTAACAGTGATGTTCGTAGGCACCGTGCCGACGTTCTGCACCTGGATGGAGCTAACATAGCCGTAGTAGGCGTTGAAGACGGCCGGTGCGTACAGGGTGGTACCACCATCGGCGGCGGCGAAGGCATTGTAGGTCTGAAGCACCGACCCGGTCATGTTGTTGACCATACCCGCCAGGTTGGAGCTTGACGTCACCTTGACCGAGCCGTTGAACCCGCTGGGGATGCTGCCCGTGGTAGGAGTCAGCGTATCCAACTCGACGATGGCCGAGGCGTTGGCCGCCACGTTGGAAGCCACATAGGTGGCAATGGACGCGCCCGCCTGGTTAAAGAACTCAAAGTTGATATTCGCCGTAGCTCCCGCGTTCTGCACCACCAGTTGGCTGTTGAAGCCATAGAAGGCTTTCACTGCCACGGGCATGTACAACGTGGTGGCTGTCTCGGCTGCCCTGATGCCCGTGTAGCTGCCCCTCAGGATGCCGGGCGGCTGGTCGTAGCCTGGGCCGGAGCCCGCGTTCTCGTTGACGATGGCCGCGATGTTGCGCTCGGAGCTGACCACCGCCGAGCCCCTGAATGAGGTGGCGGCACTATCGGGTAGGATAGCGGGAACGTAGTACGTTCTCGCACCCCCTGCGGGAATGGGTGTGGGGTCAGTAAAGGTGTGCACCAGAGCGCCGGCTGTGTTGTAGAATTCGATAGTCACCGTCGCCGGCTGGGTGTCCAGGTTAGCCACCTGGATACCAGCCACCCAGGGAGCCGACCCATCCCCAAAGACCACTGCGGGGGTCATGGCAGTGACTATCAGGATGATAGCTACCGCCAACTTTAGTAGTGTTCTTTTCTTCATAGTCTATTCCCTCCTTAAAGGTATTTTGCTAATAGTTTATCACATAAGTATCCAGTTGTCAATACCACTTTCAGGCTATTGCGTTCTAACTGAAACCAAGCGACAAACAAGTAAGGCAACGAAGGTCCAAAAAACCTCGCTCAGCGTCATCCAGAGCCTGAAAATCAAAGCAATGACTATCGCTATCTCAAAGGGTACGTAATAGCTCAGCAACAGCGAAAGGGATACCTCCCGAATGCCCAAACCAGCAGGGATGAAAAATGCCAGATGGCTGATCACGCCGGAGATCACCAGGAAGCTGGCCACCGCGGGCAAATGGGCCAGCGGCACGGGGAAGATCATGTTGGTCTGCAGGTAGAAGGCAAGCCCGCCCAGCAGCCAGGCACAGGCGTAGAGCATTATCCAGGCCAAAGCATCTCGGCTTCTGATCAGGCTGATATTCTCAGCTCGCTCCTTCAAAACATACCTAAGAGCAGCATGAAGTCCTGGGGGGTAGAGAACCACGAATCCCAAGGGGATGAGAAGCAACAACAGGTAATTCAAGGGGCCCACGTACATCCGGCCAGAGCAGATCGTCAGGGGCAGATAAACCAACAACCCTGAGAAAGCAGCCAGGGCCAACTCCCACAAACTTCCCAGCGCGGTCAACGACTTGGCAACTCCCTTCTTCTCATAGAAATAGGCTCTCCCCAACACATACCAGAACGTACCTGGCACATACTTGGCCAGGCCGGAGTAGCAGTAGATCTGAAGATTTTCGACGTAATCCGAGAACCCACCCAACCGACCGATGACCAGGCTCCAAACGCTGGCTATCAGGATAAAAGCTACCGGGTAGATGGCAGAGGAGGCCAACAAGTAACGATGATCAATACGCCACTCATACCGAGCAAGTTCCTGCCAGTTGCGATAGAGACCAAGGCTAAGGAAGAGAAAAGCGGCTCCAGCGACAACAAGCGCAGCGATGGTCTTCAGCCCTCTGTTTTGGCCCACCCGATCTGCTAATCCTGCCAATCCATGTTCTCCCGCTTGATGCAAGTCATCGCAATGATCGGTCCCGCGCCCAGCCTATCCACGAGATAGAAGTAAGGAGAAGCCATCAGCCGGGCCAGTTTGGTATATGAAAGCCAAAGCAGGAATCTCCTAAGAGACCTTTGAGACATTTTCTCCTCTAGCAGAAACTGCAAGCTCAGGACAAACGAACCATGGCTACCAAAGAAGCATCCTTCCTCCGCTATCTTGAAGCCGGTCTTCGCCAGAAGTTTCTCCAGAGCAGGGCGAGGGAAGGTGTAAAGATGGCGCGGCATGTCTAGACCTACCCAAAACTCGCCGAAAAGCTTGGCGTCAACGCTGTCCCAGTTGGGGATGGAGAAGACCAGAAGGCCGTCATCCTTCAACAGCCGGAAAAGCTCTACCAAGGTGGCCAGTGGATCATGGAGGTGTTCCAAGACGTGCCAGAGGGTGACGGCGTCGAAGTAAGCAGCAGGGAATTTGGCTTCTTCCAGCTCCCCGACCAGCACTTCCAGGCCGAATCGTTCCCTGGCATAAGCTGCCGCCCTCTCGCTGATCTCTGTCCCGAAAGCCTGCCAGCCGCGCTGCCTCATCCCACTCAGGAAGTGCCCAACCCCGCAACCCACATCGAGGATGCGCCCTGGCCCTTTCCTTTTCGTGATCATCCGGCATCTCTTGGCCACGCCATAACGATAGTCGAGGCCAGAAAGAAAACTCTTAGCCTGTTCGATGTCCTGGGCGTATGGTTCGTAGTCTGGCGGGTAATACTGGCCCATTTCTTCCCTGGTCGGCCTGGGGTTAAGATAAATCAGCCCGCACTGTTGACACTTCACCAGCCTGAAGGGGCCGCCTAATCCATGCAACCTGTCTCGGCCTTCATACAGGACAACGTAGTTATCGGATTGGCATACGTTGCAAGCGATCTCTTCCACCTAGCCCAGCTTTCGACTAATCAATACGACGCTGCTGGTGAACACCTCGCGCAATAGGGGTATCTTGGTAGCAAAAGACAGGACAGGGCGTAGTATCCCGGCCATTTCTACTCCTACTGGACGATATGTCTTACTCACAACCTCCAAGGGGCTGGCCCTGAGGACACGCTCAAAACCGCCCACGGTGAGCTTGTTCACGTGAGGTAGCTCGACTGCCCCGGCCAGATCAATCCTGGCAAAATCTGGGAGGCTGGCATGGATATGCTCGGTCTCTTCAATCGCTCTGGCCACATCGAGCAGGGCCTTCTCCGAAAACAGCACCTGACACCACGGAAAACGTATCCAATCGGTCAGATGAGCCCCCCAGGGGCTGAAGTAAGGCGGAAAACTTATGAAAACCCCATCCCCTGGTTTGGTAACCCTCTGCATTTCTCCCAACACTCTGGCGGGGTTCGCTAGGTGCTCGAAGGTGTAAGTAGAGATGGCTGTATCGAAGCTGTTGTCTGCAAAAGGCATCGCTGCCGCGTCGGCCACCACCAGCGAAGGGCGCTGGCTGCTGTCTGGCTGGCGTTCCGCAAAGCAGGATCGGGCGATTCGAAGGTTGGTCTGGCTGATGTCCAGGCCGGTCACGGTACGCGCCCCTTTCTGGAGATAGAACAACCCCTTGCCTCCCAGACCGCAGCCCACATCGAGCACGCTCTTGTCCTGAAGGTTGATGCAGGGTCGAAACGCCGAATACGAACGCTCTGCCTGCTCGAACTCCCATTGAAAGTACGCCTCGGCTCCCGTTTTTGCCGCCGCCAACTCCGCGAAGGACCCATAAAGCCGATGGAATAGTCTGTTCAACAAGAAGATTAGCTTCTCCTGTAGCTTGATCCTCATTGCGGTTCCTTGGCAGCGAACTCTTTCCAGCCATCGCGCAGCCCCTTGAGATAGGGGACTAGATACTGGATATTTCCCTTCACCGTCTCGCGGGCCAGCACCCAAAGGGCAAAGAGAGCCAGCGACAGGCGCGGTGGCTGACAATGCTTGAGGTAAAAGGGCACGACGTATTTGCCCAGGTAGTACCACTTGAGGGGCGATTTCTCACCAGTGCTGGCCGACACCTTGTGCCACATCACGGCCTGGGGCACGTAGACGATGCGGTAGCCACCGCGCCGAACCCGGGCCGAGAAGTCGTAGTCCTCGTGATACATGAAAAAGGCCGGATCGAGCAGCCCCACTCGCTCGAAGGCTTCTCGCTTGACCAGCATCGCGCAGCCGGTGGCGAAATCCACCTCCCGCCGGGCACTATACGCCGCACCCTCCTCTCGACCGAAGCCGATAATGGTCACCCGAGGCGGGAAACGGCGCCACCTGGCTCCCGCCGACCAGAGCCGCCTCTCCTCACCATGGTAATAAATCTTCGGCACCAGCATTCCGATCTGAGGATCCAACTCCCCCACGGCGACCAGTTCAGTCAACAAACGCTTATCCACCAGGGTGTCATTATTCAGCAAGAGAACGTAGTCAGCGCCCTGTCGTAAAGCGTGCTCAATGGCGATGTTATTGGCCGGCGCGAATCCCAGGTTATCTTCGTTGCCGATCACCTCCGTGGCAGGAAACGCGGCCCTGATGGCCTCGAGGGAACCGTCGGTGGAGCCATTATCTACTACCAACGGGCGATAGTTTGCGTAGTCTGAGTTTGTGAGGGCTTTCAAACACTCAATCGTATCGCCGGCCCGATTCCAATTGACGATCACAACGTAAATCAACGGGGACTCTGCAATGGTATCAGTTTTCCCAAATCCCATCGTGTTGCATCACTCCTGAAGACGGGAAACCTCGGGGCGATTGAAACCGACGTTTAGCCCTGCTGAATAAACGTTGCCACGGCTGTCTGTAACAAGGCCCAGATAGGCCCACTGGCCGATGCCGCCTAAAACGTGGGGAGTAACTGGCGACGCTCCGTCCCATCGGCCATAGTGATAGATCTGAACGTCCCGAGATTCACCTCCAACCCGCCACAAGAGGTAAAGATCCCCTTCCTGAACAATAGCCGCATCGTCAACGTTCAAAATGAAGGCGGGGGGAACGATGATTTCCGGTTCAGACCACGCACCGCTTTGGGCTTTGGACTTTGAGCTTTGGATTTGGCTTGCGTCCCATTGGCTATACCTGATCGTTCCCTCTCGCCCCCCAGGCTGCAGCCAGACGAGGTGCACGTTCTCGTCAATCACCAAGAGCGGGTCTTTGGATGTCTCCTCGTCATTAGAGACGTTTACGGGCCTCGACCAGATCTTCCCATCCCACCAACTGTGATAGACCTCGCTGTTGACAGGCCCGTGAAACTCGTGCCAGGCCAGGTGTAGATGGCCCTCTTCATCAACGCTCAGGGTATGGTAATCCACATTCCAGCCGCCTTCGCTAACGCGAGTTGTGCTTGACCAAGATTCGCCATCCCAATAACGGTGATAGATGTCATACCGTCCCCCTGTGCTGCTCAGCCACACAAAATGTATTCCCCCCGCCTGGGTGGTAGCCAGGCTGGGACGATTGGCGTAGTCTCTGCCGTCGGAGATGAGAACAGGCTCTGCCCAGGAGTCACCATCCCAATGGCTGTAGAATAGGTCGCTGCGGCTAGGGCCACTGAACCGAGACCAGGCCATGTGGAGATGACCTGCGCTGTCAATTAGAATCGCATGCTCGGCGTTTTCAGATGACAGGTCGGCGATAGGGACAGTCTTCAACTCCGACCACGAATCGCCTCCATCGGCGGAGTGGCGGTACACAAAATCTTTCCCACTGCCCGCAGCAACATCTCCTAACACGTAGACATGGCCGTCACTGGCAGCGACAACAGGGTATCGGCCCGCGCCTATCTCTATCGAATCGAACGAGGACTCTCCAGCCCATTTCTGGTACAGAATCCGCGATTCCGCCAGCGGCTCGACGTACCAGGCGACGTGCACGTTTCCCTCGTCATCGGTGGCGACGCTCATGGGATCACGCTTTCTCGGGCCGACGGCTGTGTTTGAGGGATTCAACAGGGTGGGACCGGGGATCTTTGTCGGTTCCACGGTGATAGCGGTAGCAGTGGCAGTCGGTACTGCCTTAGTGGCCACCTCGACTGTCACCTCCAATCGTGGAGTGGTCCTGCATCCACCCAGAACCAGCGCTAAACAGATCAGAAACACAACGATGAAATGGACACGTTTACCTTCCATCACTTCGCCTCCTTCAGATTGTACACCTTAACAAACTTTTGCACCAGCACGTCCCAATAGTACCTCTCCCGCAACCTCAAGGCCGCTTCTCCCATCGCTTGAGCCAAATCGCTGTCTTCCACGATTGCCAGAATCCCTTCGGCCAAGGCTTGGGCATGGCCAGCTTCTACCAGCAAGCCCGCCTCACCGTCACAGAACTTCCCCCCCAGGGTTGGGGGGGATTGAGGGGGGGCACCCAGGATGCTTCGGCGATCACCGACGTCGCCCGTCACCACCGGCGTGCCCACAGCCAGGCTCTCGAAGATTTTGAGAGGGGATCTGGCACGGGCGGTCAAGTCGTCGTGGACAGGTTCGACAGACACGTCGGCCATGGACAGGTAGTATGGCACTGTCTCCGGGCTCACTCTTCCCACGAAAATACTGGCATCCCCAAGGCCCAGTTCCTCGGCCCGCCGGCGCAGGAAATCGTAGTCCTCCCCGCCACCCGCCAGGATCAGAACGGTATCGTCACATCGTCCCCTGACGATAGCGAAAGCCTCCAGAAGCAGGTCTACGGGATGGTTCACCAGACTCATGCTCCCCACGTACGCTACCACTTTTTTGTCATCCAAGCCCAATTCCCGCCGAAGGTGCTGCACCTTTCCCAGGTCAACGTTCGCGAAGCGATCCCTATCCACGCCGTTGGGCACGTATACGATCCTGTCCTCGGGAAAGCCGAGGGCCACGTTCCTCTCGTGGGTGAACCGCGTGTTCACCGTCATCCCGGAGGCGAAACGAGGCAGGTGGTCCTCAAACAGGGCTACCACTGCCCGCTGCCACCGTCCAGAAAAGCGGTTGGAGTCGGCCTCGTAATCGTCGCAGTCCAGGTACAGGCGCTTCCCCCGCAGGAATTTCGCGCCCAGGGCAGCCACTCCGTTGATGGGATGCGGCTTCCCCAGGTGGATGGCGTCGGTTTCCTCTAACAGGGCCCTGAAGCTCATCCGCAGGCTCGAAGCCAGGGCCACCCTCGCCAGGCCAAAGGTGCTGAAGTAGGTCTTCTGGCTGCCTACCTTGCGCACGTGCATCTGACCCACGTAATGCACTCTGACCCCGTTCACCTGGAACCGCTGTTGGGAGAGGCCGACAAGATCAGGATGCAGGGCTAGAACGCTCACCTGGTGGCCCAGCCTGGCCAGTTCCTTGGTCAGGGGGAAGTAGCGCCCCAGCCCGGAGGAGTCTTCTAAGCTCTGGGTAAGAAGAAAGGTGATCTTCATAACACCCCCACCCTGCCCTCCCCCGTGCAACAGGGGAGGGTGATGGAGAAGTCCTCGATGAGACGGACTAACCCTTCCCAGGACAGGGCATTCTTACGAATTTTGACATTTGCAGCCATCTGGGAAGCATGGTCTTCTCTGAAAAACTCCACAATCGCTGCGGCCAGGGCCTGACTGTCCCCGGGCGGCACGATGAAACCTGTCTCTCCATCGCTTACCACCTCAGGAAGCCCTCCCACGTGGGTGGTGATCACCGGCTTGTCGAAAGCATAGGCCAGGGAAACGATAGCGCTCTGGGTGGCGTCAACGTAGGGCAGTACCACCACATCTGCCGCTGAAAAGTACAAGCCAACCTCCTCGTTGGGGACATATCGGTCAACGACCTCCACGTTCCTTAGTAACCCCAGCTTCTCTATTGCCTTGAGATACGGCTCTTTATCCTCCCAGAACTCCCCGACAATCAGGAGCTTCACGTGCAAACGCCGCAATACCTCTGGCATGGCTCGGATCAGATACTCCAGCCCCTTGTACTTGCGCACGAAGCCAAAGAACAGCATCACGGGACCGTTGAGGCCCAGGTTTCTTTTTGCCGTGTACCCCTCCATGGCCTCCGATCCAAAGGCATCGTAGATGGGAAGCGCCGTCCTTCTGATCTCCGCCTCAGGCAACAGCCTCTGCAGGTCCTCCCAGTCCTTTTGGGATTGAACGATGAAATAATGCCCCTGTCCCAAGGCCAGTTTAGCTGAGAGCCTGTCAATGACACTCCCCTCGTGGGGCAGGACGTTATGGCAGATAAACAGGACTCTGGTGGGCGTGAACTTCCGCACCAAGAAAGCGATGCTGGCAAACGTTAAGGCCCAGTACGGCACCCACCACTGGATGATCAAGGCGTTCGGCCGCTCCCCCTTTATCCGTCGAAAGGTCTGCA
>VGOG01000098.1 GCA_016875995.1 Chloroflexota bacterium
AGGTATGGTCGGAGAGAGTGCGAGGCCTACGTGAACGCGCAAGGAGTGTGGCATATGTATAACGTCAGGGCGGATTTGGAGGAACTACTGGAAGGCGTAACTACTCAGCCCCTGTTGTCATTGCGAGCGTTTTTTGCGAAGCAATCCCCAACTTGCGAATTGGAGATTGCTTCGTCGGCAAAAACCGCCTCCTCGCAATGACAGCCTGAGTAGTTACTGGAAGGCTTCAAGTGGGAAGTTGTGGGCCTGCTCCTGGAGGATCAGAGCGTGATGACGTGCCGTCCGACAGCAGGGCCATCTCAGCTATCTTCGAGCAGTTGGTGGTTGAGAGAATCAAGCCCCTTGCTCGGAAATACCATTGCGTCCTGGAGGAGGGCGGCGGGAGGGAGTACCCCGACATCACGCTCCGTGACATCCCCGGATTCGAAGGGAAGATAGCCATTGATGTCAAGACTTCCCGCAAGAAGAGCGTCAACACTATTGGCGGTTTCACCATCGGCACCTATCTCGGTTACTTCCGCACCCCGAACAAGAAGGTGGGCACTATCCGTTATCCCTACGGCGACTATGCCCAGCATTGGATCGTCGGGTTGTGTTACGAGTTCGAGACTTATGAGGAGAAAATCGGTGACCTGGTGGAAGAGAAGTTCCGCATCACCGACGTTGACGTAATTGTTCAGGAGAAGTGGCGTATCGCCTCACGCCAAACAGGCAGTGGCACCACCAAGCACATGCGTTCGATCACTAAAATAGAGGACTTGAAAGCAGGACGCGGCGAGTTCGGTTCACAGAAGGAGTTCCTGGAATACTGGCGCAATTACTGAGCGATGAATAGCAATTCCCTGGAGCTTCCGTTGCTTAGCACGTACTTATAGTCTGTGCCGTTAACCTCTACCACGTTCCCTTTGTGCTTTCGGAGCAGGGTGAGAAGCTCGTCTGGCGAGGGGATGCCCTGGTCGCGGTAGGACACTACCAAGATGCTGTCCTGGAACTTCTCAAATAATCTATCAAAGGCGTCGTGGATACGGTTCTTATCGGTCCATACAGACTTCTTTTGTTTGAGCTTGCGATGTTTGCTCCGGTAGTCTATCCTGCGGGCCCAGTTGTCGTAATCCACGATCCCCTCTAGAAAGTGGTAGAAGTGCAGATAGTCTACCCCCACGCCCTTATCTGAGATGTAGGGGGTATCAATGTAGACCAGATCATACTGTCCAGGAATCTCAAAGGCATCGCAGTTCATGGCCACGTTTTGCCGCCCGTTGCTGAAGATGCAGCCGTTAGCTTCGGCCACGAACTGTCTAAACCACACGTCAAAAGGCGTGTCCCAGGTGGTCTTGTTGCCGAAGCTACGCTGGACGTCGGAGGTGCGCATGTAGAGATTCTTGCGATGGAAGAGATTGTAGGGGCGTTTAATGATACAAGCCTGAAACAGGGCGAAGTACGCGATGGCCCGCTTGTACTCATCATTCAGATTCCCGATGTTAGTGATGACCATATCCAGCCATCGGTTTTCGTCGTCAGTGAAATAGATGTCGTAAAAAGTGTCCTGGATGAAAGTGGGGTAACGAAGGCTCTCGTGTCTGGTGAGCAGGAAAGCGACGTCTTCTTCGGACAGCGTGGTTGCGTCATTCTCGATGAGTGCCAGGCCGATGATGTAGTTGAATTCGAGTACGTCGTTATACGCAACCTGCTTGCCTTTGCTCTTGAGCAGGTGGCTCACGCAACCCGTGCCCCCAAAAGCGTCCAGGGCGGTGTCAAATGGTAGGTCTCGAATGTTGGCCCAAATCCAGTCCAGCAGTTTCAACTTGCTTCCCTGGTATCTGGTGCTTGGAAACAGCGGGATATTGAGGGAGGGCAGGGTAGGTTGAGTGAAGAAATGCGTTCTCCGGCTCATGGCGGCTCACCTTTCCTGATAGATGTTCCTATTCAATCGTTTCTCCCAGGGTGTACTCCGGTCGGCTCTCGCGGAGGATGCGCAGGTACTTCTCGCCCTCGGCCTCGCTGGCCAGCAGGCGCTCGAAATCGTCCAGGCTGATGAGTGCTACCTTGGGATGACCGAACCGCTTGACCACGTACCGTGTGTTGTTTTCCGACACGTCGTCGAGCAGGCGACCGAAGTTGTTCTGCGCCTGGGTGGAAAGGATAAATTTTAGAGCTGGCTTCTCGTTCATTGGCTTCCTAGAGTTTGATATGTTAGCTAACTTTGCTATTAATACTTTAGCACAATTGGCCGAATTTGTCAAATAGAGTTTGATAGACATATGGATAACAAACGGAGCTTGATGCAAGTCCTGGCCGACGCCCTCACTGCCTCGCGGCTGGTGATCGCGGCGGGCATCGTGGGCATCGGCATTCCCTGGGGACGCGGCGCGCTGAATATGGTGCAAATCGCCACCTTGCTGGGCTGGACGGCCGACACGGTGGATGGACACCTGGCCAGACGTGCTCCAGCAGGCCAAAAGACCTTGATCAGCAGGCACGATCGCACGGTTGATGCCTTTATGGTGGTGGCTGGCTTCCTCTACATGACGGCCATCGGTTTCGTCTCGTGGTGGTTTTGCCTGGCCTATCTCACCGTCTCGGCCGGCCTGATCTACCGTTTCCGCTCCCCTGCGCTGGCCACGCTGCTGGAAGCACCGCTCGTCCTCCAGATGCCGCTGGTGGCTTTGATGGAAGTGCCCGCCTTGGGCCTGGCCTGGCTGTCCTGGGGCCTCCTGGCTCTCATCCTGGATCGTAAGCGGCTGGCGGTGCGGCTGCGCATCCTGTGGGACGACTGGCGGCGGATGCGTGGGTGAGGGGATGCCTACGGAAAAGAAACCCGATTGACAGATTGCTGCGTGTTTGAGCAAGAGGCCTACGTGATGCGTAAAACGTGAAACGTGAAAACGGCCTTTCCACGACTATTCACAAAGATGGAGGTGACATTATGAGAGAATGCACGCAAGAAACGAACCTGGCCAAGTGCACCTGCACCTACGAGCCTTGCAGTCGCAAGGGGCTGTGCTGTGAGTGCATCATGTACCACAAGAAATACGGCGAGCTACCCGGCTGCCTGTTCCCGCCGGAGGTGGAGCGAACCTACGACCGCAGCATCGCCCGCTTCGTGGCAGCTTATAGAAAATGAGGAGAATCCATGTCCAAGAAACCCGAGTGGTTCAAAGGCATCTTCCCGGCCCTGGCGACGCCCTTCACCAGGGATGACCGGGTGGACGAGGAGGCGTTTAGGATGCTGATCCGCCACGTTCTGCCCCACGTGGACGGGGTGGTGCCGGCGGGCACTACCGGCGAGTTCGTGTACCTCACTGAGGCGGAGAAGCGGCGGGTGATTGACATCGCCGTGGACGAGGTGGGGGGCCGGGTGCCGGTGGTGGCCGGCACGGGCTGCGCCAGCACCAGGGACACCGTGGCCCTGACGCAATACGCCAAAGACGCCGGAGCCACGGCCGCCCTGGTGGTGGCCCCCTTCTACTTCAAGCCCACCTTCAACGAGGTCTACGAGCACTACGAAGCGGTCAACGAGGTCGGCCTGCCCATCATCCTGTACAACATCCCCCAGTGCGCCGGCACCCACTTCCAGTGGTGGACGGCGGAGGGGATGGCCTACCTGGACAACGTGGTGGGCATCAAGGACTCCAGCGGCGACGCGCCCTTCCTGATGGCCCTGTTCGAGAAGATCAAAGGGCAGGTCGGCATCTTCTGCGGCCACGACGAGATCGTGGTGGCTGCCCTGGCCGCCGGCGCCGACGGGGCTATCCTGGCCAGCGCCAACCTGATCCCCGACATCTGGCAGAAGATCTACTCCGCTGTACAGGAGGGGGATCTGATCATGGCTCAGGATTGGCAGGCCCGGGTGCAGAAGCTGGTGCGCATCATCATGCGCAAAGGGGCAACCCAGGCGGTCAAAGAGGGCCTGCGGATGATGGGCCTGGAGATGGGCAACTCCCGCCATCCCATCATGCCCGGCGGCGAATTCGAGCGCGAGGACTACGAGGAACTGCGCGTTCAGTTGGAGGGCCTGGGCAAGATTCCGCGGGCGGAAGTCCAGTACGACCTGGGCCAGGGCAGGCTGGTGAAGACCCGGTTCTTCGCCACACCTCAGACGCCGCGCCAGGTGGAGGACTTTACCTTGCGTGTCGGCGAGGGGTTCTCCGGGCCGCCCTTCTTCGAGATCGCTCACATTGACCTGTTATTAGGCGTCAAAGAGGGGCCAGTGGGGAAGGCCATCGCCAGGGCGTTGGGGGAGCCCCGGCCTGCGCACGAACTGCGCATCATCAGCGAGCGCCCGCGCACGCTGCTGGTGCCGACAGTGACCGTGCGCACCAAAAAGCAGGCCGGCCACGTCTACGACGATGCCGCGCGAGGCATCAGCCTGGCCATTGAAGCCAGCATCGAGGACGGCAGCCTCCCGGAGGGAGCTCTCGACGACCTGGCCATGATCGCCAACGTCTTCGTCCACCCTGCCGCCGCCAACCGCAAGCGCATCGAGTTCAACAACTACAAGGCCATGCGCGCCGCCATCCGCAAGGCCATCGAGGGCCGGCCCACTCTCGAAGAGCTGCTCAACGAGAAAGAGGCAGCTCGGCATCCGTTCAGGTATGCGCCGTAGGCGTGAAACGTGAAACGTCAAACGTGAAAGGAGACCAATTGAGTAAGAAGCTGGCAGTGGTCTGGAGCGTGTTCCTCATCGCTGTGTTCATCGCCGGCGGCAGTTCCGCCATGTCTCAGAACCCGCTGCCGGTATCCGCCCTGGTCAAGATAGACCTGAAGGCGGAGGGTGATCTCCAGCAGGTAGAAGCTCGTGGGCTGGCCGTGTATGCCCATCTCACCACCGAGGACGAGGATTACCTCATCGCCGAGGCCACGGAAGACGACCTGGACTTCCTGGCGAGCCAGGGCTTGAGCTACCACGTCCTGGATGAGAAGTTCGCCCCAGGGGAGTACTATCTGGTCTATCCTCGCCAGGCCGACCAGTTGTCCCTGATCGCCCGACACGGCCGGCTTCTCTACTTTGATGGCCTCCGAGCCCTGATTCGGGCTCCAGCGGACGAGGCGGAGAAGTTGCCTGCTCTGGGCGTGAAGATCAGGTGGCTGCCCGATAGTCCCATCCGCCTGAGCCCCAGGGTCGAGGGCGTGGCCTACGAATCTCTGGGCGAGCCCGACCCACTCATCGCGGAGATGATCGCCCAGGTTAATTCGGCTACCGTTTATCTCTACGATGGCAATCTCAGCGGCGAAAACCAGGTCACCATCGGAGGACAGCCCTACACCATCAGAACCCGTTACTCCAAGAGCGGCACACCCATCAAGAAGGCCACCCAGTTCGTTTATGAGCACTTCCAGAACCTGGGCCTGGAGGTGGAATATCATTATTACAACTGGTCGGGTTACGACTGGCGCAACGTGGTGGCCACCAAGCCGGGCCTCACCGATCCCGATGACATCTACATCGTTTGTGCTCACGTGGATAGCAGATCGGAAACGCACCAAACATCATTGACAAATGCTCCAGGTGCTGATGATAACGCCAGCGGCGTAACGGCGGTGATGATCGCTGCCGACATCCTCAGCCAATACGACTTTGACTACACCGTCCGCTTCGTTACCTTTACCGGGGAAGAGCAGGGGCTCATCGGCAGCTACTACTACGCCCAGAATGCTTATTACGAGGGCGACAATATCCTGGGTGTGCTCAATCTGGACATGATCGCCTACGACTCCGATGATGAGCCCATCATCGAGCTTCACGCCAGCACCAGGGCCGGTTCCATCGCCATCGCCAACCTGTTCGCCGACGTGGTGAACACTTACGACATTGACCTCGTCCCTGAGATCATCACTGCCGGCGCCACCGACCGCAGTGACCATGCCTCCTTTTGGGACTACGGTTACAGCGCTATCCTGGGCATCGAGGATTTTGATGACTTTACCCCCTATTATCACAAGATCACTGACCAGCTAGGCACCCTGAACATCCCCTATTTCACCGAGTTCGTCAAAGCCTCGGTGGGGACGATAGCCACCATGTCCTCTATCATCGTGGTGAACTTTCCGGACCACGATTTCAACCGCGACTGCATCGTGGACATAGCGGACATCATGGAGATAGCCAGTCGGTGGCACACTACTGACGCGGATCCTGACTGGGATACGATGTACGACCTCGACGGTGATGGAATCATTACTGTGGTGGACATCATGATAGTGGCCGCGGATTGGGGAGAAACTTGTTGGTGAGAGGAGGTAGGAAGAGATGCGATCTGTTAGTTACGCAGTGCTTGCTTTCATGATGGTAGTAAGTCTCAGCCTGGGGGGCTGTGGCCCTCGCATCGAGGAGGTCAAAGAGGTGGTGGCCTCCCCGTTACCGCAGGAGATGGCTTTGCCCCAGCCCAGGCTGAAGGGGGAGGTCTCTCTCGAGGAGACCCTCGCCCGGCGGCGGTCGGTGCGTAGCTTCACCGGACAGGAGCTTACTCTGGAAGAGATTTCCCAACTGCTGTGGGCCGCTCACGGGATAACGGCCGGCTGGGGTGGACGGACCGCTCCCTCGGCCGGGGCTCTCTATCCCCTGGAGGTCTACGTGGCCACGGCCAACGGGCTCTACCACTACGTGCCCCAGGGGCACAAGGTGATCGTCGTCTCCCGGGATGATCTGCGCCTCAAGCTCTGGGAGGCGGGGTTGAAGCAGGACTCGATACGAGATGCCCCGGCGGTCTTCGTGATCACTGCGATATACGAGCGGACGGCCAGAAAATACGGTGGCCGGGCCGAGCGCTACGTCAAGCTGGAGGCCGGCCACGCCTGTCAGAATATCCTCCTCCAGGCCGTGGCTCTGGGCCTGGGGGCGGTGCCCATCGGCGCCTTTTACGATGACCAGATTCAGGCTGCCCTCTCCCTTCCCCCCGACCACGAGCTCCTCTACCTCATCCCCGTGGGACATCCTCGGCAATAGCCACTTATTCCCTCACGATGGGTGAAGGTCTCCCGACCGAGCCCGAGGTAGTGACGGTCATATTTGCTTTTGCAGAGCCATGGACATAGCCAGGCCCGCTATCAGCGCTATCCAGAAGGGCGCTGTCGAGCCGAAGGCGGCCCGCAGGTAAGCCCCCACTGTCGGTGCGAGGCCGCCGATGACCCCGGTCACGGTGCCGACGAGGCCGACGGTGGCTCCTCGAGATTCCCTGGGCGTAACCTGGGTCAGCAGGGTCTGGTAGGCGATGATGGCCATTTGCAGACCCATGTTAGTGACCACGAATGTGCTGGTTTTTAGCCATTGCCAAACGGGGAGAAATCTGCTATACTATATTTGCTGCCAAACAGGAATCTGATCAACGTGGTGGGAGTGTAGCCCCGTAGAGAGCGACCGTTATGAACACCTCCACGCTCATCGCTAAAGTATTGCTCCCCCAGCGGCGAGAGGACGTGCTGACCCGCCAGCGGCTGCTCGACCGTCTGTACGACATGGTGGATCGCAAGCTCGTGCTGGTTTCTGCACCCGCTGGCTACGGTAAGACCACCCTGCTGGTGGACTTCGCCCACGACCTGGAGCATCCTGTCTGCTGGTATGCGCTGGACCAAAGCGACCACGACCCCCGCGTCTTTCTGGAGCACCTGATCCTCAGCCTGCATCACCGCTTCCCGGACTTCGGCGAGCGCACGCGCCAGGCCCTGGCAGCCAACCCTGACCTCACCCAGGGTGCGCCCAGCGTGGTCAACGAGCTGATCAACGAGATGGTGGGCATCATCCCCCGCTGGTTCGTGCTGGTACTGGACGACTACCATCGGCTGGGGAAGGCTACCGAAGTAGCCCAGGTCCTGGCCCGTCTCCTGACTTATCAGACCGACCAGTTTCTCCTGGTCATCGCCAGCCGCACCGTGCCCGAGTTGCCCTTCATCATCCAACTCACCGCCAGGGGAGAGATAGGCGGATTAGGCCAGGAGGAACTGCGCTTCCGTCCTGACGAGATTCAGGCGTTGTTGGCGCAGAACTACAACCTCCGCCTTCCCGAGAAGGAGGCCGAAGAGTTAGCAACCCAGTCCGAGGGCTGGATCACCGGCCTCCTGCTCACCGCTCACACCATGTGGCGGGGCATCCTGGAGGGCCTGGTGCGGGCCCGCACCTCCGATCAGCCGGTGTACGATTACCTGGCCCAGGAGGTCTTCGCCTACCAGGAGCCTCCCCTGCAGTCCTTCCTCACCGCTTCCTCTACCCTTCAGGAGATCAGCCCGACCCTGTGCCAGGAGGCGCTGGGCCTGGAAGAGGCAGAACAATTCCTGACGCTGCTGGAAGAGCGTAACCTCTTCGTTACTCGGCTGGAGGGAGACTGGTATCGCTACCACCATCTCTTCCAGGAGTACCTGCAGGCGCGGCTGCGGCGGGAGGAGGAGTCCCGCTGGATCGAACTGCACCGCCTTGCTGCCCGCTGGTTTGAGGCGCACGAGCGGTCTGAGGAGGCCGTGCACCACTACCTGGCCGTGGGCGCCCACGAGGACGCGGCGCGGGTGATGGAGGCGACAGTCCAGGACATGTTCTATGCTGGCCGCCTGGAGACGCTGATGGCGTGGGGCGCGGCGCTCCCGGCCCCGCTGCGCGAGCACGCGCCTCGCTTGTTGCTGTTTCAATCCCGCGCCGCCGACATGCTGGGGCGGTGGGAGGAGGCGCTGGCGCTGACGGAGGTCGCTGAGCGTAGCTACCAGGCCCGCGAGGATGACCGCGGCCTGGCCTACGCGTTGCTGCATCGCTGTCACGTCTGGCAGGAGCAAGGGCGGTTCCGGGAAGCCCTGGTTCTTGGTCAGGAGGTGCTCTCCCTGATCGAGGAGAGCGGCGTGCCCGTGGCCTATGAGGCTTATCGCATCGTTGGAAGGTCGTACCTGGCGCTGGGCCGGCTGGAGGAGGGGGAGGCCCATCTGCGGCAGGCGTTCACATATTCCCTGGAACAGGGCGATGACTTTGGACAGTCCTCTATCCAGAGCGACCTGGCCGACTGCCTGGGGCGGCAGGGGCGCTGGGCCGAGGCGGTGGCCGTCCAGCGGCAGGCCGTGGCGATCCGGCGGCGGCTGGGCAACCCTGCCAGGTTGGCCGGCCCCCTCAATGACCTGGGCTTCTCCCTCTACCTGACCGGCCAGTACGGCGAGGCGCTGTGTCTCTTCCAGGAGGCGCTGGAGCTGGCTCGCCGGTCTGGTCATCGGCGAAACGAAGCTCTGACACTGCTCAGCCTGGGCGAGCTTACCCGCGATCTGGGAGCACTCGAACAAGCGGCGGAGGTTTGTCAGGAGGGGCTGACCATCGCCGACGAGCTGGGCGAGGCTTTCCTCTCGGCCTACGGCCGCGAGGCGTTGGGGCTGGTGTACCGCTGCCGAGGCGATTACTCTCCGGCGCAGGCGGCCATCCAGCAGGCCATGGAGCGGGCGGAGCAGCAAAACTCGGAGTACCAGCTCGGCCGGTACGGGGCCTCGCTGGGCCTGGTGCGGGCCGAGGCGGGGGAAGTGGAAGTGGGGCTGGCGGAGTTGGCCCGCGCCCGCGAGCGATTGGAGCGAATAGGTGCGGGCAGTGAACTGGCCCGCACCCAATTCTTCGCTGCCTGGGCGCTGTTCCGGGCTGGCCGGGAGGCAGAAGCACTTGCTACCCTCCAACAGGCTCTTACCACCGTTGACTCGTATAGCCGGGAGTTCCTCTTCGTCGTCGAGGGCCGGCGAGCCCTCCCCCTGCTGGAACGCGCCCACGCCCAGGGGATGGGCGGTGAGGAGTTGGCTGCGTTGCTGGCCCGGGCACGGGCTTTCGAGCAGTCTGCCCAGGCAGTACTCGAAGAGACATCCCTCTCTAAGGCCGGGGCGGAGGAGCCTCTGCGCATCTTTGGGTTCGGCCGCGGGCGTGTGGAGCGCGAGGGGGAAGAGATTCCCGGCTCAGAATGGTGGGGCGCAGTGCCCCGCCAGTTGCTCTTCTACCTGCTCACCCACGCTCCCCAGTCGCGGGACCAGATCGCCGCCGTCTTCTGGCCGGAGTTGCCTGCCCCAAAGGTGAAGACTGCCTTCCACACTACCAAGTTTCGCCTCAACCGCGCGTTGGGGCAGGAGGCTATCTACTTCGATGGCCGCTGCTACCAGGTCCACCCGGATCTGGACTACTGGTTCGACGTGGCCGAGTTCGAGCGGCTGTTGGAGGGGACCGCGCCGGGGCGGCGGGTGGAGCGGCTGCGGCAGGCCATCGCCCTCTACCAGGGCGATTTCCTGGAGGACTGCTACACCGATTGGTGCTTGCTAACTCGTGAGAGACTGCGGGAGCGGTGCCTGGAGGCGCTGGAAGAGCTGGCCGGGCTGCTGCTGACGCGGCGACAGTATCATCAGGCCATCCAGATGCTCCGCCGGGGGCTGGAGATGGACGACCTGCGGGAGAAGTTTCACCGCCAGTTGATGCGCACCTATGCCCTCTCCGGGCGGCAGAGCCAGGCCATCGCTCAGTACCAACGTTGCGTGGAGATTCTGGAGCACGAATTGGGCACGCCCCCCTCTCCTGAGACCACCGCATTGTACCGCCGAATCCTCGACGGGTTGCCTCTCGATTAGCTCATCTTACCCCTGACATTCCCACCTGTCGTGCTCCATCCTCATCCTATCCCTTGAAGGGGTAGGATTCTCGTCGAATCTGTGCCTTTTGTCGTCCCGCTTCTACCCTTCCGGCTACCCCCATCGAGTATAATATAATCAATTCAAGGAGTAGCGAAGGAGGTAACGAAAATGAAAGCACGTATTCAATTTGGTCTGCTGAAGCTCGCCGACCCGCGGGTGGTCCGAGTCCTGTTGGTCGGCCTGACCCTGGCGTTGACGCTGCTGGCCGGCAGCTCTGTGGTTTACGCCAGCCCAGACGGTGCTGGCGGCACCTAAGCCAGCGCGTTCATTCGATAGAAAAGGGGCCTGGTTCTCCCCAACAATAACTCATATTCGAAAGCCATCAGCGGGTTGGGTACGTGGTGGTCGCCGTGATCCGCTACCCTCTGGTGGAGTCGTACGCCCCTGGGAGACACCTCTTCCCTTACAGGAGACTGATCAATGGCACAAATGGCACTCCATACTCTGGTTGGCACCGCGCTGACAGATCCCAGGTTCTGCCACGATTTGCTGAACGGCAGGCGCCCCGCTCTCCTGACCAAGTTCGACCTGACCAACGAGGAACGGGAAGTCGTTCTGGGCGTCAAGGCGGAATCTATCCAGGACTTCGCTGCGCAGTTGGGCGAATGGCTGAAGGGCCGAGAGAGTCTGGTACCCTATCCTGCCGCGGCTGTGGCGGTGCCCTACTCGCCTCTGCGGTCGCCGGTCAGGCCTGTGTTCTGGCAGTAGAATCTCGCTCCTCGGCAATATCCTTAGGGCTGGAGTCTGGCGAATTTTGACCCTACCATTGACCCGGATGGTAGATCACCCTGCTATGGACCGAAACGGAGCAGGTCCTGGCCGAGGGTTGATTTACCTTGCCTGTTTAAGGACGTTCACGATAGTGAGAGACGAAGACAAGACAAAAGAGCAGCTCGTTAGTGAACTGACAGAACTGCGTCAACGGATCGCCGAATTGAAAGCGGCGGACACCGAGCGCAAGCGGGCGGAGGAGCGGATTCAACGCCAATTGCAGCGCCTCACCGCCTTGCGAGAAATAGACATAGCCATCAGCGGCAGTTCCGACCTGCGCGTAACTTTCAACGTTATCCTCGATCAGGTGACTACCCAACTGGGTGTGGATGCCGCTGATGTGCTGCTCCTACACCCACACACCCAGGCCCTGGAATACGCCGCCGGGCGCGGCTTCTGCTCGGCCGCTCTCCAACATACTCGCCTGCGGTTGGGTGAAGGCCACGCCGGCCGTGCTGCACTGGAACGTCACATCATCAGCGTTCCCGATCTTGCTGAGGCAGAGGATGGTCTCAGGCGTTCCCTGCTGCTGGCAGACGAGGGGTTCACCACCTACCACGGTGTGCCCCTCATCGCCAAGGGCCAGGTTAAAGGCGTCCTGGAAGTCTTCCACCGTGCCCCTATTGACCCCGATCAGGAGTGGCTGGACTTTCTGGAGACACTGGCGGGACAGGCGGCCATAGCCATAGACAACTCTACCCTGTTCGATAACCTGCAGCGCTCCAACTTTGAGCTGTCTCTGGCCTACGATACTACCTTAGAGGGCTGGGCCAAAGCCCTCGAGCTGCGCGACATGGAGACCGAGGGCCACACGCGGCGCGTCACCGAGATGACCCTGCGCCTGGCCCGCGCCATGGGCATGAGTGAGGCCGAACTGGTGCACGTGCGCCGAGGCGCACTGTTGCACGACATCGGTAAGATAGGCATTCCCGACAGCATCCTGCGCAAGCCTGGCCCGCTCACCGAAGAGGAGTGGGATATCATGCGCCAGCATCCCGTTTACGCCTACGAAATGCTCTTGCCCATTGCCCACTTGCGTCCAGCGCTGGACATCCCCTACTACCATCACGAGAAGTGGGACGGCACGGGCTACCCGCGGGGGCTGAAAGGGAGACAGATACCTCTGGCGGCTCGCGTCTTCGCCGTGGTGGACGTGTGGGACGCCCTGCTCTCGGGACGGCCCTATCGCCCTGCCTGGCCGGAGGAGAAAGCGACCGAGTACATCCGCGAGCAGGCGGAAAAGCACTTTGACCCGCAGGTGGCGGAGGCGTTCATGGAGTTGGAAATGGAGGGAGTGAGAGAATTATGAACTCTCGAACGCGTTTAGCAACTGGCGGGAATCTCGATGCCGACTACCACATCGAGACGCTGTTAAAGAAACAGCAGGTTTCATCGGACTGACGGCACCATTCCATAAGCTGGCTTAGATCCTCATTCTTCCCATCTTTCCATTCCCCCCGCAGTTTTCAGGCAAAGGTCAAATCCCCTTAATTTTGTCTTCCCAGCCCCAGAAAATCTCGTCGGTAGGACGGAACTTCGAATAGTGGCCTTTTGACTAACTCGCCAAAAGGTGATAGACTATAGGGCGGCGCAGTGTCGCGCAAACCTTCCAAAGTAAGGAGACAACAACAATGAGGAGACAGGTTAACCTGAGAGTGGAGGAGATGCCCCGCCGTTGGTACAATATCCTCCCCGATTTACCTGAACCTCTTCCCCCACCCAGGGATCCAGAGGAGGGGGAATCGAGGTTGGCCGCCCTGCCTGAGATGCTCCTGGCGGAGTGCCTGAAGCAGGATAGCTCCACCCAGAATTGGATAGACATACCCGATGGACTGGGGGAGCTTTACGCCCAGGCCGGGAGACCTCGGCCCCTCTTCCGAGCCCTGAACCTGGAGAAGAGGCTGGATACGCCAGCCAGGCTGTATTACAAAGCCGAGTTCTATAGCCCTACCGGCAGCCACAAAGTGAACACCGCCGTGGCTCAGTGCTATTACGCCAGGCAGGAGGGATACGAGCGGGTCACTACCGAGACCGGAGCCGGACAGTGGGGGACGGCCCTGGCCTACGCGGCCAGCCTGGTAGGGCTGAAATGCACCGTCTACTGGGTCAGGGCGGTCTACGACTGGAAGCACGATCGGAGAAATTTCATGCACCTGTTGGGTGCGGAGGTTAACGCCTCGCCCAGCCCCAAGACCGACTTCGGGAGGTCCCTCTATGAGAAGGATCCAAACCACCCAGGCTCTCTGGGCATAGCCATCTCCGAGGGATTGGAGGACGCTCGAAGGGATCCCAAAGCTGTCTACTGTCTCGGCTCGGTGTTGAATCACGTCCTCATCCACCAGACCATCATCGGGCTGGAGGCCAGGAAGCAGTTCGAGATGTTCGACGACTATCCCGACGTCATGATCTCCTGCCTGGGTGGGGGATCGAACTTCGGGGGCTTCGTCTTACCCTTCGTGAGGGATGTCCTCAAGGAAGGGAAGAAGATACGCTTCATCGCTGCGCAGAGCGAGGTAGCGCCGAATCTGCAGGCCGAGTACAGGTATAACTTCGCCGATCACGCCGAGATCACGCCCCTGCTCAAGATGTACACTCTGGGCCATAAGGCGGAGATGAAGCCCATCCGCGCCGACGGGCTGAGGTATCATGGTTGCGCGCCTATCTTAAGCCTGCTCAGGCATCTGGGTTACATCGAGACGGTGGCCTATCCTGCCGACGAGCGGTACGTTTTCGAAAGGGCGAGGACGTTTATCCAAGCCGAAGGGTACCTGCCCGCTCCCGAATCGGCCTACAGCATCGCCTGTGCCATTGACGAGGCCCTGAAGTGCAGGGAGGCCGGGGAGAGCAAGACCATCGCCTTCAACATCTCTGGGCATGGCTTCATGGACATGCAGGGGTACAGGGAGGTTTTGGGGCTTCCATAAAGAGATAAAGAGAGGATTACCATGCGAGAAGCAATCGCGTCTCAGCAAGGTTTAGCTGGGTTAAAGCATCTAACCGACCGGGAAAAGACAGCCTTGTCAGAGAAGGAAAGAAAGCGAACCATAAGTGCCTACCAGCCGAGGAATTCGCCGAAACCATCATCGCCGACGCCGAGAAGTTCGTGGTCAGGATGGAGCGGTATCTGAGGAAAGTGGGGGCAATAGAATGAGCAAAGAGCTGAAGAGCGCATTGTTTGCCGT
>VGOG01000099.1 GCA_016875995.1 Chloroflexota bacterium
AAGGCTTCTAGGTTTACTTGTCATCACAGTTTTGCTCTTTGGCCTGGCAGGCGTCGTCCAGGCCCAGAGCAAGACTTACATCTGGGACCGCCTCGACGTGGACATCACGGTTCTCGACAATTCCAACATCCGCATCGTGGAAAGCCAGCAGTTCACCTACGTTAGCGGCGAGTTCCACTTCGGCTACCGCGAGATTCCTACCGACAGGCTGGAGCGCATCACCGACGTGGAGGTCTGGGAAGGGGATCGCCAGTATCAACCTGGACGCGGCGGCGATTACACTTACGAGACCTTCTACAACGACGACGGTGACTTCACCATCAAGTGGTACTACCCCGGCTACCACGACTCCACTCACACTTACACCATCAAGTACACGGTGAAGGGTGGGCTGCGTTTCTACGAGGGGGGCGACCAGGTCTACTGGAAGGCGGTCTTCCCCGACCGAACTGTCCCTGTGCTGGCCTCGGTGGTGACGGTTCACCTCCCCGCGGCCTTCGATCCTGATCAGCTCGTGATCGCCGCTTACGACGGAAGCCGCGGTGACCGTCGGGATGTGCAAATCCAGAACAAGGGCTCGGAAGTCGTCTTCACCGCAGGTCGGACCCAGCCCGATCACGAGCTCGAAGTACGGGTGCAGTTCCCCCACGGCGTGGTCCATGGCACTCCTGCTGGCTGGCAGGCGGCCTACGATAGAAAGGCTGAGTACGACGACAAGTACCGCCCCCTGGTTGATCTGGGCCTGGGAGCCATCGGCCTGTTGATCCTGGTCGCTGGGCCTCTGGCCCTGTTCGTCCTCTGGTACACCCGAGGCCGAGACGTGCCCGTGCCTATGGTAGCAGACTACCTGTCTGACCCGCCGAGCGACCTCCGGGCAGGCGTAGCGGGCACCCTTCTGGACGAGAAGGCCGACATGAAGGACATCGTGGCCACCATCGTTGACCTGGCGCGGCGGGGCGTGATCACTATGACCGAGACCCAGGAACGGGGCTTCCTGGGCCTCGGCACAAAGCGCGACTTCACCTTTCGCCTGGTGGACACCGGGCAGTCCCTGCGGCCCTACGAGAGGACGCTGATCAAGAAACTATTCGGCGGCCGCTCCCAGGTTGATTTGTCCGACCTGAAGGAGAAGTTCTACAAGGCCATCCCCACCCTGCGGAGGGAGTTGTACGACGAGGTGGTGAAGGCAGGCTTTTTCAAGGCCAGCCCTGAGAGAACGCGCCATGTCTACCTGGGCCTGGGCATCGCTGGCATAGTCGTGGCCGGCCTGCTGGGCGTCGGCGCGGTAGTTCTCCTTAGCAAATACACCAGCGCCGCAGTCTGTCCCCCGATTGGGTTGGGCGTTACCGCCATCAGTTTCTTCATCATGGGCCACTTCATGCCTCGTAAGACGCGCGAAGGGTCAGTTGCAGCAGCTAACTGGAACGCTTTCAAGCGCTACCTGGCCAGCATCGAGAAGTACACCGATCTCCAGCAGGCCACGGAACTATTCGACAAATATCTGCCCTACGCCATCGCCTTCGGTCTGGAGAAGAGCTGGATCAGGAAGTTCGCCTCTGTGGAGACCCCTGCCCCCACCTGGTACTATCCCTATCCACCCGTCGTCTATGGAGGTGGTTATCCCAGCCGCAGCGGGGTGGGCCGGTCAGTTCCCACGGGCGAGGGCCGCAGCCTCCCCTCCCTGGAGGGGGCAACCCAGGGCGTCTTCACCTCGCTGGAGAGCATGAGCAGCGGTCTCTTCTCCGTGCTGGAATCGGCCTCCAGCACCCTGGCCAGCTCGCCCTCCAGCTCCGGCGGCGGATTCAGCGGCGGAGGTGGGGGAGGGGGCGGAGGCGGCGGTGGCGGTGGAGGTGGCGTCGGCTAGGCAGCGTCCAAGCGGCTCAGCGTCTTAGCGGCAAGCGACCAACAATTAGTGAGCGGAGGTTCTCCATGATCGGTGGGGGAAAAACGATAGGGGTAATCATGATCGTGGCGGGCATCGCCATCGGCCTGGTGGCTGCGCTCTTTTTCAGCTCTGGAGTTGTATCGGGCCGGGCGACAACGTCGGCCATGATCCTGGGGTTCGGCCTGGTGTTCATCTTCGTAGTCCTCCCCCTGGTGGGGGTGGGGGGCTTCATGTTCGTCAAGGGCCGCCAGGAGGCGGCGGCCTTCGCCGAGGTGGAGAAGGAGAAGCGGGTGCTCAACATGGTGCTGGCTCAGGGCCAGGTGCGGGTGGCCGAGGTGGCTCTGGAGCTGAACGCCACCCGCGACCAGGTGAAGGGGTGGATCTACGACCTGGTAGGCAAAGGGCTCTTCACGGGTTACATCAACTGGGACGAGGGCATCCTCTACTCCAGGCAGGCCTCAGAACTCGGCACCAACAAATGCCCCAACTGCGGAGGGCAATTGGAGCTGGCAGGCAAGGGCGTGGTGGGCTGCCCCTATTGTGGAACGGAGATATTCCTTAGCTGAAAATATTCAAGGAGGTAAAAAAGTATGGATGTTAGAGAGAGAGTCACGGAGGCCCTGGGAGGGCTGGAGCAGCTCGTGGCGAAGGTCCCCGGCTACAAGGGCTACAAAGAGAAGGAGATGCGGCGCGAGGCCGATAAGCTCCTCAGGGAACACCTGGCCCGCCAGTTCGAGGAACAGCGGCGGAGCATCACCAACCTGCAGAAGCAGTTGATTGGCGCAAGGCAGGTGGGCCTGCTCGACGACCTGGAGAGCGGGGTGATGAAGCTGCAATACCTGATTGATCGGCTCAAGACGGCCAGCTACGGCTACGCCGGTTTCTTCGACGCCATCAAGGTCAAGGAGGCACAGCTAGACGCCCTGTACGAGTTCGACAACGCTCTCATGGACGAGGTGCCTAACGTAGCCACTGCCATCAACAAGGTCTCCGCCGCCATCGCGGCCAAAGAGGGCGTGGCTGAGGCCATCGCCGATTTGGTGAGCACTATCCAGGGCGTGAACGATACGTTCAGCAAGAGACAAGATGTAATGCTACAAGCGTCATAGCGTCCAAGCGACAAGCGTCGTAGCGCTGGTACGCCAAGACGCCACGACGCTATGACGCCAAGACGCCACGACGCTATGACGCCAAGACGCTGGAAAAAAAGGAGGAAAACAAATGGCAAGGATTTTCGATGTGATCGAGTTCTTCGACGAGACGGGGCGGCGGATGGTGCATCGGCTGCCGGAGCACGGCTCAGGCGATTTCCGCCTGGGCTCGCAGCTCATCGTGCGCGAGAGCCAGGCGGCGGTCTTCTTCCGCGACGGCAAGGCCCTGGACACCTTCGGCCCTGGTCGGCACACTCTGTCCACGGCCAACATCCCGCTGCTGACAGGGCTGATTAGCATCCCCTTCAGCGGGGAGACGCCTTTCAAGGCCGAGGTGTACTTCGTCAACCTGCGGGAGTTCCTGGAGCAGAAGTGGGGCACCCCTGAGGCCATCACCCTGCGCGATAGCGAGCTAGGCATGGTGCGCTTGCGGGCCTTCGGCACCTATTCCATGCAGGTGAACGACCCCCAGCTCTTCGTCAACAAGATCGTGGGCACGCAAGGGCTGTACGAGACGAGCCAGATTCAGGGCTTCCTGCGGGGCATCATCATCGCCAAGCTCACCGACCTCCTGGGCGAGGTGCGGAAATCCATCCTCGATTTGCCCAGCCTGTACGATGAGATCGGCGCTGGCGCCAAGGCCAAGGTGCAGGACGACTTCAACGCCCTGGGCATCGCCCTCAAGACCCTCTACGTCACCTCCATCAGCCCCACCGAGGATACGGCCAAGGCCATTGACGAGCGGGCGGCCATGGGGGCCATCGGCAACATGCAGGCCTACCTGCAGTTCAAGGCGGCGCGGGCCATGACCGAGGCCGCGGCCGCGCCTGGTGGTGTGGCCGGGGCCGGAGTCGGGCTGGGGGCTGGCGTGGGCATGGGGGCGGCCATGGCCCAGATGATGGCTCAGGCCATGCAGCCGGGCGCGCAGGTGGCGACGATGATGTGCCCCAGTTGCTCGGCTCAGATCCCCGCCGGGTCGAAGTTCTGCCCCCAATGCGGAGCCAAGATCGGCGGCGCGATGATCTGCCCCAACTGCAAGGCCGACGTGCCCGAGGGCTCCAAGTTCTGCCCCAACTGCGGCACGAAGATAGCGTAGTGAAACGTGAAGACGTAAAACGTGAAGGGCTTCCAGGGGTGATGCGCACCTTTGGAAGCCCTTCGTTTTTGACGAGGCAATGAGTGACCAGTCAGAATTTGGGTCTACGGTGCAGCAATAACTTCACCGCCATGCTCAACAGATAGGCTGCACCGGAAACCAGGATGATCGTTGCGCCGGAGGTCAGGTTCAGGAAGTAGGAGAGCCACAGCCCCGTGGTGGTGAAAACCACGCCCAGCATGCTGGCCAGCACCATCATCTTTTTCATGTTCTTCACGAACTGCCCGCTGATGGCCGCCGGCACGGTCAGCAAGGCGATGACCATGATCAGCCCCACCACCCGCATCATCATCACTACGGTGAAGGCGATCATGCACAACAGGATCATGTAGATCGCGTCCACCGGTACGTTCTCCACGGTGGCGAAGGCTTCATCGAACGAGATCGCTAGCAACTCCTTGTATAACAGCATCACCAGCGCGACGATGACCAGGTCGAGGGCCAGCATGATCAGCAGGTCTGTTGAGGGGACAGCCAGGATGCTGCCGAAGAGATAGCTCATCAGATCTGCCTTGTAGCCCTCGGTTAAATCTACCAGGATGATCCCCAGGGCCATGCCGACGGCCCACATCACGCCGATGATGGTGTCCGCTCGCTGCCGCGTCTTGCGATGCACCAGGCCCATCCCCAGCGCCGCCGCCACGCTGAAGATGATTGCCCCCAGCACCGGGCTGAACTTAAAGAAATACCCCAGGCCGATGCCACCGTAGGCAGCGTGGGCGATGCCGCCACTGATGAAGACGATCCGTTTGATGACCACAAAGGTGCCGATGATGCCGCAAGCGATGCTGACCAGGATTCCGGCCATCAGCGCGTTGCGCATGAAGCCAAACTGCAGCGCCTCGATCACTGCTGCACCTCCTCCTCCTCTGGGGCATGTTCCGCGAACACCCGGTGGGGGATGCCGTGTGCGATCAGATCAATGGGACACTGATACGCAGCCTCCAGCATGTCGGGGGTGAGCTGTTTCCCCCCGTGGTAGAACAACCAGCGGTTGAGGCAGCCCACCGTTTTTACGTGAGACGATATGGCGCTCATGTCATGCGAGACCATCAAAATCGTGAGGCGCTCGTTCAATTGTCTCAGAAGCTCGTAGATGCTGGCGCTCACGCGGGGGTCCACGCTGGCCATGGGCTCGTCCAGGAGCAGGACGTTGGGGTCTGTGGCCAGGGCGCGGGCGATGTAAACTCGTTGCCGCTGCCCGCCCGAGAGCTCGGCGATGGGGCGATCCCGCAGATTCAACATATCCACGCTGCGCAATGCCTCCGCCACGATGTCGTCGTCCTCGGCGGTGTAGCGCTGCAGCAGACGACGGCGGCCCAGGCGTCCCATCCGCGCCACGTCCCACACGCTGATGGGGAAGTCGCGGTCGAACTCGACGGTCTGGGGGATGTAGCCGATGTATCGCCTGCCCTCCTCGACACTCTTGCCCATGATACGCACTTCGCCCCGCATGGGCGGTATCAGCCCCAATAACACCTTGAGCAAGGTCGTCTTGCCGCCGCCGTTGGGGCCGATCAGTCCGATGAAGTCCAGCTCTCTGACCGAGAGGTTTATGTCCTCCAATATGGGCTCGCCGTCGTACCCGGCCCAGAGATGCCTGACCGAGATCACTTCTCGTGGCGTCTCCGTCGTTTCCACGTGTCGCATCTTTCCCCCTGCTACTCGCTCAACACCTCAGCGAACGTCTCAGCCACCTGGCGCAGGTTGTCCAGCCAATCGGGCGCCAGCGGGCTGACGAGCAGCACCTCCCCGCCAATCTCCCTGGCGACGGTCTCTGCCGTCCGCGTGCTGAGCTCTGGCTGCGCGAAGATCACCCTGATGCCTTCCTCCCTGGCCTCGCTGATGAGCGCGGCCAGTTCGGCCGCGCTGGGCTCCTGCCCGCCGACCTCGATGGAAATCATCTCCAACCCGTAATCGCGGGCAAAGTAGCCCCACGCCGGATGGAAGACCATGAATTTGCGGTTTTCTACCCTCGCCAACGTCTGGCAGATGTCGGCGTCCAGCGCATCAATGTCCGCCATGAAGCTATCCAGGTTCGCCTGGTAAGTTTCCTTGTGCGCCGCATCGAGTCTCACCAGCGCCTCGTAGATCGTCTGTGCCTGAACTTTGACCAACTCAGGCGAAAGCCAGATGTGCGGGTCCGGGTTCTCAGTCTCTCCCTCGGGGGGCCTTTCCTCTTCCCCATGATGATGGTGCACCCCCATCGGCATACGCTCCAGGCCCCGGGTCGTATCCACCATCAGCATGTTGGGATTGGTCGAAGCGATGCGGTCCAGCCACGCCTTCTCGAAGGGCAGGCCGATGCTAACGTAGGCGTCGGCCTCGCTCAGCGCCCGTAGCTGCTCTGGCTTGGGCTCGTAGGTCTCCGGGCTGGCCCCAGGCTGCACCATCACGCTCACGGTCACGTGCTGGCCGCCGATGCGCTCCACGAAGTACTTTTGCGGCACAATGCTCACCGTTACGTGCAGAGTATCGGTGGGCTCGGGCCTCGTGCCCTGGCTGCACCCAGCCAGCAGCACCACGAATGGCAGCAGCGCCACAGCGACAATGTACCAGCGATTGAACATCTACAACCTCCTTCACACCTCAAGCTAACTCCCTAATGTCACATCCCCAGTTCAGACGTGCAGTGGGGGCAGCGGGTGGCTTTGAGCGGGATGGTGGACAGGCAGTATGAGCACTCCTTGGTTGTCGGTTCGGCCGGCGGGGCTTCCTCTTGCCGCTGGAGTCGGTTGATGCTGCGGATGAGGAAAAACACGGCGAAGGCAATTATGAGGAAGCTGACGATGGTGTTCACGAATAGGCCATAGTTGAGCGTGACCGCGCCGGCTGCCTGAGCGTCGGCCAGGGAAGCGTACGGCCCAGCTACCGCGCCCCCTTTGAGCACCACGAAGAGGTCGGAGAAATCAACGTTTCCCAATAGCAGGCCGAGGGGCGGCATCAGGACGTCGTTCACCAGGGAGGTGACGATCTGACCAAAGGCCGCGCCGACGATGATTCCAACGGCCATATCAACCACGTTGCCCCGCATGGCGAACTCTTTGAACTCCTTCAACATTCTCGCTCCTCCTTCTCCAAGATCAACGTGTAGTAGAAGACGTTGCCCAACTTTTTCTGCAACCGGAATCCAGCGGCGGTAGCCTTGCGGATGAGCGTCTTGGCACGCGGATAGTCAGGATCTGGCAGGAATTCGCTGAAGGCCAGTGTGCCTGAAGACGATAACACCCGATAGAATTCCCTCATGGCCCTATCTGGTTCGGGGATTTCGCCGATGACTGCAATCATGTAGATAGCATCGAAAAAGCCATCTTCAAAGGGCAGGTCATACACGTCGGCCACCTTAGCCTCGATGTTGTCTATGCCTTCGGCCTGGGCTCGGCGCGTCACGCGCTCGATCATCTTGGGTTCGATGTCAATGGTCACTACTTTCCCCCTGTTTCCCACTCGCCGGGCGGTAGCCACGGTGTAGGTGCCGTTTCCAGGGCCAACTTCGAGGACGATCATCCCCGGCTCGATTCCGTGTCTGGCAGGAGTTTTGTCTGGGGGCTGGATCTTGCGTCGAAGGGGATTATCAATGGCATTGGCCATGAACTGGGGCATGGGGAACTTGTGGAAGTGGCGAACGATTCTGATGATGGTGTGGAGAACAATCACGAGAGCAGGTAGCCCAAGAACAATGTAGAACAGAATTCGTAGCAGGGTGATCACTCCATAACCTCCAATGCTTTCACTTGTGCGCCACGATCACCAATCGCTTGGCCATGTGATCGTAAGCATCGCCTTGTGGTGATTGTCCATAAGAGGGCCTGCCATGAGTATAGCACAAACGAGCAACGATGTCCAATAGTTCACCGCCTTGTTAGCCGGGAGGCGTGTTCGCCCACCGATTCTACACCGCGAGAAAGTTCACGATTTCGACCAGGGTAGCTGTTGCCAAACGAGACGAAATATGGTATACTGCTGGCTGTGCCAGAGCAATCGAGGCGGGGCCAATGGTTGTAGGAGGAGGCGATATGTCAACGATGATTAAAGACACGGCGGTCATCTCCAAGGAGGTGCTCAGCGGAGAGGTTTTCGGCAGCGTAAAGATCTACAACCTGGATGATCCCAGCAAGGTGGAAAGCTCGGCCAGGCGTATGTTGGGCATGACCTATCCCACCCAGGCGCTCCAACAGGCGATGATGGCCATTGAGGAACGCATGGCCGGTAAACGCAGGCAGGGCGCTTTCGTGTTCGCTGGCGACTACGGGACGGGCAAGTCTCACAGCCTGCTGGCCCTGTATCACTTGCTGACCTCACCCGATGAAGGACAGCGATGGCTGGACAAATGGGGCTTGTCTTTCGGTTTTCCCCCCGGCGTGCAGGCCGCCGTTTCCCACTTGCTGATCGAAGACCCTGACTTCGCCTGGGAGCCGATTTTCAGCAGATTGGGCCGGGATGACCTTCTGGCTGAGGTGCGCGACCACCCCACCGGGGAGCAAATCCGCCAATTGGCCAGCGATGAGTCTCTGGTCATCATTCTCGACGAGCTGGAATCGTGGTTTGGTCCCATCAAGGATGTGTCTCGACGGGAACGCAACCTGAACTTTCTCCAGAATCTGACCGAGATGGCCCAGGATCCAGGCCTCAAGCTCATCGTCCTGGCCTCGTTATACGGCCGCAACCAGCAGTTGCTGGGGCGTATGGGCCGCGAGAGGATGTTCCTCAAAGACCTTGGAGCCGAGGAGGACAAGGCCAAAGTGGTGCTGTTTCGTCTGTTCGAGGAGGTTGATCGGAACGAGGCCCGGCGCACGGTTGACGACTACGTGGAGACTTACGCCGCCGTGGGCGACCAGGTAGGCATCCCTGCCGGTACTCTGGACAGCTTCCGCGCCAGGATGCTGGCCTACTATCCCTTGCATCCTGAGCTGATGGACGTGCTGTTCCAGGTGTACGGTGCCTGCAAGGACTATCAGAACACCAGAGGCATCCTCTATATTCTCTCCGGCGTGCTGCGCCGCTGTGCCAGCGAGCGCGATCTATTGCTGCCCTCGGACGTAGACCCCAGCTTCAGCGAAGTCCACGATGACCTGTATCAGTTAGACCCCGTCCTGCTGAACAGGGCCATTGACGACATCCGACGCAACAAAGACGAACTGCTGGCCACGGACATCCTGTCCACGATTCTTCTGCGCTCGTTTGTGCCGGAGATGGCTGGCGCCGATGAATCCCAGGTCTTCCTGGGCTGCCTGCGTCCTGGCCTGAACGTCAACGAATTGCACCGCGTGCTGGCAAAGCTGGAAGGCAACGCCTGGTATCTGTGGCGCAGTGAGGATCGCTACGTCATTCGGCCCGAGGAAAACCTGCCGGTCAGCATCAACTCCCGGGCAGCGCGGCAGTTGCAGGACAAAGGCCCCTGGGCAGCAGCCCTCAAGTTGCGAGATCTGATCGCCGACCTGGCTGGCGGTACCAGCCTCAACACGTTCGTCTATCCGCTCGACGAAATCCCCGATAGCCGCCAGATGAAGGTAGTGATCTCCACCAAGTACATGGACGACGAGGCCATCCGTGGAGAGATTTATTTTGGCAAGGAGTGGCGCAACACCCTGGTCTTCGTGCGCCCCAAAAGCGCCGGCGACCTGACCGAGAACGCCAGCTTCCTGATCAGCGCCCAACGCCTGCTCGTTTGCGATGACCTCAAGGACAAACTGGAAAAGGACAAGCTACCTCAACTGGCCAAGTACAGGCAGCGCGAGGAGGGCGACCTGCGTGGCAAGCTCAAGAGTGCCTACGGGGAATGGATGAAGCCGGGATGGCGGGAAAACAAGATCTACTTCCGTCCCATCGAGTGCGATCTGGATACGACGGCCATCCTGAATCAGGTGCGCGAAGCCTGTGGGGCCGAGATCCTGGATGAGGCCATCCGCGCTGAGCTGGCTGAGACAGCCGAAGAGGGCAAGCGTTACGACGAGCTACGGCTCTCGTTCCTCAAGCTGCCGGGCAGGCCCATGCTGGTCGAGCCTGAAGACTTGCGTAAGCGAACCCGTGCCCTGTGCAACGAAACTGGCGAGGTGGTGATGGTGCGGGGCAAGACATTCTACAGCCAAGAGAACCCTGCCCCGACCACCTTTGCCGAAGACGTCGTGCTCTACCTGAAGCAGTATGGTCCCAGCCCTGTCGAGGAAGTCGAGATCACTGAAGGTGAGGGCCCACCGGTCGAATACCCGCCCGAGAGAAAACCACCCGAGGAGGCGGAGGAGCCCAAGGCAAAGGAGCCGGGACCTGGCCGCCAGGTGGTGGTGCGGACGGAAGCCCACGCCACACCGTTCAGTCTACAGACCGACGTAGAGGGCAAGCTGCGAAGCGGGGATCGGGTGACTGGTCTGGAGGTGACGATTGAGGGGCAAAGCCTGGAAGAGGCAGGTTCCTTGAGCGAGCTATTGTCCGAGTTGAGAGGTAAAGGGGGACAAACTCAGGCCAACCTGAAGCTGGAGCTGACGCTTGCTACCCCGCAGCAGAAACAAGAGATATTGAAGCTCTTGGACCGTCTGCCCATTCCTGTGGATGGTCAGGTCAGGGCCACCCTGGAGGTGGAGAGCAGCGACAACGTCGCCGAAAAGCATTGAAGCATACTATCAGGTTCCATGGCAAATAGTGTGAAGCCCACAGTCTGATGTCTTCGACCAACGCAAGACCGGAGGACCTTCCCCAGAAGGTGAACTGCCATGAAGCGAACAGATGAAAGCACGTTAGCTCGAGACTTGATCACCGCCGATGACCCCCTGGCCGTGCTGTTTGCCGCTCTCAACCAGGTGTGGCAGGCCGACGACGTGGACGACGTCAACGCCTTCTTCACTAAACGCGAGAGGGAAACCAACCAGTTGGAACGCTTCGTCTTGGAGACCTTCTTCGATGTGTATGACTTGCTGCTGGCTCAGGTCCGGCAGGGACGCGGGCGGTCACGTTTCGAGGGAACAACTGGGCCGATCATCGTCCTGGACGGTTGCAGCATCCGCGAGGCCAACCTACTCATGGGACAGCTACAAGAGGCCGGCTACCAGGTGGCCGATTATGGCTATGCCCTGTCCGAGGTGCCATCGGGCACGGTGGACTTCAACCGTAACGTGTTTGGCACGGCGCGAGTGGCCAGCCTGCGCCAGTGGCATCAGTATCAGGTGGTCAGCATCGAGTCTGGTCAACTCCCTGCCCTGTTCCCTGCGGAGACAGAGGTGTTGGTCTGGATTTCGTACCCTGACGAATTACTACACAAAGTGCGGGGTGAGGCGGTCACTCCTCAGGAGGCCTTTGACAAAACGGCAAAGGTGCTGCTGGGCACGCTGGATGGCCTGGAGGCCGACGAGTTTCTGGTAACCTCGGACCACGGCTACCTGTACGTCGAGAACGCGACGTTGTTCTGGAAGGCGTCCGGAGGCGACGAGAAGGTGTTGCGCCAACTCTTCGGCGGGCGACGAGCCGTGCCCGCCGGGGACGTAGGGCCGCAGTTTGACAGCCTGCGTCAGGTGCCCAAATCCCGCACCTACGCCCTGTTCGATGACGAAGGGTGCTACGTGCGGGGACGCTATCACTGGAGCGTACAGGGGCCGGCCCCGGACATCGCCCACGGGGGCATCTCGTTGATGGAGTGTTTGGTGCCGGTGATGAGAATTCGTCGGGGTTAACATCGCAGCATAGGGGGCACCTTTTGCACATTGAGGTTGACCAAAGCGGCAAAATCGAGAAGATGAACGTTGATACTGTGCTGGCCTTCTCGGATGGAAAAAGTGCTGCCGTACTGATCCCTGCGGAGGTAAAAAGAGTCTGCCTCCAGGCTCTGCGTCGAGGAGACAGGCGTAAAACAGCCATCGTGTTCAGAATCTTCGCCGCTGGGTTATTCCTTCTTCTGGAGGATGTGTTGGAAGAAGTAACGCTGGTGACGATTGATCAGGAGTATCCAGGGTGGGAAGGAGACATCAAGGGGGTATTTCTGAGGCTGGTTTGGGCAAGTGGGAAAAGGCTCGAAAAGGAACGCATTGTCTTCCATCAAGTTGGGAGAAAATCGGCTGCTCACTTCAAGGCGTATGGGGTTTACAAAGGCTTTCAGAAGGCAGACCGGATACTGACCGCCGAGGAGATTCTGGCGCTGATTTAACAAAAAAGATCGGGGGGTCCCGTTTGAGCGGGAGCAATCCTTACTTAAGCACCAGGACTGGGCCTGGCGGGTCGGTAAGGCACCCGATCTGATTATATGATACCATAATTGAAACCGTTTGTCAAATCCAAAGGAGGCTGAATTTGGCCTACATCGAACACGACTTCCCCATCGAGGGGCTGAACAAGATCGCCCAGAAAGAGGGCAACGCCAAGAAGCCCATCTACCAGATGCACAAGTGGTGGGCGCGGCGGCTGGGCAGCGTGTTCCGGATGTTGATTCTGGCGACCTTCGCCGAGGAGGGCATCCACCCCACGGAGCTGTGGCGACGCTTTTACACCCGCAACCAACTGACCGTGGAGCGCGACGGCAAGCACGTGCCGCCCATCATCCTCGACCCCTTCATGGGCGGCGGCACGACCATCGTCGAGGCGCTGCGGCTGGGCTGCAAAGTGATCGGGGTGGACCTCAACCCGGTGGCCTGGTTCGTGACCAAGAAGGAGATCGAGCCGGTGGACCTGGACGACCTGGACGCGGCCTTCGAGCAGTTGGAGAAGACCGTGGCCCCGAAGATCCTGCGCTACTACAAGACTACCTGCCCCCTGGGCCACCAGGCCGACGTGATGTACATCTTCTGGGTCAAGAAAGTGACCTGCGTGGGCTGCGGCCAGGACGTGCGCCTCTTCCCCTCGTTTCGCCTGGCGACCAAGAAAGATGTCCACACCGTCTTCTGTCCGCAGTGCCATCACATTTTCCCGGTGGACAGCCTGCACGATGAGGCCCGCTGCGAGGAATGTGGCCACGCCTTCGTGCCTGGCGAGGGCTACACCAGCCGGGGCTACTACACCTGCCCGGCCTGCGGTCAGCGCGAGCGGGTGCTGGATGCCGTGCGGCGGAAAGAAGGCCCGCCGGAGGCCGAGATGTTTGCCATTGAGTACTACTGCCCCACCTGCGAGCGAGAGGGCTACGACCGCCGGAGCTACAAGTCAGCCGACGACGATGACCTGGCCCTGTTCGCTGAGGCCAGAGCAGAGTTCGAGCGGCGAAAAGACGAGCTGCTATTCCCCAGACAAAGAGTGCCTCACGGGATGAAGACCAGAGACTTGCTGAACTACGGCTACGAGTATTGGCACCAGATGTTCAACGAGCGGCAGTTATTGTGCCTAGGGATGCTGCTGGACGCTATTCTGCGCATTCCAGATATGAACATCCGTGAACTACTCGTGATGACCCTGGCCGACGCCGTGAATGCCAATAATATGTTCTCGAAATACCACGCGGCTTACCAGAAGATTGAACCCCTGTTTGGCCTTCATGCCTACCATCCAATTGGTCAGCCAATGGAGAACAATGTCTGGGGAACCAAGTTCGGCAAGAACACTTTTCTCAAGACCTATCAAAAGACTCGGAGAGGCAAAGAGTATTGTATCAGGCCGTTTGAGCGAGACGGTGCAGTCAGACGAAAGACGGGCGATACGGTGGCGGCGGAGTTAGCTGATGATTTTGACGGTGTTCTGACTGGCAAGGGCGATGCTCTCCTGTGGGCTCAGACCTCAGAAGATCTATCTTCGATTCCTGATGGGTCAATCGACGCAGTGGTCAGTGACCCCGCCTATTGTGACAACGTGCAATATGCTGAACTAGCAGACTTCTTTTATGTGTGGCTCAGGTTAGCTCTGAAAGACAGGTACCCCACCTTTGCAGCAGACTACTCTCCCAAGGCCAGGGAAATCGTCAAAAACGAGGCCCAAGACAAAGATGATGCCTTTTTCTTCCGAGGCTTGACGCGGGTATTCAGGGAATGCAACCGTGTACTCAAGGATGATGGCCTGTTCACGTTCACCTTTCACCACAAAGAGACCTGGGCCTGGAAGTCTGTCCTCTCAGCCATCCTCGACTCCGGTTTCTGTGTGGTCGCTATATACCCCGTCCGTTCCGAAAAGCGTGGTGGCTTCCACGCTGAGGTAGGTAACATCGGCTACGACATCCCCTTCGTCTGCCGCAAGCGCAGGGGGGGTGGGCAGGCGGTCAGTTGGGAGGCGCTGAAGGACGAGATATACTTCGCCGCCCAGGAGTCGGTGGAACGGATCAAGACTTCGGGGCGGAGTATCTCGGACGCCGACCTGTTCGTCATCGTCATGGGCCGCTGCCTGGAAC
>VGOG01000100.1 GCA_016875995.1 Chloroflexota bacterium
GATCCACGCTATTTTAGGGGAGTGGGACAGGCTGAGGCAGGAAGGTGTGCCGGCCGATGAACTGGCCAAGGCCAAGGAGTTCGTCAAGGGACATCTGTTGCTTCATATGGAGGACAGTTTCAACGTGGCGGCCTGGTGTGGCCGTCAGGAGGTTCTTTCACCTGAAGTTTTGACCGTGGACGAGGTGATAGAGGCTATAGCGGCTATAACTGCCGCCGACATTCAGCAGGTGGCTCAGGGCCTCTTCGTGAGAGAGAGGCTTAACCTGGCTGTGGTGGGCCCCGTTGAAGACGAGAAGGGATTCAGGGAGTTGCTCGAGCTATGGTAAAACTGTTGATGAACTGGGACATAAAGCCTGGCCTGGAGGCAGCCTATTTTGATTTTATCATCAATGAATTTATGCCCAGCCTGCTCAGATTGGGCATTCAGCCGACGGAGGCATGGTACACCGTTTACGGCTCTGACCCCCAGATCCTGACCGGCGGGGTAGCCAAGGACCTGGATACGATGACCAGCATCCTGGATAGCGAGGAGTGGCACGAGTTGCAAAGTGAGCTCCTTATCTACATCACCAACTTCGAGTACAAGATAGTGCCCGATACCGGTCGGTTTCAACTATAATTATTGCATTCTCACCACCACCAAGGCGTCGCTCCAGAGCTCCTCCAGTTGATAGTAGTTCCGCACGGCGGGGGCGAAAACGTGAACGATGACACCGCCGTAATCCGCCAGCACCCACCCTGAAGATGAGTCCCCCTCGATGTGCAAAGGTCTGACCCCCTCTTCCTTTGTCTTCTCAGTGACCTCATCCACGATGGCCTTGATCTGACGCTCGCTCTCCCCGCTGCAGATGACGAAGTAATCGGTCAGCAGGGAAATCGAACGTAAGTCCAGCAAAACTATGTCGGAGCCCTTTTTGTCGGCGATGGCGTTGACTATTTTCCTGGCCAGCTTTATTGATTGCAGCTTATTTCCTCCTCTTTGGTCAAATGGTCCTTGGTCAGGTGGTCTCTGATCACTGATTACCGATCACTGACCATCCGGGCCATTTCTTGGCGCATGTTGGCCCAGTGGGTGCCCCGCCAATAGATCCGGTCGCACTCAGGACAGAGTCTGAAGTGCTCCTTGGTTCGGAATACATGGGGTGGGACGCGTTCCTTCACCGACGGTTTCTCGATCTCTTGGAGGGGCGTGTTGCAAACCGGGCAGCGGGAGAAGGGTTGTTCAACTTCCAGATCCAGTTCAGAGATCACCTGTTGGATCTGCTCTTGTAGTTCGTCGTTCTCGACAAAGAGGCAGCTCAGTCCGCGCCGGCGCGTTAGCTCTCTATCGCGGGTTAACAGGATGCGCCCTTGAGCACGGGCCAGGCGCACCAGCTCGTTGTCATCCAGGTCGGGAAAGTAGGCCGTATCGTAGCCCAGGAGTCGTAACCACTTAGCTAAGCGGCCCAGCATCCCATCGAGCAACAGTTTCATGGTTCTTAATGTTTTCTTCCCTCTCCCTCATCATCTGAGCATCGGCTTCCTCTTGATGATCGTAGCCCAAAAGGTGCAAGATGCCGTGAACGACCAACAACTTCAGTTCCTCCGCCACGGGATGACCCAATTCCTCGGCCTGAGCCAGGGCCCGCTGGTAGGAAATCACCACGTCGCCCAGGTAGGGAGGGCTTTCTGGAGCGCTCACAAAGTGCTCTTCAGGACCCGTGCCAAAGGCCAGGACGTCGGTAGGGGCATCCACACCGCGAAATCGGCGATTCAGTTCACGAAGGGCCTCATCATCGGTTATGACCAGACTCAGCTCTGCCGCTTCTTTCACCCCCTCCGCGCTTAGAACCTCTACAGCCACGCGACGAAGACTCCCTTCGTCAACCTCAGCCCTGAAACGAGGAATGATCTGGATGGCTATATTGGTCAGGTGGTCGTTGGTCGTTGGCCATTGGTCATTAGTCATTTTTCTCGGCCTCTTCGGGATACTTGACGCGGGGATGAAATACACCCTGTAAAATGCTGACGAACGCGCTCCTGATCCCGTCCAGATCGCGCAGGGTGAGATCGCACTCATCCAACTGCCCGTCCAACATCTTGCCACCGATGACCTTGCGCACCAGCTCCTCAATTCCCTCTGGAGAGTCAGGGCGCTCAGCCCGCACCGCTGCCTCGCAGCTATCGGCGAGCATGACGATGGCCGTTTCTTTGGTCTGCGGCTTGGGACCTGGATAGCGGAAATCCTCCTCGTTTACTTCGTCTCCCTCGCTTTCCCGCGCTTTATGGTAAAAGTAGGTGGCCAGGACAGTTCCCTGGTGTTGGGGGATGAAATCACGCACTTTGCTGGGCAGGCGATACTTCTTGGCCAAATCCAGGCCATCCTCGACGTGGCTGATGACGATCTGAGCGCTGGTTCGTGGGTCGAGGCGTTCGTGAACGTTCACTCCTTCCACCTGGTTGTCAACGAAGAAATACGGCCGGACGATCTTGCCTACGTCATGGTAATAAGCCCCCACGCGGGCCAGCAGTGCGTCGGCTCCGATGCGCCCTGCTGCCTCTTCCGCCATGTTGCTGACCAGGATGCTGTGGTGGTAGGTCCCCGGTGCTTTCAGCAGGAGTTGGCGCAGGAGGGGATGGGTGGGGCGGGCTAGCTCCATGAGCTGCAAAGAGGTGGTGATGTCGAACAAAGTGCCCAACAGGTAGAAACCAGCCAGGGTTAAGCTGGCCGATAGGCCCCCGTTTACCAGGCTGAAGCTGGCCAGGGTCAAAAGTTGCACTGTGTCGTAGTCCTGCCTGGGCAGGCGGAAGGCGAGGATCACGGCCAGGTTGGCCAGGGCAACGTAAACCCCAGCCCAGAGGAAGGCGTTTAACTTCTCGACTCTGCTCAGGCTGAGAGATGCGATCAGGCCTCCTACCAGGGCGTAGATCGCCAGTTCCAGGGAACCACCGGCCATGAAGCCCACGATCATACTGAACAGGACGGTCACCGCGATAGCCAACTGAGGGCCCAGGAGCACTGTCAACAGCATGGACAGAGCAGCGGCGGGAAGAAGATATGAACGGGTGGCCTGGTCCAACACCATTAGCTTGGCCATCAGGATGAACAGGACTAGCAAGAGAAGCAACAGGAGCATACGAGGCCACCTGGCCCCGTATTCTGGCTGAAAGCGGAAAAGGTAGAGTCCCAAAACAACAGCGATCAGCAGCACGAAGACGACAGTGCCGACTACTCCTTGCCATTCGATCTCAGCTTGGCGCAGCCCTAAGGCACTGAGGGCTTCCACGTCGAGATTGGTGACGATGTCTCCTACGCGCAGGATGATCTCCCCCTCGGCGATGGTTCGACTGATGGGAGGCACGCTTTCACGGGCCAACTGCTTGGCTTCGTCTGTCTTCTCGGCGTTGTAGAAGCTGTTAGGTTTGATGAGATCCATCGCCAGCTCGCTGACAACCCCAGCCTGGACTTCAGAGAGATTGAGGTCCACCAGAGTGGAGACCCTTCGCCTGGCCTGATCCAGTTGGCTGTCTCGGATTTCCCCCCTCATGGCCTGGTCAACGACGGATATGGTCTCTGTTTGCACTGCTTGCCAATTTTCCTCGGAGAGGCTCAGGATCTGGTCAATGACCGCTGGCGAGAGACTGAGGTCGGCGATAGCTGCGATCCACTTCCTTTGCTGCTCTGGCCTGGCATAGGAATCCCGGCGCACTGAGTTTATATAATCCAGGATTTGGCGGACTCTGGTCACCTGTTGGCGAGCCACCCGGGCATCAGGGGGATCATAAATATCCCGCACGGCCGCCTCGGCCATATCTCTGGCTTTCTCGGTCAGGACATGGCTTACGTAAGTGATCTCGTGAGGGGCGCGAATATCCGAGTCGCTGACATCACCCTCGTCCAGGAGGATTCGACCCGCGGGTATAAATTCAAAGATCAGGATGCTGCTTACTACCAAGACGAAGGCCAAACCGGAGAGGATGGCTCGTAGCGCTATCCACCAGGTGACACCTTGTTTGTCAGGCATTGACCTACGCTGGTTAGCCTTGTTGGTAACAACTGCTGACACTCACCACTCCCTCTTTCGGGTAGAAATCGCACTTCGTTCCGCCTGGGTCGCCAGTCCAGCCGCTGAGCGACGGATTTGGCAATCCATCGCGAGCGGGGATGATAACTTCAATAGCGCAGGGGGAGCACCTGAGGCGCCCCCCCTTCGTTGACATACTCTGAAGCGAATCCATTGGACTAGCGAAGGACCACACGAAGATACCCTCACAAGGTGGGAAGAACTCTCACGTCTTACCAGCCAGGAGCTCTTTCACCCCTTGATTGACGAGCTTACCGTCGGCCTTACCTTGCATCAGAGGCATCGGCCGACGCATAACTTCACCCATCTGAGTTGGGCCGGTGGCACCAACCTGTTCGATAATCTGGCGGGCCTGGGCTTCGATCTCCTCTAGATTCATGCTTAGACTCATGCTGTGCTCGCCCGAAAGTCCTAGTAGCTCTCTTGCTGGCTCCTGCGAGTTTGCCTACGGCTCTTGCGCAATTTCGTCGCTTTCTTCCTCTTCCTGATCACGCTGGGCTTCTCGAAGAAACGGCGGCGGCGAACTTCGGACAACACTCGATCGCTCTGGACCTTCTTCTTGAAGCGTTTTAAAGCGCTCTCGAAGGACTCGCCTTCCTGGATTACTATCTGCGACACATGTTTCCCCCCTTTCTCGTTGATCTCTAGTAGTATAAAAATTATAACCCTAGCGGGCTCTAATGTCAAGTTCGGTTCGTTGGGTCATCCCCGCACCAACCCCCGCAACCGTGTCCACGCCGCCTCCTCCAGGTTGGCTATCTCTATCAGTGGCACGGTCGTTTCCGGAAGCACGGCGGCCGGATCATCGGCCTCCCATCCCTGCTTGAAAATCTCGGCCACTTCCTGCCATCGGTCGCCGATGTGCTGAAAGGCGTCCGCGCTCTGGTTCAAGCGTGTGTCACCTGTGATCACGGTGGCCTCACGCAGGAAGCGGCTGAACATGTAGCGGAAAATACCACCGCCAGTGCCGCCTGTGGCGTCAATGAAGATGAACGAGTTGAACAGCGTGAAGCGCAGCTCGTCCTCGTCCATCTGTTCGGGCCACTTGAGCGCGCTCTTGGCCGCCTTGCGGATGCCCTTGACGCCGACGTTGCTGATGGGCGGCTCCAGCATGGCTTGTGTCTGGTCGGCGATGGCCTCTCGTACCTCGTCGGCAGTGGGCTGGCGCTTGTTGCTGAAGTCGAAGGTGTACCACTTGTGCATGGGCGGGAAGGGCTTGTACTTGGAGCCACGGGCTTTCGCCAGAACGTCCATCGAGACCGGATACACCCCATCGCGGTCGGCGATGAGCACCTGGCGGCTCTCCGCGTCGTACCCGCAGACCACCACGATGTGCCAGCCAAAGTGATAGTCCGTGTCGCCAAAGTCGAAGTAGGGTAAGAATCCCATGTCGCACTGGATCATCACCGGCTGGCCGGCTTCGAGCATTTCCAGGAGCGTCCGCTCCGCCCGGCGCGCGCTGGAGGTGGTGTGTTGCTGCACTACGACGCCGGTGCGCTGGCCGGCCACCTCTTCCATGTATGGAGGACGGAAACCACCCCGTCCTCCCATGAAGGGGGTCTGGCCCTTAAAGTGCCAATAGCTGAAGCTCACCCCTGCGCCGATCCCCAGCAGCATGTCCTCGCTGATGTCGTGGTCGTTGTAGGCGTAGATGTGGCGCATCGAGCCGGTGACGCAGTGGTGCGTCGCAAAGTGTTGAAAACCCTCCAAAGGTTTGAGTGTCATTTTGTGCTCCTTTCCACCTTTATTGTCATTGCGAGTCTTCCATGGCGCATCGCGCCGTCCGTAGGGGGCAGAAACGTTCGTAGTAAGCCACGTAGCGCAGTTTGCGGAGTGGCGTTCTTTGCCTCTCCCGCCCTGGTTTGACGAGAATTAGAAATTAGAGTATAATCTCCATTATCACCATTATGGTTCGTAGAGGTGGAAAGCATGGACACGGTAAGTATCGCCGATGTCAAGCGCAGCATCTCGACCATTGTCAATCGCGTAGCCTTTGGTCGGGAGCGAATTGTTCTGACTTCGAGAGGCAAACCCAAGGCGGCTTTGGTGAGCATCGAAGATTTACAGAGGTTGAAAATACTGGAAACGGCAACCGCTCCCCCCTCCCGCGCCGAGCGAAAAGCGGCCCTCGCTATGGCTCAGGCTGTACGGGAAATGACTCTTGCCCGCCGCGGTGGGGTCCCCTTTTCTGATGTCGCCGAAGATTTGCGCAGGTTGAGAGAGGAGAGAGACCTTGAGCTCGCAGGTTTGCATTGATGCCAATCTGGCTCTCAAACTGGTGCTCGTCGAGGAGGACAGCCTTAAGGCCCAGCATCTGTGGGACACGTGGGTAGACACAGACGTAGAAATCGTTGCCCCGCCCTTGCTCGCCTTCGAAGGGACGTCGGTAATCTGCAACAAAATGCATCGTAAACTGGTGCCGCCTGAGGAGGCCGAACTGATGTTTAAGGCTTTTCACCTCCTCGGGGTGAGATTGCTTTACCCCGATGGCCTGCACGAGAAAGCCTGGGAATTGGCTAAGCAGTTCAATCGCCCGCAAGCCTACGATAGTCACTACCTGGCCCTGGCGGAAATACTCGGCCTCGAGCTCTGGACGAGCGACGAGCGTCTGTACAATACCGTCAAGTACAGCCTACCCTGGGTAAAGTGGCTGGGTGACTATCAGCCTGGCTAACAGAAATCTCTCCTCGCTTTCTCCTCGTTCCTCTCACCTCTTCAAAGCTTTCCTGTCTATTGAACATCTCCCACTATTAGCTCGTAGAAGGCCTGCAATTCCTCCTCGGAGTAAAAGTGAATCACCAGCCTGCCTCCGCGCCTGGAACGAAAGAGTTGCACTTTGGTGCCCAAGGCTTCTCGAAACCGATCCTCCAACGCCCTGGTCTCCGGCGAAGACGGCTGGTCCGCAGGCTTAGGCTTCGGCCCGGCGACCAGACGACGAACCGTCTCCTCCGTCTGGCGCACGTTCAGGCCTCGCTTGAGGATTGCTTTCCAGATTTTTCGTTGGTCATCCGGCTCATCCAGGGCTAGCATGGCTCTGGCGTGGCCCTCGGTGATTTGGTCCTGGGCCAGGCTGCCCTTTATCTCATCGGGCAGGCGAAGCAAACGCACGGAATTGGCCACCGCTACCCTGCTCTTGCCCACCCTCTCCGCCACCTGCTCCTGGGTCAGGCCGAAGTCGTCCATCAGGTGGCGGTAGGCCGTGGCCTGCTCCAAAGGATTCAAATCGGCCCGCTGGATGTTCTCTACCAGGGCCAACTCCAGCATCTCCTGGGGAGTGGCCTCTCTGATGATGACCGGCACTCTGGTCAAACCGGCTAACCTGGCAGCTTCCAGGCGCCTCTCCCCAGCGATGAGTTGATAGCGCTGGGCCTCTGCATCCGTCGCCTGGCTAACGATGAGGGGCTGGATGAGGCCGTGCTCGCGGATCGAAGCGGCCAACTCCTCAAGCGCTTCCAGGTCGAGTTTTTGACGAGGTTGCAGGGGGTTGGGCACTATGGCATCAAGGGGCACTTCAGTGGGGCCTCGTTCGCTGACAGGAATGAGAGCCCCCAAACCTTTGCCCAAGCCTCTCTTTTTGGCCATGATAATTCCTCCAACGGGTGATAGAGAGATGAACGATTAAGGGAACCCCAGGGGAATAATCCTCCCGTTTTACTCGCCTGTGGTAATCGGGACCTTGAGAGACTATGAATTCTTGAGGTTCCTAACCTTACTCGTCGCCCTTTATCAATTCCTGGGCCAGGGTTCGATAAGCTGCACCGCCCGTGCTCTGAGGGTCATAGCCCAGGATGGTTTTTCCGTGACTTGGGGCCTCGCTCAGGCGGACATTGCGGGGGATGATGGTGTCGAAAACCTTATCCGCAAAATGCGTGCGCACCTCCTCCACTACCTGTTGAGAGAGGTTGGTGCGAGTGTCGTACATGGTCATCAGCAGCCCTCTTATCCTCAAGTGGGGGTTCAGATTGTCGCGCACCAGGTTGATGGTGTGGATGAGGAGGGTCAAACCCTCCAAGGCCAGATATTCGCATTGGACGGGGATGATGACGCCATCTGTGGCTGCGGTGAGGGCGTTGATGGTGAGGAGGCCCAGGCTGGGTGGGCAGTCAATCAGGATGTAGTCGTAACGTTCAACCACTGAGGCGATGGCTTTGCGCAGGAGATGCTCCCGCGCCAGGAGGCCAACCATCTCCACCTCGGCTCCGGCTAAGGCTGGCGAGGAGGGGACCAGGTCCAGGCAGAGGTGATCGGTCAGGAGTATGATTTCGGCCATGGGAGTCTTGTTGATGATAGCGTCGTAGATAGAGAGGGGCAGGTTGTTCTTGTCGAAGCCCAGGCTGCTGGTAGCATTGGATTGAGGGTCAATGTCAATTAACAAGACCCTCATGCCGCTAAAGGCAAGATAGGCCGCCAGGTTGATGGCAGTGGTCGTCTTGCCCACGCCGCCCTTTTGGTTGGCCAGGGCGTAGATCTTACTCATAGCATCGAGGCTTGGTCATCGCTCTAATATTTGCCATACAAACCGCCCTCGCTGATTCGCTGACTCGCTGATTCGCTATGAGCCAGAGACCTTGAGCACAATGGTCACTTTGCGCTGTTCGCCCTTACCTACGCTCTTCGTAGTCACGACAGGGTGGTCGCGCAAGGTCAGGTGGACGATGCGGCGCTCATGGGAGGGCATAGGCTCCAGAGCTACTGGTTGGTGATTAAAGGATACCCGCTCGGCCATCCTTTGGGCCAGTTGCCGAAGCGATTTCTCTCGACGAGCCTTGTATCTTTCGACATCAATAACCAGGCTGACCCACCTCTGCACCTCCCGGCTGACGATGAGGCGGGTGATGTATTGCAAATCCTGTAAGGTCTGGCCGCGCCGCCCGATGAGGATTTCCAGGTCGTCGCCCATTACGTCCAGGATGAAGGGTGGCGCATCCTCGTCCTGAGGCATTTCCTCCTCGGGTCTGATGGACACTTGGGTCTTAAACCCCATCTTAGTCAACAGTTCCTGTAGGGTGTCCCTGGCTATTTGCTCTACACTCTCCTCAAGGGGCGGGGCCTTCTTCGGCTCCACAAAACTGAGACGGACCACGGCATCCTTGGCGCCGATCCCTAGCACCCCCCGGCTTCCAGGGGTCAGAACCTCGATCTCTACCTCGTCTTCGGCTTTTCCTAACTCGGCCAGGCCCCTGGCGATGGCTTCTTCGACGATGGGAGCGCTGACCTCGATGCTCTTTGCTTCTCCTTCCATCCCCGCCTACTTTCCTTTCTTGACTTTCTTCTCATCTTTCTGCGGCAAAAGGCCGCCCCAACCAGTGATGAAGTACTGAATGACCACACCTATCAGGTTGGATACGACGAAGTAAACGGCCAGCCCTGAGGCCAGAGACATGGTAATAAAGCCGAACATCAGGGGCATGGTGATATTCATGCTCTGGGTCATCGAGGCCGCCTGGGGGTCGGTGCTGGGTGGAGTGGCCATTTTCTGTTGAATCCAGGTCGTGACCACCACCAGGATGGGCAGGACGAAGGTGGGATCGGGATAGCCCAGGTCCAGCCACAGGAAACGGCTCCCCAGGGGCACCAGGTGCGAGAGGCCGGGCGAGGCAGATTTGCCCAGGCTGATCATCTGCAAGGGGGTATTGGCCAGGGCCTTGATGATGGCTTGATAGAAAGCAAACATGATAGGCAACTGCAGAAGCATGGGCAGGCATCCCATGGCCGGGTTGATGCCTTTCTCCCGATAGAGCTTCATCATCTCCTGCGATTGCTTCTCTTTGTCCTTGGCGTACTTCTTGCGGAGCTTCTCGATCTCCGGTTGGAGTTCCTGCTGGACTTTTGCCGAGCGCTGGGCAGGTAGAGTCAAGGGCAGGGTGATTAGCCGCACCAGCACGGTGAAAACGGCTATGCTGAGAACGAAGTTGTGGGCCAACACATCGTACAGGAAGAGCAGGCTGTTGACCATGCCTTGAAGCAAAAGGTTCCACAGTTGGGCCACGAAAGCCACCTCCTTTATTGTTCCGTTCGTGGGAAGGCCCAGCGCTGGTTGCCGTTACTTGCATCCAGGGCATAGACCCGCCCATCTTGAGAACAGATGTAGACCACCCCATTGGCCACGACCGGGGGGGTGAAGATGCTCGTCTGAGCGGCGAACGACCAACGCTTCTGCCCGGTAGCGGCATCCAGGGCATATAGATTCTTATCCTCTGAGGCCACGTAGAGCAGGCCGTCGGCGAAGGCTGGGCCAGCCAGAACTGCGTCATTAGTAGCGAACTCCCATTTTTTCTGGCCGCTGGCGGCGTCCAAAGCGTAGACCCTCTTGTCCATGGAACCGACGTATACGGTGTCGTTCACTACCAGGGGTTGACTCCACACCCAGCCGCCTGCCTGGAACTCCCACCTTTTCTCACCAGTAGCTGCGTCCAGGGCGTAGACCTTGCTGTCGAAGGCGCCGAAGTAGAGCAAGTCTCCGGCCAGGGTGGGAGTAGCGGCTATCGCCCCGCCGGCTTTGAACTCCCAAATTAGCTGACCGCTTTGGGCGTCGAGGCAGTACATTTTATGATCCATGGAGCCGACGTACACCTTGTCGTCGGCTACCAGTGGCGTGGCCCAGATCCAGTTGCCGGTGGTGAACTCCCACCGCCCGACCCCCGTGGCTGCCTCCAGGGCGTAGACCTTGAAGTCGGCGGAGGCCACGTAGAGCGTATCGCTGGCCACCGCCGGCCCGGCGATGATGGGCTTTTTGGTGGTGAAGGACCACCGCTGGTTGCCCGTGACCGCGTCCAGGGTGTACAGATTGTGGTCGTTGGAGCCGACGAAGACCAGGCCCTCTTCCACCGCTGGGGTGGCGTAGAAGGGCCCCTTTTTCTCTTCACCGGCAAACTCCCACTTTGGGTTTCCCGTCTCCGCATCCAGGGCGTGGACCTTAGCACCAGCGGCGAGGTACACCACATCCTCGGCTACTGCCAGCCCGGGCCAACTGGTGGGTGGTGCTGCGCCGCCACAGCCGGTTAGCAAGGCGGCGATTATAGAGAGCCAAAGGACGACCTTAGGCCCCGTCGTGATTTTTCTCAAAATCGGACCTCCTATCTTATTCTCTGCGCCAGTCGCTTACTACCAGCACCCCGCAGTCTCCGCAGAAGAGGCCAAGCACTTCTAGCGTCTCTTCAAAATCTGAGCCATACCAATCCACTTGGCCTTCCCATTCGTCGCTGCAAACCGATTTGCATTGGAGGCCTGAGGGAGCATCAAAAGGATAGGTTCGCACTTCAGCAACCCGCTGTAGAAAGCGCTCTACGTTACCGCATTTCGGGCAAATCATCACCATCACCCCTCCTGCTCTCGCACTCTGCCCTGCAATTTGTCACCTTTTATCACATATTGCTTTTGATGATTGTTCTTTGGCACACCCATTCGTCTGCCCAATATCCTTATCTTTTCGCTGTCAACGTTTCGCCTAGCGCCCAAGCCTCACGTCGTTGGCGGAATCGCTACGCCTCTTTGGAAAATCCACTTCCCATCCGCCAATGGCGCGAGGCGTGTGTTTGCGGGCGCGCAGTCGTCGCCTACCAGTTGATGTATGCTTCTTTCGTCACGTTTCGACGCCAGATGGAAAATCCCGCATGAGAAACGCGGATTACTGCGCCCATTCGCTTCGCCTTTGTATCAACTTCGGGATGACGCAAGACGCGACGCACGAAAACAGCAACCTCTTCTTTCCCTACAGCCAGACAAACCAAGCAGTACCGAGCATGGCATAGTTTGCGATCATAGAAACCCATATCGCGCGTGAAAAAAGTCGTATCGCGGAGTGTGTGCAAGAAAGGGATGATTTCTTCGTCTTTCATCCCCTTTCGCCCAACATCAACACCCAATTGGTGAACTGGAATTCCCCACCTCTGCAACAGTCCGCGCTGGTCTTCGCGAACGTTTTCATCGAGGATGTTCATGCTGGGGTTGGCTCCAAAACAAACTCTTCTGTGTGTCTGAAGAATGCCTCACTCGACAATTTCACTGCCTCTGCAATCGCTTCTTTAGTGATACTGTTATGCCATTGCTCGATAATTGTCTCCCAAGCCATTCCTTCTGCGACCATCTCTAGCACATCCGAAACAAAGATACGCGTGCCACGAAAGACTGGCTTTCCGTGACAGATTTGTGGGTCAGTGATGATGTAGCGTCCGAGCAATTGTGATTTTTCGGTTCCTGCCATCTCATTACCTCGCTCTTGTGTCATTATTTTCCACCCCTTTCTGCCATCCGCCAGGAAGTTCACGCAACTGCCTCAGCAATTGGGTAAACTACATCGGCCTGCAAAGCTTCGGCAGCAAACGTCAGGGCTGCCTGAATCGCCTCCAAGGTCAGCCGGAGATGGGCGTCAAGGCAAGTGGCAATTCAGCACGTTCCCCTGTGGCCTCGTTGATAACTAAAAGCCTGCCTGTGTCCTCACGCCATAATTGCTCATTCGCGTTTAACAGCTCGATACCGTAGATCGTTCCATCGGGGGCCATATCCACGACTAATTCGTCGCTGATATTAATTGCCTCCACTTCGGCCTGCTTCTCTTGAAAACGAACGTAAGCGATGTTATAGCGGGGATCATACGTGAGTCTCATAGTGCGGTCTCCTCTCCAGACACTCAGAAAGATAGTGACTTTGCTTCACGGCACAGGATCGTATCCTCCGGGATTGAGAGGGTGGCAACGGCTGAAGCGCTTGAGGGCCATCCAGCCACCCTTCAGGAGGCCGTACTTTTCAATGGCTTCGTATGCGTACTGGGAGCAGGAGGGCTCGAAACGACAGGTGGGGGGCAAGACGCGGGAGAAGGTGACTTGATAAAGCTTGATAGTGGCCAGGGCGAGGCTTCTCATCACAGGCCCTACCCTGTATCCTCGCTGGTCACTTTCAGCAATCCAGCCCGTCTCAACAACTGTTCGACGGCCTGGTCTACTTGCTTGAAGTTCGCTTCTCGTATGGGATGGCGAGCGATGAATACTAGATCCCAACCTTCTTCGATGTCCCCCTGGCGAAGCCTGGTCGCCTCCCGCATGAGGCGTTTGGCCCGGTTACGAACCACTGCTTTGCCCACCCAGTGACTGACCGAGAAGCCAAAGCGGCTGTGCTCCAAGTCGTTGGGTAGGGCACACAGAACCAACAAGGGATGGGCCCAGGAACGACCGTCCCGACGCACTCGTTGAAATTGCTTGTTGCTTCTCAAACGGTATCGTTTCTTCAACCCTCAACTTTCGGCTACTTCCTGTGCTTCTGCGCGGCCAGTCTCTTTCTCCCCTTGAGTCTACGGGACTGGATGACCCTGCGTCCGCCCTTGGTGCTCATCCGCACCCGAAAACCATGCACCCGCTGACGCCGTCTTTTCTTGGGTTGATAGGTACGCTTGGGCATTGACTTCTCTCCTCAATCGTATTCTTATCGCCTATTATACTGTTTTATCACCATATAGAATACCAAAATGGTTTCAGCTTCCTACTGACCGTGCCGCTCGATAATTATAATAGAGAAGTCCAATTTCAACAAATCGAAAGGAGAAGATAGCCATCTGAAAGCCGAAAGGAGGCAAGCAATGGCAATGACTGAAGCAACAGCGATTACAATAGTAGAACGCACCGGTTTGATTGAGACTGAGCATCCTATCCCCTTCGAGGCTGCCTTCAGCGTGTGGCTGGCAAGCCTGATTGACCAACTGACGTATGCCTGGGCACTGACATTGCCCTAGCCTACGCCAACTGGCATAAGCGTCGTGCCGGGCAAGAGAAAAGCCACCTGCGTCAACTGCAAGGTGGCTTTTTGCTTTTGCCAAAAGAGGCGGAACGTGATATACTATACAGCAGCCAAACAAAAAGGGATTACAGAGTCTTGGCTCTTGTAATCCCAACACCTACTCCTGATCGGCCCAGGAGAGGCGGGTATAATTCTATAGACCTTCAGATAATGAATGTGACACTCGGGTGATTTGGTGAGCTTGGTTTCGGCAGACTGAGGTTGCCTTGTTGCGGAGCTACTCAAACCTGCCTCTTTCTTGATTTGGTGGTATACTTCCTCTCGCCAGTTGTGGCAGTTGCAGAACTGAGACCTGCACGGTGCGTTACCCAATGGTTGTA